>NZ_JBITTM010000038.1:0-100066 GCF_044541955.1 Kitasatospora sp. NPDC085464
CGCAGAAATGCGAACGCAACCCAGCCCGAACCTGGGAAGTGGTGTTTCAGAGGATTGGCCACCCCGGGACCGTCCGCGCAGACGCGTGTCCGGTGCTCCCTGCCGAGCAGCTCGAAGAACTCTACGCGCTTCTGGGGCCGGATGCAAACGGCAGGCAAAAGCGCGCCGGCCGGGCCCCGGGGAGAGGGGTCCGGCCGGCGCGCCGCGCGGACGGGCTCAGCTGTTGGTGGGGAAGCCGAGGTTGATGCCGCCGTGCGACGGGTCCAGCCAGCGCTGGGTCACGGCCTTGCCGCGGGTGAAGAACTGCACGCCGTCCGGGCCGTACGCGTGGGCGTCGCCGAACAGGGAGGCCTTCCAGCCGCCGAAGGAGTAGTAGGCGACGGGCACCGGGATCGGCACGTTGATGCCGACCATGCCGACCTCCACCTCGAACTGGAAGCGCCGGGCCGCGCCGCCGTCGTTGGTGAAGAGGGCGGTGCCGTTGCCGTACGGGTTGGCGTTGATCAGCGCCAGACCCTCGTCGTAGGAGGAGACGCGCACGACCGAGAGGACCGGGCCGAAGATCTCGTCGTTGTAGACGGACATGCCGGGCTTCACGTGGTCGAACAGCGTCGGGCCGAGCCAGAAGCCGTCGGCGGTCGGGGTGCCGTCCTTGTCCTCGGCGGTGACCGGGTGCTTGCGGCCGTCCACGGCGAGGTCGGCGCCGTCGGCGACACCGGACTCCACGTAGGAGGTGACCTTGTCGCGGTGCTGGCCGGTGACCAGCGGGCCCATCTCGGAGTCGCCGTTGCAGCCCGGGCCGACCTTGAGGGTGGCGACCCGCTGCTTGATCTTCTCAACCAGCTCGTCGCCGATCGGGTCGACCGCGACCAGCACGGACACCGCCATGCAGCGCTCGCCGGCCGCGCCGAAGCCGGCGTTGACGGCGGCGTCGGCGGCCAGGTCCAGGTCGGCGTCGGGCAGGACCAGCATGTGGTTCTTGGCGCCGCCCAGGGCCTGCACGCGCTTGCCGTAGCGGGTGCCGGTCTCGTAGACGTAGCGGGCGATCGGGGTGGAGCCGACGAAGCTGACGGACTTGATGTCCGGGTGCTCCAGCAGGCGGTCGACGGCCACCTTGTCGCCGTGCACGACGTTGAAGACGCCGTCCGGCAGGCCGGCTTCCTTCCACAGCCCGGCGAGGAAGTTGGCGGCGGACGGGTCCTTCTCCGAGGGCTTCACCACGACGGTGTTGCCGGCCGCGATGGCGATCGGGAAGAACCACATCGGCACCATCGCCGGGAAGTTGAACGGCGAGATGACGGCGACCGGGCCGAGCGGCTGGCGGATCGAGTACACGTCGATGCCGGTGGAGGCCTGCTCGGTGAAGCCGCCCTTGATGAGCTGCGGGATGCCGCAGGCGTACTCCACGACCTCCAGGCCGCGGGCGATCTCGCCCAGGGCGTCGGAGTGCACCTTGCCGTGCTCCGACACGATGATCGAGGCCAACTCGTCGCGGCGGGCGTTCAGCAGCTCGCGGAAGGCGAAGAGCACCGTCGACCGCTTGGCGACCGAGGCGGTGCGCCACTCGGCGAAGGCCGAGGCGGCGGCGGCCACGGCCTGGTCCACCTCGGCGATCCCGGCGAAGTCGACCTGGCCGGCGACCTGGCCGGTGGCCGGGTCGAAGATGTCACCGCGGCGGGGCGCCGCACCGGCGGTGGCGACCGGCTTGCCGCCGATCCAGTGAATGATGTGCTTGCTCAAGGTCCGTCTGCCTCCGAAGTCCCGGGCGGCATCCTGCCGCCGGTCCGGTTTGGCGCCGCCCGCGAGTGGGCCGGGCGACGGGATTCACGGGGCTACCGCGCTCGCCTTCCAGTCTGGTCCCCGTCCCGGCCCTGCTCAACGAACAGGCTGACGGGGATCTCGGATTCAGCCTTACAGGTCGTCGGCCGCTACTCCGAACGTGTTCCGCCCACGCCCCGGGGATCGCCGCAGGCCAGGGTGGCCGGCAAACCAGGGTGCCCGCACGCCAGCGCACCCGCAGGCCACGGCGCCCGCAGGCCCGGGGCCGCCGTGGGCCGGGGCCGCCGCACCCCGCCCCCCGCCCGCGCCCGCGCCCGCGCCCGCGCCGCATTCTCCGGGACGCAGCTAGGACTCCTCCTCCGAGGACGGATCCCCCGGGTACGGGTCCTCCAGGTACGGATCGTGCAGCCCGTCCGCGGCCTCCTGGGTCTCCAGCAGGTCCAGCCGCAGGTCCTGCGCCCATGCCAGTGCCCAGCGCTTCAGTCCGGCGACGGCCCTGGCCGGGACGCCCCGGGCGCGGAACCGCCCGTCCGCCGCCTCGGCGAGCGTCTCCAACCGGTCGGCGAGCGCGGCGGGCTGGAAGTCCGGGTCCAGTTCCCCTGCCAGCGCGAGCAGTTCGCCCTCCCGGTAGTAGCGGGTCAGCGCGTGGACGTCGACCAGGTCGCGCGGCATGCCCCGATCCACGAGCAGCGCGGTGGTCAGCGCCGCCGCGTCCTCCAGGGCCACGACCGGCACCACCGCCGGCGGCTCGTCCGGCCCGGGTGTGCCCAGGTCGAGCCGGACCGACCGGTGGCCGAGCGGTTCCTTGCGCAGTTCCACGGTGTGCGTCCGGCCGCCCAGCGCCAGCCGGACGGTGAGCTGCTCCAGCCGCGGGGTGCCCGGCCGCTCGGCCACCCCGCCACCTGCCGCGCGGTACGCCCCGGCGAGCGCTTCGGCCACCTCGGGCAGGTCGGCGCCGCCGGTCACCAGGGTGAGCCCGTCCTGTGCGCAGGCCGCGACGCCGTGGGCGCGCAAAGCGTGTCCGCCGGCCAGGGCGAGGCCGTGCCGGTCACAGACCGGCGCGGCCAGCCCGGCCAGGCGCAGCTGGGCCGGGCCCGGTCGGAGGGACGCGTCGACGGCGTGCGGAGCGGTGGTCACGCCTCCAGTCTGACGCGACCGCCCGCGCCGTGCGCCACCGTCGCGCCGTGCACTACCGTCGCCCCGCTCACCACCCGCCGAGACCCGCCGCGGCCTCGTGCAGGCCGAGCTCCAGCAGTACGGGGTCGGTGAGCCGCCCGGAGCCGTCCGGCGGGACGAGCCAGCGCACGCCCCGGCTGCTGCGCTCGGGGTGCGGGACGACGATCCAGGTGCCCTCCCCCGCGCTGCGCACGCCCGTGCCGACCCAGCGGGCGGCGGTGCCGACCGGCACCAGGAAGCCGAGGTGCTCCTCGCCGGAGTCGGTGAGGACGGGGCCGCAGAGGACGGTGCCCAGGATCTCCAGTGCCCGGCGTCCGAGCCGTCCGGGGACGGAGAGGACGTCCCAGCGCCGGCCGGCCGGCAGCAGCATCAGGCCCAGCCCGGTGCGTTCCCACTGCTCCCGGAAGGCCTCCGGGTCCGGTGCCACCTGTACGAGCCAGTGCAGTCCGGTGTTCTCCATGTCTGTCCCCGCTTCTCGCTTCTCGCCGTTCGTACTGTTCGGGCGGCGGGAATGACCGGGACCCGCCGTCACCAGGGAGAGGCGGACGGCGGGTCCCTCTTACACGGGTCCTGAGCACTCGGGTGGTGGGCGTTCACCCGGCCGGGTGCACCGGGTCAGCTGTCGAAGCCCAGCCCCAGCCGGTCGAGCGTGCGCAGCCAGAGGTTGCGGTGGCCGCCGTTGCGGTCGGCCCGCTCCAGCGACCGGGTGGTGATCTCGATCCCGGCCCAGCGCACCGGCTCGGGCGGGAACGGCAGCGGCTTGCTGCGGACCATCTCCAGCGAGGTGCGCTCGGTGCGCTCGCCCGCGAGCAGGTCGAGCATCACCTCGGCGCCGAAGCGGGTCGCGCCGACGCCGAGCCCGGTGTAGCCGACCGCGTACGCGACCTTGCCCCGGTACCCGGTGTCGAAGAACGCCGAGAACCGGCTGCAGGTGTCGATCGCGCCGCCCCAGGCGTTGGTGAAGCGCAGCCCCTCCAGCTGCGGGAAGCAGCGGAAGAAGTGACCGGCCAGGGTGCGGAAGGTCTCCGGCCGCTGGTCGTACTCGTGCCGGACGTGCCCGCCGTAGTGGTAGACCGCGTCGTAGCCGCCCCAGAGGATGCGGTTGTCGGCGGAGAGCCGGAAGTAGTGGAACTTGTTGGCGCTGTCCCCGAGTCCCTGCCGCCCGCGCCAGCCGATCGAGGCGAGCTGCTCGTCGGTGAGCGGCTCGGTCATCAGCGCGTAGTCGTACACGGGCACGACGTACGGGCGGACCCGCTTGAGCAGGGACGGGAACACGTTGGTGCCGAGGGCGACCCGGCGGGCGAAGACCCGGCCGTACGGGGTGCGGGCGGCCATGCCGCTGCCGTGCTCCCGCAGGTCGGTGGCCCGGGTGTGCTCGAAGATCCGCACGCCCTGGCTCAGGCAGGCATCCTTGAGGCCCCAGGCGAGCTTGGCGGGGTGGACCATGGCCACGCCCTCCTTGTCCCAGAGGCCGCCGAGGAAGGTCGGCGAGTTCACCTCGGCGCGCAGCTGGTCGGCGTCCAGGACGGTGATGTCGAGGCCGTAGCGGGCGACCGCCTCGGCGACCTCGTGGAGTTCCTCGACCTGGTGGGGCTGGGTGGCCACGTCGATCTCGCCGGTGCGCTCCCACTCGGCGTCGATGCCGTAGCGCTTGAGGGTGGCCTCGATGCCGTCGAGGTTGGCGGCACCGAGGCGTTCCAGCTGGGCGAGTTCGGACGGCCAGCGCTCCAGGCCGTTGCCGAAGCCGTGGGTGAGGCTGGCCGCGCAGAATCCGCCGTTGCGCCCGGACGCGGCCCACCCGACCTCGCTGCCCTCGACGAGCACGACGTCCAGGGAGGGGTCGCGCTCCTTCGCGATCAGGGCGGTCCACAGGCCGGAGTAGCCGCCGCCGACGACCAGCAGGTCGCAGGTGGTGTCGCCGACCAGGGCGGGCAGCGCCGCCGGCCGGCCCGGGTCCTCCAGCCAGAAGGGGGTGGGCCTGGCGTCACTGAGTGCGCGGGCGGAGTCCATGCATTATCAGCCACTTTCTACGGATAGATGACAGTACGAGCCACCGCTGACCGACCGTACGTCAGGCGGTGGCCTTCCTCCGGTTGCCGAGCCACTGGCCGGCGACGGTCAGCACGACCGCGGCGAGGAACATCGCGGTGCCGATGACGTTCACCTGCACCGGGATGCCGCGCTGCGAGGCGCCCCAGACGAACATCGGGAAGGTGACCGTGGTCGGGCCCGAGTTGAACTGGGTGATGATGAAGTCGTCGAAGGAGAGCGCGAAGCTGAGCAGCGCGCCCGCCGCGATGCCGGGCGCCGCGAGCGGCAGGGTGACCCTCAGGAAGGTCTGGACGGGGGTGGCGTAGAGGTCCTGCGCGGCCTGTTCGAGCCTCGGGTCCATGCTCATCACGCGCGCCTTGACCGCCGTCACCACGAAGCTGAGGCAGAACATGATGTGCGCGATGAGGATGGTGGTGAAACCGAACGGGATGCGCATGTTGAGGAAGAGCGTCCCGAGCGAGGCGGCCATGACCACCTCGGGCATGGCCATCGGCAGGAAGATCATCGCGGTGGTGGCCGAGCGGCCGCGGAAGCGGTAGCGGGCCAGCGCGAAGGCGACCATGGTGCCGAGCACGGTGGCGCCGATGGTGGCGAACACCGCGATCTGCAGGCTGAGCGAGAGCGACTGGCACATGTCGGCCACGCCGCAGGGGTTGGTCCATGCGTCGGTGGAGAACTCGTTCCACTCGTAGTTGAACTTGCCCACCGGCTTGTTGAACGAGAAGGCGAGCACGACCAGGTTGGGCAGCACCAGGTAGGCGAGGGCCAGCAGGCCGGCCAGCACCACCAGGTGGGCGCGGACCCACTTCAGAATCCGGGACATCAGACCAGTTCCTCCGTCCCGGCCTTGCGCATGTAGACCGTCACCATGCCCAGGATCAGGGCCATCAGGATGAAGCTCAGCGCGGCGGCCGTGGGGTAGTCGAGCACGTTCAGGAACTGCTTCTGGATGCCGTTGCCGACCATCTGCTCGCTCGGCGAGCCCAGCAGCTGGGCGTTGATGTAGTCGCCGGACGCCGGGATGAAGGTCAGCAGGGTGCCCGCGACCACGCCCGGCAGCGAGATCGGGAAGGTGACCTTGCGGAAGGTGGTGAACGGCCGGGCGTAGAGGTCGCCCGCCGCCTCGTGCAGGCGCGGGTCGATCCGCTCCAGCGAGGTGTACAGCGGCAGGATCATGAACGGCAGGAAGTTGTAGGTGAGGCCGCAGACCACCGCGAGCGGCGTGGCCAGCACCCGGTCGCCGGAGGTGAGGCCGACCAGGTTGGTGAGGTCCAGGACGTGCAGCGCGTTCAGCGCGCCGACCACCGGGCCGCCGTCGGACAGGATGGTCTTCCAGGCCAGCGTGCGGATCAGGAAGCTGGTGAAGAACGGCGCGATGACCAGGATGAGGATGACGTTGCGCCAGCGCTTGCTCGCCTTGAAGGCGATCGTGTACGCGAGCGGGTAGCCGACGGCCAGGCAGAGCACGGTGGCGACGGCCGCGTACGAGAACGAGCGGACGAAGTGCCACTTGTACTCGACCAGGGCGTCCCAGTACGTCGAGAGGTGCCAGGTGACCTTGAAGCCCTCTTCGAGCGAGCCGGTCTGCAGCGAGGTGGACCCCTGGTAGACCATCGGGACGGCGAAGAAGACGACCAGCCAGGCGATGCCCGGCAACAGCAGCCAGTACGGGGTGAGCTTGCGCCTGGGCTTGCGCTCCGCCACCAGCGGGACGACTTGGGGCGGCGCGGCCGGGATGGTGGTGGTCATGCGGCCTCCTCCGACGTGCCCGCGTCGATCGCCTGCGAGGCGTCCAGGGCGAAGGAGTGCGCCGGGTTCCAGTGCAGCCGGACGGCGGCGCCGGGGACGATCCGGGCGTCGCGCTCCATGTTCTGCTCGAAGACGGTGACCTCCTGGCCGCCGTCGGTGCGCACCACGTACTGGGTGGAGACGCCGATGAAGCTGGAGTCGAGCACCGTGCCGGCCAGCTTGTTGCGGCCGTCGGCGACCTCCTCGGAGGCGTGCGTGATGGTGATCTTCTCCGGGCGCACGCCGAGGTGGACGCGCTTGGCGTCGGTGGCGCAGCGCGCCCTGGGCACGGTGAGGCGGGCGCCGGCCGCGCTCAGCAGCAGGTCGCCGCCCTCGCTGCCGGTGACCTCGGCGGGCAGCAGGTTGGACTGGCCGAGGAAGTTGGCCACGAAGGTGGTGGCGGGGTTCTCGTACAGCTCGGCGGGCGCGCCCAGCTGCTCGACCCGGCCGCCGTTCATCACCGCGATGGTGTCGGCCATGGTCATGGCCTCCTCCTGGTCGTGGGTGACGTGCACGAAGGTGATGCCGACCTCGGTCTGGATCCGCTTGAGCTCCAGCTGCATCTGCCGGCGGAGCTTGAGGTCGAGCGCGCCGAGCGGCTCGTCCAGGAGCAGCACCTGCGGGTGGTTGATCAGCGCGCGGGCGACGGCGACGCGCTGCTGCTGGCCGCCGGAGAGCTGGTGCGGCTTGCGCCGGGCGTACTGGCCGAGCTCGACCAGCTCCAGCATGTCGTCGACCTGCTTCTTGACGTCCTTCTTGCCGCGCCGGCGCAGGCCGAAGGCGACGTTCTCGAAGATGTCCAGGTGCGGGAAGAGGGCGTAGCTCTGGAAGACGGTGTTCACCGGCCGCTTGTACGGGGGCAGGGCGGTGACGTCCTGGCCGCCGATCAGCACGGTGCCACTGGTGGGCTCCTCCAGGCCGGCGATCATGCGCAGGGTGGTGGTCTTGCCGCAGCCGGAGGCGCCGAGCAGGGCGAAGAAGGAGCCCTGGGGGACGGTCAGGTCGAGCGGGTGGACGGCGGTGAAGGCGCCGTAGGTCTTGCCGATGCCGGTGAGCCGGACGTCGCCGCCGGCGGCCGAGTCTCGCTGCTGGTCTGTCATGGGTGGTGTCTTCCTGGGTTTCTCTGCCGGGACGGGGGTCAGGCGCCGATGAGCTTGGAGAACTTCTGCTCGAAGTCGCTCTCCTCGCTCTCGGTGAGCGTGCGGAACACGTGCGCCTTGGCCGCCATCTCGGGGGTGGGTACGACCAGCGGGTTGGCCGCGGAGTCCGGGGCGAGGGTGGCGAGCTCGTCCTGCATCCCGGTGACGGCGGAGACGAAGCCGATGCCCGCGACCAGCTGCGCCGCGATCTTCGGCTGATAGTAGAAGTCGATCAGCTTTTCCGCGTTCGCCTTGTGCTGCGCCTTGGCCGGAACCAGCATGTTGTCGGTCGAGGAGAGGAAGCCCTTCTCCGGGATGACGAACTCGATGTCCGGGTTGTCGGCGCGCAGTTGGATCAGGTCGCCGCCCCAGGCGATGCAGGCCGCGATGTCGCCGGAGGAGAGTTCCTGGCCGTAGTCGTTGCCGGTGAAGCGGCGGATCTGCTTGCTGTCGACGGCCTTCTGCAGCCGGGCGATCGCGCCGTCGAAGTCGTCGGCGGTGAACTTCGCGGAGTCCTTGCCCTGGTCCAGCAGCACCATCCCGATGCTGTCGCGCATCTCGGAGAGGAAGGTGACCCGGCCCTTGAGCTCGGGGTCGTCCAGCAGTTGGGAGACGCTGGTGACCTCCTTCCCCTTGGTCGCCTTCTTGTTGTACGCGACGACGGTCTGGATGCCGGCCCACGGGTAGGAGTAGAGCCGGCCCGGATCCCAGTCCGGGGCGCGGAAGCGCGACTCGACGGTGGTGATCGCGGTGGTCACGTTCGCCGGGTTGAGCTTCTGCACCCAGCCGAGCCGGATCAGCCGGGCGGCCATCCAGTCGGTGAGCACCATCAGGTCGCGGCCGGTGTCCTGCCCGGAGGCGAGCTGCGGCTTGATCTTGCCGAAGAACTCGACGTTGTCGTTGACGTCCTCGTTGTACCTGACCTTGATCCCGGTGGCCTGGGTGAAGGCCTCCAGGGTGCCGTGCTTCTCCTTGTCGTTCTCGTCGGTGTCGACGTACAGCGGCCAGTTGGAGAAGGCGACCTCCTTCTCCGTGTCCGAGAGGTCCTTGGCGGCGTTCGCGGTGGAGTCACCGGTCGCCCGGGGGGCCGCCGGGATGCCGCACGCGGCCAGGGTGCCGGCTCCGGCGGTGAGGGCGGCGGCACGCAGCAGGGTGCGGCGGCCGAGTGCGGCCCGGCCGCTGGTCAGACTGCGCTCCCAGGCCCTGCGGACCGGTTCGGGCAGACCGTCGGTGAGCTCGTTGAACGCCATGGAACGGGCCTCCTGGGGGAGAGAGGGGCGTGGGGGGAAGCGCCCTTGTCCGGGGGTTATCTGTCTCCGAAGACGGTGCGGTGCCAGTCCTTGCGGGCCACCGCGGTGGTGTCGAACATGACGTGCTTGACCTGCGTGTACTCGTCCAGCGAGTACTGGGACATGTCCTTGCCGTAGCCGGACGCCTTGTAGCCGCCGTGCGGCATCTCGCTGATGATCGGGATGTGGTCGTTGACCCAGACGCACCCGGCCGCGATCTCCCGGGTGGCGCGCAGCGAGCGGTGCACGTTGCTCGTCCAGGCGGAGGCGGCCAGGCCGTAGGGGGTGTCGTTGGCCAGCCGCAGGCCCTCGTCGTCGCCGTCGAAGGGCAGCACGACCAGCACCGGGCCGAAGACCTCGCCCTGGACGACCTCGCTGTCCTGGGCCGCGCCGGTGATCAGGGTGGGCGGGTAGTACGCGCCCCGGGTGAGGTCGCTGCCGTCGTGGCCCTTCTCGGGCACACGGCCGCCGGTGACCACGGTGGCGTAGCTGCGGGCGCGCTCCACGAAGCCGGCCACCCGGTCCCGGTGGGCGTACGAGACCAGCGGGCCGAGGTCGGTCCGCGGGTTCAGCGGGTCGCCGATCCGGATCGCCGCGAACAGCTCGGCCACCCCGGCCACGAAGGCGTCGTACAGCGGGCGCTGGACGTACGCGCGGGTGGCGGCGGTGCAGTCCTGGCCGCCGTTGATCAGCGAGGCGGCGACGGCACCGTGCACGGCGGCGTCCAGGTCGGCGTCGTCGAAGACCACGAACGGGGCCTTGCCGCCGAGCTCCAGGTGGGTGCGCTTGACGCTCGCGGTGGCGAGCTCGGCGACCCGCTTGCCGACCCCGGTGGAGCCGGTGAAGGAGACCATCGCGACGTCCGGGTGCCCGACCAGGTGCTCGCCGGCGGTGCGCCCGGCGCCGGTGACCACGTTGACCACGCCGTCCGGGATGCCCGCCGCCGTGCAGGCCCCGGCGAACATCAGCGAGGTCAGCGGGGTCAGCTCGGCCGGCTTGAGCACGATGGTGTTGCCCGCGGCGATCGCCGGGAGGATCTTCCAGGCGGCCATCTGCAGCGGGTAGTTCCACGGCGAGATCGAGCCGACCACGCCGATCGCCTCGCGCCGCACGTACGAGGTGTGGTCGCCGGAGTACTCGCCGGCCGCCTTGCCCTCCAGGTTGCGGGCGGCACCGGCGAAGAACGCGGCGTTGTCGATGGTGCCGGGGACGTCGAACTCGGTGGCCAGCTTGACCGGCTTGCCGGTCTGCGCGGTCTCCACCCGGGCGAGGTCGCCGCAGGCGTCGGTCAGCACGGCGGCCAGCCGGGTGAGCGCCTCGGAGCGCGCGCCGGGGGTGGCGGAGGACCAGCCGGGCAGCGCGGCCTTCGCGGCGGCGACGGCCGCGTCCACGTCGTCGGTGCCGGCCAGCGCGACCTGCTCGACCACGCTGCCGTCGGCGGGGTTGACGACCTGGAAGGGCTCGCCGCTCCCCCGGGCCGGGCGGCCCGCGATGTACTGCGCGCCCGCGCCGAAGTCGGTCAGGTCCATCTGGTTCCTCCAAGTGCCGGTGGTACGACTGGGCGACGGAGAGCCGCCTCCGCGGTGGGGGTCTGCGGGGGGCGGGAGTCCGTCCTGTCGATCATCGGGGTTGCGCGATCCTGGCAGTCCGGACACGTCCGGACAAGGGATTCCACGGTTGCGTTCCGGTCACTGCGACGGATTCCGCCGTGGGGTCGGTTTTCCGCCACAGCCGACCCGCTGACCATGCCCGGTGCCGCCGGGGCGTGACAAGGGTCACTGCGACAATCTCGGCACGAAGGGCCTTACAGGGTGCAAGGGTCCGGGCAGGGCGACAGGTCGTCGTGGGGATGGATGATTCACCTGACACTCTGACCGCCCCCGCCGACGCCCGCCCCACTCCAGCCCCAGCCCCGCCCCGCACATGGAGGCCCGCGATGCTCCCCACCGTCGCCCGCGTACTCGACCTGGAGGTGATGCGGCGCGGCCTGCCCCAGGTCGTGGCCGGCGCCGACCACCTGGAGCGGCCGGTCCGCTGGGTCCACGTGAGCGAACTGCCCGACGTCGCCGGGATGCTCCGGGGCGGCGAGCTGGTGCTGACCACCGGCATCGCACTGCCCGAGGACCGCGAGGGCCTGGCCCGCTACGTCCGCGAGCTGGACGAGGTCGGGGTGGCCGGCCTGGTCGTCGAGTACGGGCGGCGCTACTTCGACGCGCTCCCCCGCGCCCTGGTGAACGCCGCCGAGCAGCGCGGACTTCCGCTGATCACGCTCCGCCGCGAGCTGCGCTTCGTCGCCGTCACCGAGGCCGTGCACGCCCTGGTGGTCAACGCCCAGCTGGAGCAGCTGCGCATCTCCGAGTCCGTCCACCAGGTGTTCAACGAGCTGGTGGTGGAGGGCGCCGAGCCGCCCGAGGTGATCCGGCAGGTCGCCCGGATGGCGGGCGGGCCGGTCGTCCTGGAGAACCTCGCCCACCAGGTGCTCGCCCACGACGCCGCCGGACGCCCGGAGGCCGAGGTGCTGGAGGACTGGGAGCGCCGCTCGCGCGGGGTCCGTCCGCCCGGCCGCACCGGCCACGACCCGCGCAGCGGCTGGCTGGTCACCACCGTCGGCGCCCGCGGCCAGGACTGGGGCCGGCTGGTGCTGGTGCAGGAACCCGGCCCGCTGCCCGAGGGCGAAGCCCACCCGCACACCATGCTGCTGGAGCGCGGCGCCTCCGCACTGGCGCTCAACCGGCTGGTGGTCCGCGACCGGGAGAGCCTGGAGCGGCAGACCCACCGCACCCTGCTCTCCGGCATCCTCACCCACGCGCTGACCGTCTCCGAGGCGGCGCTGCGCGCCCAGGCGCTCGGCGTCCCGCTGGAGGGCCGGCGGCTGGTCGGCGTGGTGCTGCGGCAGCGCCGCGGGCCGATCCCGGCCGCGCTGGAGGCGCAGGCCCGGCTGCGCGACTTCACCGAGCTGGCCGCGGGCGCGGTCCGGTCCTGCCGGCTCTCCGCGCTGGTCGGCGCACTGGACGACGAGGCCGTCGGCCTGCTGATCTCGCTCGGCGCCCAGCAGGACGAGCACGCCGCGCTGGACTCCTTCTCGGCCGCGCTGCGCCGGATGTCGGCCGAGGCCGGCCGCGAGGGCACCGACCCGGCGGGCCCGGTGGTCGCGGTCGGCTCCTCCGTCGGCTCGGTCCGCGACGCCCGGCGCACCCTGCTGGAAGCCACCCAGGTCGCCGACGCCGCCCTGCACGACGTGCCCGGCGGCGGCCGCACCTCCTCCTACTACCGGCTCCCGGACGTCCGGCTGCGCGGCCTGCTCCACCTGCTGCGCGACGACGCCCGGCTGCAGACCTACGTGGAGCGGGAGCTGGGGCCGCTGCTGGCCCACGACGCCGAACACAACGGCCAGTTGGTCCAGATGCTGCGGATCTACCTGGAGCAGGGCCGGAACAAGTCGGCCGCGGCGGACGCCGCGCACCTGTCCCGGCCGTCCTTCTACGACCGGCTGCACAAGGTCGAGCGGATCCTCGGCGTCGACCTCGACCAGGTCGAGTCCTGCCTCTCCCTGCACGTCGCGCTGCTCGCCCTGGACGCCGTGCGGCGCTAGCGCCCCGCCCCTCGTACCCGGTGGTGCGGCCTCACACCCCGGTGATGCGTCCCCAGACCTTGTGCAGCGCGGGCCGCTCGGCCGAGGTGACGTCGCGCATGGTGCGCAGCCGGGCGCGCATCTCCTCGGTCGGGAAGACCAGCGGGTTCTCGGCGAGTTCGGCCTTCTCCTTGTCGCCGCTGGCCGCCAGCACCTCGCGGGCGGCCGGCACCGGGCAGATGTACTGGACGAACGCGGCGAGCTCGGCGGCCACCTCGGGCCGGTAGTAGTGGTCGACCAGCAGTTCGGCGTTGCGCTTGTGGGTGGCGCGGTTCGGGATCATCAGGCTCTCCGCCCACAGCTCGCCGCCCTCCTCCGGCACCACGAACTCGATGTCCGGGTTCTCGGCGGTGAGTTGGACCGCGTCGCCGGAGTAGGCCTGGCAGGCGAGCGCTGCTCCGGAGGCGAGGTCGCTGGTGTAGTCGTTGCCGGTGAAGCGGCGGATGTGACTGCTGTCGACCATCCTCTGCACCAGGTCCATCGCCTTGTTCGCGTCGTCGTCGTCGAACGCCGAGATGTCCGCGCCCTGGGAGAGCATCAGCAGCCCGAGCGCCTCGTCCAGCCCGGCGAACAGCGTGACCCGGCCCTTGAGGTCGGGCGCCCACAGGTCCGCGGTGGACTTGATCTCCCGGCCGAGCGCCTTGCGGTTGTAGGCGATGCCGGTGATCCCGGACTGCCAGGGCACGCTGCGCCGGCGCCCGGGGTCGAAGGCCGGGTTCGCGAGCTGCGGGTCCAGGTTGGCGGTGACGTTGGGCAGGTTCGCCCGGTCCATGGCCTGCACCCAGCCCAGCGAGACGTACCGCCCGGCCATCCAGTCGCTGACCACCATGAGGTCCCGGCCGGGGTCGGCGCCCTGGGTGAGCACCGGGCTGATCTTGCCGAAGAACTCGTCGTTGTCGTTGATGTCCTCGGTGTAGGTGACCTCGATCCCGGTCCTCTCGGTGAAGGCCTCCAGGGTCGGCCGCCCGCCCTGGTCGTCGGTGTCGATGTACTGCGTCCAGTTGGAGAAGGCGAGCCGCCGGTCGCTCTCCGACCGGTCCGGCGCGGAGCGGCGGTCCTCGGCGACGTACGCGGACGGGATCCCGCAGCCGGTCAGCGTGCCGGCACCGAGCAGCGCGACCCCGCCGAGCACGGAACGTCGGCGCACTGGGCGGGAGTCGGACGAGCGGCGGGTCAGGGTGGTGCTGGGCATGAGCGGCCTTCCGGAGCGTGGGACGGCCCCGGCACGCACACGGGTGCCGGGGCCGTCCTGGTAGGAACGTCAGACAGTGTGCGCGTCGGTGAGCGACAGCACCTCGTCCAGCACCGCGAGGCCGGTCTTGGCCTCCTCCTCGGTGACGGTGCACGGCGGGACGACGTGGAAGCGGTTCATGTTGACGAACGGCCAGAGCCAGCGCTGCTTGCAGGCGGCGGCCAGCTCGGCCATCGGCGCGTTCGCGGCGCCCGCGGCGTTGTAGGGCACCAGCGGCTCGCGGGTCTCCCGGTCCTTCACGAGGTCGAGCGCCCAGAACACGCCGAGGCCGCGGACCTCGCCGATCGACGGGTGCCGCTCGGCCAGCTCGCGCAGACCGGGGCCGAGCACGTTCTCGCCGATGTGCCTGGCGTTCTCGACGATGCCCTCCTCCGCCATCGTGTTGATGGTCGCCACCGCGGAGGCGCAGGCCAGCGGGTGGCCGGAGTAGGTGAGCCCGCCCGGGAACGCCCGCTCGGCGAAGGTGGCCGCGATCTCGGCGCTGATCGCCACGCCGCCGAGCGGCACGTAGCCGGAGTTGACGCCCTTGGCGAAGGTGAGCAGGTCCGGGGTGACGCCCCAGTGGTCGGCGGCGAACCACTCGCCGGTGCGGCCGAAGCCCGCCATCACCTCGTCGAGGATGAACACGATGCCGTGGCGGTCGCAGATCTCCCGCACCCCGGCCAGGTACCCCGGCGGCGGGACGAGGATGCCCGCGGTGCCGACCACGGTCTCCAGGATGACCGCCGCGACGGTGCCCGGACCCTCGAACGCGATCACCTCCTCCAGGTGCCGCAGCGCGCGCTCGCACTCCTGCGCCTCGTTCTCGGCGTGGAAGTTGGAGCGGTAGGCGTACGGGCCCCAGAAGTGCACCACGCCGGAGACGCCGGTCTCGTTGGCCCAGCGCCGCGGATCGCCGGTGAGGGCGATCGCGTTGGCGGTGGCGCCGTGGTACGAGCGGTAGGTGGAGAGCACCTTCTGCCGGCCGGTGTGCAGCCGGGCCAGCCGGATCGCGTTCTCGTTGGCCTCGGCGCCGCCGTTGGTGAAGAAGACCTTGTCCAGGTCGCCCGGGGTGCGCTCGGCGATCAGCCGGGCGGCCTCGCTGCGCGACTCGACCGCGAAGCCGGGCGCGATGGTGCAGAGCTTCGCCGCCTGCTCCTGGATCGCGGCGACCACCTTCGGGTGCTGGTGGCCGATGTTGGTGTTCACCAGCTGGGAGGAGAAGTCGAGGTAGCGGTTGCCGTCGTAGTCCCAGAAGTACGAGCCCTCGGCGCCGGCCACCGCGAGGGGGTCGATCAGCGCCTGGGCGGACCACGAGTGGAAGACGTGCGCGCGGTCGGCGGCCTTGACGGCCTGGCCGGCGGCTGAGTCAGCGGTGGGGATGCTCATGCCGGTAAGGCTAGGGCCGACCACCGGCGAAGTGCAGTTCCATCTTGTCAGCCGGTCGCGCGATCGGTCGACAGGGTGCAAAGACACAGGGCCCGGGACGGAAAGCCCCGGGCCCGTTGTCATTTCGACCGATGATCGCTACATCAGATCGCGGTCATACTGCGCCCGTCGGTCACGACCCGCTAGATCGCGGTCATACTGCGCCCGTCGGTCACGACCCGCTAGATCGCGGTCATGACGTGCTTCACGCGGGTGTAGTCCTCGAAGCCGTAGGACGACAGGTCCTTGCCGTAGCCGGACTTCTTGAAACCGCCGTGCGGCATCTCGGCGACCAGCGGGATGTGGGTGTTGATCCAGACGCAGCCGAAGTCCAGGCGGCGCGACATCCGCATGGCGCGGGCGTGGTCCTTGGTCCACACCGAGGAGGCCAGCGCGTACTCGACGCCGTTGGCGTACTCGACGGCCTGGTCCTCGTCGGTGAACTTCTGCACGGTGATGACCGGGCCGAAGACCTCGTTCTGGACGATCTCGTCGTCCTGGTTCAGGCCGGAGACGACGGTCGGGGCGTAGAAGTAGCCCTTGTCGCCGACCCGGTGGCCACCGGCCTCGACCTTGGCGTGGGCGGGCAGCCGCTCGATGAAGCCGGTGACCTGCTGCAGCTGGTTGGCGTTGTTCAGCGGGCCGTACAGCACGTCCTCGTCGTCCACGCCACCGGTCTTGGTCTCGGCTGCGGCCTTGGCCAGCGCCTCGACGAAGGCGTCGTGGATCGACTCGTGCACCAGCACGCGGGTGGCGGCGGTGCAGTCCTGGCCGGCGTTGAAGTAGCCCGCCACGGAGATGCCCTCGACGGCCTCGGCGATGTCGGCGTCCTCGAAGACCACGACCGGGGCCTTGCCGCCCAGCTCCAGGTGGACGCGCTTGACGTCCTTGGAGGCCGACTCGGCGACCTGGATGCCGGCCCGGACGGAGCCGGTGATGGAGGCCATCGCCGGGGTCTTGTGCTCGACCATGAGCTTGCCGGTCTCGCGGTCGCCGCAGATAACGTTGAAGACGCCGGCCGGCAGGTCCAGCTCCTTGAGGATGCCGCCGATGATCTCGGCCAGCAGCACGGTGGAGGCCGGGGTGGTGTCCGAGGGCTTCAGGACGACGGCGTTGCCCGCGGCGAGGGCCGGGGCGAACTTCCAGACGGCCATCATCATCGGGTAGTTCCACGGCGCGACCTGGGCGCAGACGCCGACCGGCTCGCGGCGGACGATCGAGGTCATCCCGTCCATGTACTCACCGGCGGCCTTGCCCTCCAGCAGGCGGGCGGCACCGGCGAAGAAGCGGATCTGGTCCACCATCGGGCCGATCTCCTCGGAGAGGGTCAGCGCGCGGGGCTTGCCGGTGTTGCGCACCTCGGCGTCGACGATCTCGTCGGCCCGGGCCTCGACGGCGTCGGCGATCTTGAGCAGCAGCTTCTGCCGGGTGCTCGGGGTGGCATCGCGCCAGATCGGGAACGCGGCGGCGGCGGAGGCCATGGCGGCGTCCACGTCCGCGGCGCCGGACAGCGGCGACGTCGCGTACACCTCGCCGGTGGTCGGGTCCACGATGTCGAGCGTGCGGCCGTCAGCCGCGTCGACGAACTCACCGTTGATGTAGTTGCGCAGCGTGCGAAGGTCGCTCACGGATCTCTCCTCGGTCTGGGCCTGCGGCATTGCAGATTCCGGCGCCATGGTACGTCGGCGGATCCGACGTACGAAGGGTGCCGAGTGGCCGCGCCCGAACGGGCGCGGTCCACTGGTGGCGGTACGCGCGGCACCTCGCAGGGCCGCGCGCGTACCGTGCCAGGGTAGCCGCACGACTGCCGTTATCGACAGGTGGAGTGCGTGGACGCGATGAAATCCGTATGCGTTTTCCAAGATCACGACGAAATCAGCAGTTTCCACGCTTGCGAACGCAGGCTCGATCGGGCACAGTGGCCGCGTGGCCAACCGCGACCGGAACGCCAGCGTTCCCCTCGACGCCGCCTCCAAGGCGATCATCGAGCAGCTCCAGGAGGACGGGCGCCGCCCGTACGCCGCCATCGGCAAGGCCGTCGGCCTGTCCGAGGCGGCCGTACGGCAGCGCGTCCAGAAGCTGCTCGACCAGGGCGTGATGCAGATCGTCGCCGTCACGGACCCGCTCACCGTCGGCTTCACCCGCCAGGCGATGGTCGGGATCCGGGTCGAGGGTGACATCGAGCCCGTCGCCGACGCACTGGCCGCCCTCGACGAGGTCGACTACGTGGTCTGCACCGCAGGCTCGTTCGACCTCCTGGCCGAACTGGTCTGCGAGGACGACGAGCACCTGCTCGAAATGATCAACAAGCGCATCCGCGCGCTTCCCGGCGTGCGGAGCACCGAGAGCTTCGTTTACCTGAAGCTCCGGAAACAGACCTACACCTGGGGCACCCGATGACAGCCGACCCGGCGCAGAAGGACCTTTCCAAGACCGCCTACGACCACCTGTGGATGCACTTCACCCGCATGTCGTCGTACGAGAACTCCCCCGTGCCGACGATCGTCAAGGGCGAGGGCACCTACATCTGGGACGACAAGGGCCGGAAGTACATCGACGGCCTGGCCGGCCTGTTCGTCGTGCAGGCCGGTCACGGCCGCACCGAGCTCGCCGAGGTCGCCGCCAAGCAGGCCAAGGAACTCGCGTTCTTCCCGATCTGGAGCTACGCGCACCCCAAGGCCGTCGAGCTGGCCGAGCGCCTGGCCAACTACGCCCCGGGCGACCTGAACAAGGTCTTCTTCTCCACCGGCGGCGGCGAGGCCGTCGAGACCGCCTGGAAGCTCGCCAAGCAGTACTTCAAGCTGATCGGCAAGCCGACCAAGTACAAGGTCATCTCCCGCGCCATCGCCTACCACGGCACCCCGCAGGGCGCGCTGTCGATCACCGGCCTGCCGGGCCTGAAGGCCCCGTTCGAGCCGCTGGTGCCGGGCACCCACAAGGCCCCGAACACCAACATCTACCGCGCCCCGCAGTACCTGGAGGGCCCCGACGGCACCGTCGACCCCGAGGCGTACGGCCGCTGGTGCGCCGACCAGGTCGAGGAGGCCATCCTCTTCGAGGGCCCCGAGACCGTCGCCGCCGTCTTCGTCGAGCCGGTGCAGAACGCCGGTGGCTGCTTCCCGCCGCCGCCCGGCTACTTCCAGCGCCTGCGCGAGATCTGCGACCGCCACGACGTGCTGCTGGTCTCGGACGAGGTCATCTGCGCCTTCGGCCGCCTCGGCACCATGTTCGGCGCCGACAAGTTCGGCTACGTGCCGGACATGATCACCTGCGCCAAGGGCATGACCTCGGGCTACTCCCCGATCGGCGCCACGATCATCTCGGACCGCATCGCCGAGCCGTTCTACAAGGGTGACAACACCTTCCTGCACGGCTACACCTTCGCCGGCCACCCGGTCTCCTCGGCCGTGGCGCTCGCCAACCTCGACATCTTCGAGCGCGAGGGCCTCAACCAGCACGTGCTCGACAACGAGTCGCGCTTCCTGGGCACCCTGAGCAAGCTGCGCGATCTGCCGATCGTCGGCGACGTCCGCGGCAACGGCTACTTCTACGGCATCGAGCTCGTGAAGGACAAGGTCACCAAGGAGACCTTCAACGACGAGGAGACCGAGCGCGTGCTCTACGGCTTCCTCTCGAAGGCCCTCTTCGACAACGGCCTGTACTGCCGCGCCGACGACCGTGGCGACCCGGTCGTCCAGCTGGCCCCGCCGCTGATCTCCGACCAGTCGACCTTCGACGAGATCGAGCAGATCCTGCGGACCAGCCTCACCGACGCGTGGGCGAAGCTCTGATCCCCTGAGCCCTCTTCCCCACCCTCCGCCGAAGGGCGGTCCCGCTCCCCGCGGGGCCGCCCTTCGGCGTTCCGCGCTCCTGGGGTTCCGCGCTCGTGGGCGTTCCGCGCTCCTGGGCTTCGCGCTCACGGGCGTGCCGCACCCTCCGCGTTCCGCAATCTTCGGCGTTCCGCAACCGGAACATCACAGTCGCACGACCAAACATGCCTGAATGCGGGTGATTTGCCCGTGATGGACCAGTGCGCCGCAACCGCGGCCCGCCCCTGTCGTTCTAATCTGACGACTGTCATATCCCTGCGGCCACCCAGGATGGAACCTGATGTCAGCGGCACCGCCTGACAACGACGTGCTGTGGGCCCGAGGGATCGTCAAGTCCCATCACGGCACCCCCGCCCTGCGCGGTATCTCGATCGGCGTCCGCGAGGGCGAGGTGCTCGCCGTCACCGGCCCGCGCGGCTCCGGGAAGAGCACCCTGCTGGGCTGCCTCTCCGCCCAACTCCCGGTCGACGAGGGCGAGGTCTGGTTCAACAGCGCCCCCGTGCACACCCTCGCCCGGTCCGGCCGCGAACGGCTGCGCCGCGACCGCTTCGGCTTCGTCGGCTCCGAACCGCACCTGGTCCCCGAGCTGACCGCCCGGGAGAACGTCGCCCTGCCACTGCTGCTCGCCGGGGCCGGCAACAAGGCCGCCTACACCGCCGCCGACGAGTGGCTGGAACGCCTCGACGTCGGCGACTTCGCCGGGCATCGCCCCGAGCGGCTGGTCCAGAGCCAGCGCCAGCGGGTCGCCGTCGCCCGCGCCCTGGCCCCGCTGCCGCCCGTGGTCTTCGCCGACGACCCCACCGCCCCGCTGCACCGCGAGGCCGCCGACCAGGTCATGCGGATACTGACCAGCGCGTCCCGCTCGCACCAGCTCACCCTCGTCCTCGCCACCCACGACCCCGAGCTCGTCCGGTTCGCGGACCGCTCCGTCGCCCTCGTCGACGGACGGCTCACCGCCCCCGCCACCCCCGTCCCGCGCGGCGCCGCCGCGTCCGGTGCCTCCGGAGCGACCGCCGTCACGGCAACCCGCCACTGACGACGCCGAGCCGCTGAAAGAGTCGACGTGTTCTATCTCCGTCTGGCCCGGGGCTACCGGGTGCCCGACCTGGGCCGCTGGCTGCTCACCGCGCTGGCCGCCGCCGTGGTCGCCGCCTTCCTGCTGCGCTCCCTCGGCCGGGCGATGAGCGCCCCGCTCGGCGGCGCCGACCCGCTGGTCCGGCTGCTCTGGTGCCTGCCCCCGCTGGCCGCCGTCGCCTGGTTCGCGGCCGTCGCCGCCCGCGCCGTGCCCGCCCGGCGCCCCGAGCGGATCGCCGGCCTCACCGCCGCCGGGGCCGGCTCCCGCCGGATCCGGACCCTGATCGCCGGCGAGGTCGCCCTCGCCTGCACCCTCGGCAGCGTGCTCACCCTGCTGGTCTTCCTGGTGCTGCGCAACGACATCGCCGGGCCCTCGCTCGCCCCCGACCTCGGCATGGGCGTGCCGCTGCCGGCCGCCGCGCCGGTCACCCTGCTCGCCCTGGTCCCGCTCACCGCCGGCATCGCCGCCGCCTGCGCGGTGCCCGTCACCGAGAACCTGCCCGGCGGACGCACCCGCCGCCGCACCGGGTTCGGCGCCTGGCGGATCGCCCTGCCGATCGGGCTGGTCGTGATCGGCGCCGCGCTCGAACTCATCGCCCTGCGCCCCGGCGCCGCCGCCGACGGCCGCCCGGTCCACCTGCCCGCCGGACTCGGCAGCACCAGCACCGCCGCACTCGGCGGCTGGGCGGCGAGCGCGCTCGGCCTCGCCCTGCTCACCGGACCGCTGCTGGCCTGGGCCGGACGGCTGCTGGCCGTCGGCCGGCCCACCCCGCTACGGCTGCTCGCCGGACGCGGGCTCACCGCCCAGGCCCCGCGCCTCGGCGCGCCGCTGGCCGTCCTCACCCTCACCATCGCGCTGGTGCTCACCACCGTCCGCTACTGGATCGGCACCCCCGACAGCGCCGACGCACTGCCCGCCGTCGAGGCCTGCCTGGTGCTCGGCTGCGCGGCCGCCGCAGTGGTCGCCCGGCTGGCCGAGGTCCGCACCGACCGCCGCGACGTCACCGAAGCGCTGATGCGCCTCGGCACCTCGCCCCGGCTGCTGTTCGGCGCGGTCGCGCTGCGCACCCTGGCGGCCGGCACCACGCTGCTGCTGACCGGCGGCGCGACCGCCGCCCTGGCGGCCGCCGGACTGCGGTAGGGCCCGCCCTCGAACCGCCGCCGCGCGGGCGGGGGGTTCGGGGACGGGCCCTTGAGCGGTCGGTCCTGCCGGACTAGCCGGCCGCCGCGAGCTGGCCGCAGGCGCCGTCGATCTCCTGGCCGCGGGTGTCGCGGACGGTCGTCGGCACGCCGTGCGACTGCAGCCGCCGGACGAACTCGCGCTCGTCCTCGGGCCGGGAGGCGGTCCACTTGGAGCCCGGGGTCGGGTTCAGCGGGATCAGGTTGACGTGCACCCGGTGGTTCTTGATCAGCCGGCCGAGCAGGTCGGCCCGCCAGGCCTGGTCGTTGATGTCCTTGATCAGCGCGTACTCGATGGAGATCCGGCGGCCGGACTTCTCCGCGTAGTTCCAGGCCGCGTCCAGCACCTCGGCAACCTTCCACCGGGTGTTCACCGGCACCAGCTCGTCGCGCAGCTCGTCGTCCGGGGCGTGCAGCGACAGCGCCAGGCGGCAGCTGAGGCCCTCGTCGGCGAAGCGGTGCATCGCCGGAACGAGCCCGACTGTGGAGACGGTGATGCCGCGCTGGGACAGGCCGAAGCCGTCCGGCGCCGGGTCGGTCAGCCGGCGGATCGCGGCCAGCACCCGGTTGTAGTTGGCCAGCGGCTCGCCCATGCCCATGAAGACGACGTTGGACAGCCGCGCCTCGCCGCCCGGGATCTCGCCGGTCTTCAGCGAGCGCATCCCGGCGGCGATCTGCTCGACGATCTCGGCGGTGGAGAGGTTGCGGGTCAGCCCGGCCTGGCCGGTGGCGCAGAACGGGCAGTTCATGCCGCAGCCGGCCTGGGAGCTGATGCACATGGTGACCCGGTCCGGGTAGCGCATCAGCACGGACTCCACCAGCGTGCCGTCGAACAGCTTCCACAGCGTCTTGCGGGTCGCGTCGTCGTCGCACGAGACGTGCCGCACCACCGACATCAGCTCGGGCAGCAGGCTCCCGGTGAGCTTCTCCCGGCTGGCGGCGGGGATGTCCGTCCAGCCCGCCGGGTCGTTCGACATCCGGCCGAAGTAGTGGTTGGACAGCTGCTTCGCGCGGAACGGCTGCTCGCCCAGCTCGGCGACGGCCTCCTTGCGCTCGGCGGGGCTCAGGTCGGCGAGGTGTCGCGGGGGCTTGGCGCCGCGCGGCGCGACAAAGGTGAGTTCTCCGGGCTTAGGCATGGTTCATCCAGTGTCGCAGACGCGCGAGGGCCCCGGACGCCGGGCGTCCGGGGCCCTCGCGGGCACTGCGCGGATCAGGTGCCGACGAAGGCCGCCAGGAGCAGCCAGACCACCGGCGCGGTCGGCAGGAGCGAGTCCAGCCGGTCCATGATGCCGCCGTGGCCGGGCAGCAGCGTGCCCATGTCCTTGATCCCGAGGTCGCGCTTGATCATCGACTCGCCCAGGTCTCCCAGGGTCGCGGTGACCGCCGCGCAGCCGCCCAGGATCAGGCCCTGCCACCAGCTGCCGCCGTCGATGATCAGCTGCATCAGCAGCGCGCCGGCCAGCATCGACAGGCCGATGCCGCCGGCCAGGCCCTCGCGGGTCTTGCCGGGGCTGATCGTCGGGGCCAGCTTGGTCCGGCCGAACTTGTAGCCGACGGCGTAGGCGCCGGTGTCGCTGCAGATCGTGACGATCAGGAAGAGCACGATCCGCTGGGGGCCGTCGTCGGCCGCCAGCATCATCGCCACGAAGGTGGCCAGGAACGGCACGTAGAAGGCGGTGAACACCCCTGCCGTTATGTCCCGCAGGTAGTTCTCGGGCGGCTCGGCCATCCGCCAGACCATCACCGCCAGCCCGGTCAGTGCGAGCGAGGCCGCGGCCCACTGGATCCCGGACCAGTAGCCGGTGGCGACCATGGCGATGCCGCCCACGACCAGCGGGATCAGCGGCGCCTTGATCTCCTTGCGCTCGGCGAGCCGACTGGTCAGCTCCCAGACGCCGACCGCGACGGCGGCCATCACGACGACCAGGAACAGCGCCTTCACCACGAACAGCGAGGCGACGATCACCGCGCCGAGGCCGACCCCGACGCCTATGGCGGCCTGGAGGTTACGGCCTCCGCGCTGCTTGCGCGGCTGCGGCTGCGGGTCGGGCTGGGCGGCCACGGGTGTCTCCTGCCCTGGGTGGGACGACGGCACGAAGTGGGGCTGCCCGGCCGCCGGGTGGCTGGGCGGCGGCGCGGGATGCACCGGAGCCCCCGGGTACGGCGGGGTGCCGCGGCCGGGGGCTGGGGCGGCGTCGTCGGATATCGCGCGCAGCACGACCGTCTCCGTCACGCCGGACGGCGGGGTCCCGGGCTGCTCGTCCCGGAAGAGCGGGCCGCTCAGCCGGCCGGCCTCCCGGGCCGGGCCCTCGGCGGGGTCGGCCGGACCACCGGCGTCGGGCCGCCCCGCAGCCGGACCGTGGCCGGCCGGACCGCGACCGGGCGGGCTGTGGCCGGGCGGACCGCCGAGGCCGGGCACGCCCGGGAGCGGGCCGGGGTCGGCCGGTACGGGAGGCATGACCTGAGTCTCCTCCGCGTCACCGCCCCAGTACACCGGAGGCTGCTGCGAGTGATCCGAACGGAGGCCCTGGTCCGCCGGGACGGCACCCGGCCCGCCCGGGGACATGCCGTGGCCGCCCGGGTGGTCGGGGTGGTGTCCCCGGACCGGCGCCGAGGGCTGCTCGCCGTACCCCGGCGCCGGGTGGGCCGGGGTACGGGGTGCCTGCGGCTGCGGCGCCGGGCGGTAGGGCTGGAACTGCTGGTCGGACGGGCCCCAGTAGCCGGGGGCGTCAGGGGCGTCGTTCATCAGACCTCAAGCAGCTCGGATTCCTTGTGCTTCAGCAGCTCGTCGATCTGGGCCACGTACCGGGCCGTGGTGTCGTCGAGCTCCTTCTCGGAACGGCGGCCGTCGTCCTCGCCGACCTCGCCGTCCTTGACCAGCTTGTCGATGGCGTCCTTGGCCTTGCGGCGCACCGAACGGATCGAGACCTTGGCGTCCTCGCCCTTGGTGCGGGCGATCTTGATGAACTCCCGGCGGCGCTCCTCGGTGAGCTCCGGCAGCACCACGCGGATGATCGAACCGTCGTTGGACGGGTTGACACCCAGGTCGGAGTCGCGGATCGCCTGCTCGATGGCCTTCAGCGCGGTCTTGTCGAAGGGCGAGACGACCGCCATCCGCGGCTCCGGCACCGAGAACGAGGCCAGCTGGTTGATCGGCGTCTTGGCGCCGTAGTACTCGGCGACGATCTTGGCGAACATCGCCGGGTGCGCACGGCCGGTGCGGATGGCCGCGAAGTCGTCCTTCGCGTGGGCGACGGCCTTCTCCATCTTCTCCTCGGCTTCGAGGAGGGTCTCTTCGATCACTGTGGTCTCCCTGTCCGGTTCATCTGCGGTTGTTCCGACCGGTGTCGGAGCGGCGGCCGGTCGCGGCTCCCGCACCGTCCCGTACGGCTGGTTGCTGCTCAGGCCCGGACAGAATCCTGGCTGATGAGTGTGCCGATCTTCTCACTCTTCACCGCACGCGCGATATTGCCCTCCGCCAGCAGTTCGAAGACCAGCATCGGGAGGTTGTTGTCCTTGCACAGCGTGATCGCGGTGAGGTCGGCGACCTTGAGGTCGCGCGCGATGACCTCGGAGTACTCCAGCGCGTCGAACTTGACCGCGTCCGGGTTGGTCCGCGGGTCGGAGTCGTAGACGCCGTCCACGCCGTTCTTGCCCATCAGCAGGACGTCGGCGTGGATCTCCAGCGCGCGCTGGACGGCCGTGGTGTCGGTGGAGAAGTAGGGCATGCCCATACCCGCGCCGAAGATCACCACGCGACCCTTCTCCAGGTGCCGGACGGCGCGCAGCGGCAGGTACGGCTCGGCGACCTGGCCCATGGTGATGGCGGTCTGGACCCGGGTCTCGATGCCCTCCTTGACCAGGAAGTCCTGCAGCGCCAGGCAGTTCATGACGGTGCCGAGCATGCCCATGTAGTCGGACCGGGCCCGGTCCATGCCGCGGACCTGCAGCTCGGCGCCCCGGAAGAAGTTGCCGCCGCCGATGACCACCGCGACTTCGGTACCGGCGCGGACGACCGTGGCGATCTCCCGGGCGATCGCGTGCACGACGTCCGGGTCGACGCCGAGCCCGCCACCACCGGCGAAGGCCTCACCGGACAGCTTGAGCAGCACCCGGCGGCTCGTGCCGGCCTTGGGGTCCTGCGCGGTCTCCTGCGTCTGCTGCATGGACTTCTCCTTTTTGCACCTACTGGTCACAGGCGCGGGTGTGCGGATGCCCCGCCTGCGCGTACACGCGAGGAGGCCACTGCCGCGGGAACCGGTTCGGTGTCCTGCACGGCAATGGCCTCCTCGTCGTTCATGGTGCCGACGCGAGCCCGCCCGTGGGCGGATGGCGCTGGGTGAGCCCGTTCGGCGTCCCGCCCTGGTCAGCGGGCGGGGGCGGTTCCCAGCCTAAGGGGGCCGGGAACCCGGTGGAACGTGGCTCAGGCGCCGACGCGGAAGCGGGCGAAGCGCTTGAGGGCGACGCCGTTCTCCTCAAGGACCTTGGCGACGGTCTTCTTGTTGTCCTTCGCGAAGGCCTGCTCCAGGACGGAGTTCTCCTTGACGAAGCCGGTGACGCGACCCTCGACGATCTTCGGCAGGGCGGCCTCCGGCTTGCCCTCCTCGCGGGCGGTGGCCTCGGCGACGCGGCGCTCGTTGTCGAGCTCCTCGGCCGGGATCTCCTCGCGGGACAGGTACTTCGGCGCGAAGGCGGCGATGTGCTGCGCGACGTCCTTGGCGACCTCGGCGTTCTCCTTGTCCAGCTCGACCAGGACGCCGACGGCCGGCGGCAGGTCGGGGCTGGTCTTGTGCAGGTAGACCGCGACGAAGCCGTCACCGTCGAACTGGGCGAAGCGACGGAAGACGATCTTCTCGCCCAGGGTCGCGTTGGCCTCGTCCACGAACTGCTGGACGGTCTTGCCGGCCTCGATCTCGGAGGCCAGGGCGGCGTCCAGGTCGGCCGGGGCGGTCTTGGCGACGTGGGCGGCGATCGCGTCGGCGACCTTGACGAAGTTGTCACCCTTGGCGACGAAGTCGGTCTCGCAGTTGAGCTCGACCAGGACGCCGGACTTCTTGTCCTCGGCGATCAGCGCGGCGACGGCGCCGTTGGAGGCGTCACGGCCCTCGCGCTTGGCAACGCCCTTCTGGCCCTTGATGCGAAGGAGCTCGACGGCCTTCTCGACGTTGCCCTCGGCCTCGTCCAGGGCCTTCTTGCAGTCCATCATGCCGGCGCCGGTGAGCTCACGGAGCTTCTTGACGTCCGCGGCGGTGAAGTTCGCCATGGTGTGAATCTCTTCTCGCGTCTCGCGTGTCTGCGTGGAGTGGCGCCGGGACCGATGGTTCGGCCCCGGCGCGGGAGAGAGGGGCACCTGCCGGCGTCGTACCGGCGGGTGCCCCTCACCCTTGGTACGTCAGGCCTGCTCGGCCGGAGCCTCGGCGGCCGGAGCCTCGGCGGCCGGGGCCTCGGCGGCGGCGGGGGCCTCCTCGGCCTTCTTCTCGCCCTCGATGAGGTCCTTCTCCCAGTCGGCCAGCGGCTGGTCGGCGCCCGGCTCGGCCTTGGCGTCGCCCTTGGCGACACCGGCGCGGGACTTCAGGCCCTCGGCCACGGCGTCGGCGATCACGCGGGTCAGCAGGGTGACGGAGCGGATGGCGTCGTCGTTGCCCGGGATCTTGTAGTCGACCTCGTCCGGGTCACAGTTGGTGTCGAGGATGGCGACGACCGGGATGTTGAGCTTCCGGGCCTCGCCGACCGCGATGTGCTCCTTCTTGGTGTCCACGATCCAGACGGCGCTGGGAACGCGCTGCATGTCGCGGATACCGCCGAGGGTCTTCTCCAGCTTGTCGTGCTCGCGCTGGAGGACCAGGAGCTCCTTCTTGGTGAGGCCGGAACCGGCCACGTCCGAGAAGTCCAGCTCGCCGAGCTCCTTCAGGCGCTGCAGGCGCTTGTAGACGGTCGAGAAGTTGGTCAGCATGCCGCCGAGCCAGCGCTGGTTCACGTAGGGCATGCCCACGCGGGTGGCCTGCTCGGCGATGGCCTCCTGGGCCTGCTTCTTCGTGCCGACGAAGAGGACGCTGCCGCCGTGGGCAACGGTCTCCTTGATGAACTCGAAGGCGCGGTCGATGTAGTTCAGCGACTGCAGGAGGTCGATGATGTAGATGCCGTTGCGCTCGGTGATGATGAAGCGCTTCATCTTCGGGTTCCAGCGGCGGGTCTGGTGACCGAAGTGGACGCCGCTCTCCAGCAGCTCCCGCATCGTGACGACGGCCATTGCCGTGCTCCTCAGGTGTTACGGCCCGGCGGCGGCAGCTGGTCTCAGCGATCACCCGCAGCCGGGTCAGTCTCGGTTTGTCCGTGGCGGCCAGGTGACAGCCACGCCTGACGCCCCGAACGTGCCGAGCCGCTCCGACCCGCTCGGCCGGAGACCGATCGGGCTCGGCGGACCGAGCGGCACTCGCACCTGGCGGGGCTGCGGAAGAACCGCGTCCGACCGCCGGTGGCGGGGCGTGCGAAGTCGACCCGGCGGACCGGGTCGCGTGTGAAGTGTACGGGAAGCGCCGAGCGGCGGGCGACTTCACGAGCGGCCGGAGGCCCGCCGAGCACCTGGGAAGAGCCTGGGAGCGGCTGGACCGGACGGTATCGGCGGTGGCGGTGACGACGGTGCTGTGGCGGTGGCGGCGGGGGTCGCAGCAGTGGCGGCGGCGGTGCCGGCAGCGGTGGTGGCAGTTGCTGAGTCGGCGGCGCGGGGACGGGTTTGCCCGCCGGTCGACCGCCTGCCCGCGGCCCGTCGCGGATATGCCGCTTGTACACCGGATGGCGGCGTTCGTACACCCGTTTGGGGGACGTCGGTCGGTCGCGGGAGCGTTTTGTCCACAGGAATCCGGATTCGGGTGGCGCCGGGGCGGCCGGGCGACGAGCCTTCGCGCATGACTGCTCGTAGGTGGTGCGTCGGGGTTCGGCGGCTGGTCGCCGTGGGGGTGGTGCTGGGGGTGGTGGGCGTGCTCGGGACGCCGACGGCTGGGGCGGTGGGGAGGGCGAGGACGGCAGGAGCGGGGCGGGCGGCAGGAGCGGGACGGGCGATGGGGGCGGTGGGGGCGGGGCCCGCGGCGGGGCTCTCGGTCGGGGGCTCCGGGGGCGGCTCGGTCGGGGGCTCCGGAGGTGACTCGGCTGGCGGCTCCGGTCCGCGCGGGACGCGGGCGTGGCCGCTGGGCGGGCCCGGGGCGCTCCTGGGGCGCTTCGATCCGCCCGCGAAACCCTGGGCCGCCGGACACCGCGGGGTGGACCTCGCCGCCGAGAACGGGGCGGAGGTACGGGCGGCGGCGGGCGGGGTGGTCACGTTCTCCGGACTGGTGGCGGGCCGTCCCGTGGTCACGGTCACCCACCCGGGCTCGGGCACTCCCCCGCTCCGGACCACCTACCTGCCGGTCACCGGCGTCCTCCCGACCGGCACCGCGGTGGCCGCCGGAGAGGTGATCGGTCGGCTCGCCCCGGACGGGCGGCACTGTGCCGCGCGTGCGTGCCTGCACTGGGGACTGCTGCGCGGTGGCCGCTACCTGGACCCGCTGGCCCTGTTCGGTGCGGGCGCGGCACGGCTGCTGCCGCTGCGCCCGGGGCCGCCGCAGGACGAACGGCCGGTCACGCCCGGCTGAGGCCGTGCAGCGCGAGGGCGACGGCGGTGTCCGCGATCTCCTCGGGGCTCTCGGTCAGGCAACCGGTGCGTGCGGTGGCCGCCTGCTCGGCTCGGCGGACGGCCGACTCCACGACCCCCTGCAGCAGCGCCGCAGCGAGCCGGGGCCGCTCGTGGCCCAGATCCTCCAGCGCGCGGACGACCAGGCCGGCCAGCCGTCCGTGGGCCGCCCGGATCCGCTCGCGCGCGGCCTCGTCGAGCTCCAGCGCCGAGATCGCCACGACCGCCCGGTGACGCGGGTCGGCCGCCAGCGCCAGCTGGCCCCGGACGTACGCCTCGATCCGCTCGGCGGCGGTGTCGCAGCTCTCCATCCCGGCCTCGATCTCGGCCGCCCAGAGCGGGAAGTCCACCTCGCAGAGCGCCTCGACCACGGCGGCCCGGGAGCGGAAGTACTCGTAGACCGAGGAGCGCGCCAGCCCGGTGCGTGCGGCGAGCGCGGGGAAGGTCAGGGCCTCCTTGCCGCCCTCGGTGAGCAGGGTGCGGGCAGCGTCGAGGAGGGCTGCCCGCTGCAGCTGGCGATGCTCGGCCACCGTGGCCGCTCGGATCTTCGGCACGCTCCCACTGTACGGAGCCCTACGCGCGGCCGATAAGGCGCCGCGCATGAGAGGCCGGCGCGGGCGCCGCCCCGCAGTCCCGACCCGGGCAGCCGCAGGCAACCCCGGCAGTCCTGGTAAGCCGGGCAGTCCCGGCAGGTCCGGCAGTCCCGGCGGCCGTGCCAGTCCCGGGCAGGTCCGGCGGCCGCGGCGGCCGCACTGCCGAGTGGACGCGCGACCGGATCCGCGCGCTAGCGGACGTCCGAGAGCTTGGCGCGCAGCTGGAGGACGGACTTGGTGTGGATCTGGCTCACCCGACTCTCCGTCACCCCCAGCACCTGCCCGATCTCGGCGAGGGTGAGACCTTCGTAGTAGTAGAGCGTCACCACGGTCTTCTCCCGCTCGGGCAGGGTGTTGACGGCCTGGGCCAGCAACCTGCGCAGCTCGCGGTCCTCGGCCACCTCGACCGGGTTGTCCGCGCCGTGGTCCTCCAGGGTGTCCACCAGGCTCAGCCGGTCGCCGCCCTCCCCCACCGGGTGGAGCAGCTCGTCCAGCGCCACCACGTTGGCGAGCGACAACTGGCTGAAGATGGCGTGCAGGTCCTCGATCGCGATGCCCATCTCGGCCGCGACCTCCGGGTCGTGCGGCGTCCGGCGCAGCCGGGCCTCCAGCGTCGCGTACGTCCGCTCGACCGCCTTCGCCTTCTGCCGCACCGAGCGCGGGATCCAGTCCAGGGCGCGCAGCTCGTCGATGATCGCGCCACGGATCCGGCTGATCGCGTAGGTCTCGAACTTGATGGCGCGGTCGATGTCGAACTTCTCGATCGCGTCGATCAGCCCGAAGACCCCGGAGGAGACGAAGTCCGCCTGCTCGACGTTGGAGGGCAGACCGACCCCGACCCGCCCCGCCACGTACTTGACGAGCGGTGAGTAGTGCAGGATCAGCTGCTCACGCAGCCGCTGGTCGCCGGTCTCCTTGTAGGAGCGCCAGAGTTCTTCGAGTGCGCTGCGGCCCCGGACCGCGACGTCCCTGCCGGCTTGCCCGGCCTGCCCGGTGTCTCCGGGCGGGTCGGCGGGAGTGCCCACCGGCACGTCGGCGGCACGGACCGCCTCGGCCCCCTGGGTCGCCTCCGCGGGCTGGCCTGGCACCACCGTCGGCCGGCCGCCCTGCCGCGACAGGCCTCCCATCGTCCCCGCCGACTTGGACGGGAACTCGGTCGAGGGGCGCCGCTCGGTCCGCGGCCCTCCCGAGGACCGAGCGCCACCGGTCACTCTGTGTCCGGGAATGTGTGTGGGCATGCGTTGGTCTGCGCCGTTCTGCCGAGTCATGTGCTGATAGGGAAGGCATGTGGAGCGTAGCGTGACCAACTCACTGCAAAGCGCTACCGCCACTCGGTCGTCCCCCGATCCGGTGGCGTTCACTCACCGGATCCGGGCACACGAGCGGAAGAACCGGATCAGCAGGTCAGCCGGGCGGTTCGGACACGCCCTCCCCCGGCGCACGGGTGTTCTCCGCTCCGGCGGTCACCTCCTCCGCACCATGCGCCAGTGCGCGCCGTGTCGCTCGACGTAGCCGAGCGAGCCCAACTCGTAGAGCCGCTGGAGCACTTCGTCCGGCAGGAGCCCGGACTGGCGAGCCAGCCGCTCCACCGGCGCGCCCTCCGCCGTCGCCGGCACGGCCTCCAGGACCCTGGCCACCGCTGGCTCCAGCAGGTCGCGCGGCAGCACCGGTCCGCTGCGCTGCGGGGCCAGGTCGTCCCCGATCGCCCCGATCAGCTCGGTGATCTCGGCAGCGTCGGTGACCAGGGTGGCGCCGCCGCTGCGGATCAGGGCGTGCACACCGGCCGAGAGCTCCGAGGTCACCGGGCCGGCGACGCCCATGGTGTGGCGGTTGAGGTCGCGCGCGCGTCTCGCCGTGCTCAGGGCTCCGCTGCGGACCGCCGCCTCCACCACCACGGTGCCCCGGGTGAGTGCCGCGATGACCCGGTTGCGGAGGACGAAGCGGAAGCGCGTCGGGTGCTCCCCGGGCGGGAGTTCACTGACCAGCAGGCCCTGGACACCGATCCGTCGGATCAGTTCGGCGTTCCCCTTGGGATAGGCCACGTCGACTCCGCAGGCGAGCACCGCGACGGTCATCCCGCCGACGGCGAGTGCGCCGCGGTGCGCGGCCGCGTCGATCCCGTAGGCGGCGCCGGACACCACCACCCAACCGCGCTCGGCGAGTTGGGCCGACAGCTCTCCGGCGACATGGGCGCCGTAGGCCGTGCAGGCGCGGGAGCCCACCATCGCGACCGAGCGGAGCGCGAGCAGCCGCAGCGAGCCGGTGCCCGTCGTCCAGAGGCCGATCGGACGTCCGTCCCCCAGGTCGTCGAGTTGGCTGGGCCATTCCGTGTCCCCCGGAATGATGAACCGTCCACCGACGCGCCGTACCCGTTTCAGGTCCGTCTCCGGGTCCGGCCCCGGGAGCCTCGCCTGGTACCCGGTCAGCCGGGTGGAGTCGAGCCCGGGATGGTCGGGCACCGTCCCGTCCCGGATCGCCCGGACCACCTCGACGGCGGGGAGCTGTCCAAGCCAGCGGCCGATCACCGCGTCGCCCGGTTCGCTGAGCCGGCTGAGCACGACGCGGGCGAGGCGCTCGGGTTCGGACGCCGTCGCGGCGACGGCCGGGTCGGCCTCGACCCCGGTCGTGCCGTGGGGGTGCTGCACCGGCTGGTTCATGCCTCGTCCTCCGCGTTCCCGGTCCGCTCGCTGCCCCGCCCCGGCGGTCCGTCCTCCGGCGGACCGCCGCGCTGGGCCGGGATGCCCCCGAGGCGGCCGAAGATCCGTTCGGTCAGTGGCAGCCCGTGCTCGACCCCCGTGCGCAGGACCAGGGCGGTGCGCACGTCCCGCTGGTCCGGCCGGTCGCGGCCGGCGAGGTCGGCGACCGTCCAGGCGACCCGGAGCACCCGGTCCAGACCCCGGGCGGTCAGCATGCCCCGCTCCAGCTGGCGCGCGACGTCGTTGAGCGCGCCGGGCGCGAGCTGCCAGCGCGTGCGCAGCTCGTGGCCCGGCACCTCCGCGTTCGTCCGCCACGGCGTCTCCGCCAGCCGGGCGGCCGCACGCTCCCGGGCGGCCAGCACCCGGGCGGCGACGGTCTCGGTGTTCTCCGCCGAGGCGTCCCGCTCCATGAGTTCGGCCCTCGTCACCGGAGCGACCTGGACCTGGAGGTCGACCCGGTCCAGCAACGGCCCGGAGAGCCGCCCCTGGTAGCGGCTGACCATCGTGGGGGTGCACTCGCAGCCCTCGCCCCGCCGTGAGTGCCGGCCACACGGGCAGGGATTGGCGGCCAGACAGAGGAGGAAGCGGGCCGGGAGCCGGAGCGACCCGGCCGATCGGGCGATCACCATCTGCCCCGACTCCAGCGGCTGCCGCAGCGCGTCGAGCACCCGGACCGGGAACTCCGGCGCCTCGTCCAGGAACAGCACGCCCCGGTGGGCCAGTGAGACGGCTCCCGGCCTCGGCAGCCCGCTGCCGCCGCCGACGATCGCGGGCATCGTGGTGGAGTGGTGCGGGGCGCAGTAGGGCGCGGTGTCGATCAGCGGGCGCCCGACCGGGAGCAGGCCCGCCACCGAGTGCACGGCGGTGACCTCCAGGGCCTCCTTCTGGGTCAGCGGCGGGAGCAGCGCAGGCAGCCGCTCCGCCAGCATGGTCTTGCCCGCGCCCGGCGGCCCCTTCAGGTAGAGGTGGTGTCCTCCGGCGGCGGCGATCTCCAGGGCTCGCCGTGCCTCGTACTGACCGGCCACGTCGGCCATGTCGAGGCGGGCCGCCCTGTCGTCGGGCAGGCCCCGCACGCCGGCGCTGGGCAGCATCAGCCCGGCCATCAACGGATCCGGTCGGCCGCTGATCGGATCGGGCGGCTCCTCCGGTGCCGTCGCCCCGGTGAGGATCGCGACCAGCTGGCGCAGGCTGCGGACACCGATCACCGTCACGCCGGGGACGAGCGAGGCCTCGGGCGCGGTCTGCTCGGCGACCACGACCCGTTCGTATCCGGCGTCGGCCGCGGCCAGCACCGAGGGCAGCACCCCGCGGACCGGCCGCACCCGGCCGTCCAGCCCCAGTTCGCCGATGACCAGCAGTTCGGCGATGGACGACGGGTCGAGCCGCTCGGCGGCTGCCAGCACGGCACAGGCCACCGCGAGGTCGAAGCCGCTGCCGCTCTTGGGCACCGAGGCGGGGCTGAGGCCGACCGTCAGCTTGCGCTGCGGCCAGGCCTCGCCGCTGTTCACCACCGCAGCGCGGACCCGGTCGCGGGCCTCGGTGAGCGCCTTGTCGGGCAGGCCGACCAGGGTGAACGCGGCCACCCCGGGCTCCAGATCGGCCTGGACCTCGACGATCACCCCGTCGACGCCGACCAGCGCGACGGAGCAGGTACGGGCGAAGGCCATCTCAGACCACCCCCCGCAGGTGGTCGACCAGGGCCGCACCCCGCGCCCGGTTGACCACGGCGACCAGGTCGATCCGCACCCCGCCCGGCGGGGCGGGCGGCCAGTGCGGATCCGTCGGCGCCACGTCGTCGTCGGCCCCGGCCAGCCGGGCGAAGTGGCCGGGCCAGCGCTCGGCCATCCAGCGCTCGGCCAGGCGCTGCAGCCGTGCTGCCTTGGCCCGGTCGATGGCCTCGGTGGGCTGCTGGAACCCCCGCTCGGAGCGGGTCTTCACCTCGCAGACCGCCACGGTGTCGCCGTCGAGGGCGACGATGTCCAGCTCGCCCTCGACGCAGCGCCAGTTGCGGTCGAGGATGCGGAGCCCGGACTCCGCCAGGCGGCGGGCGGCGACCCGCTCCCCGTAGCGGCCGAGCCCGGTCCGGGTGCTGCGGTCCGACGCTCCCTGCGGCTTCTTCCCGGCTCCGGCCGGGGCCGGTGCGGCCGTGTCCGGTTCGGCCGGACCCGGAACAGCCGCGTCCGGTACGGCCTCCAGCGCGGCCGTGTCCGGTACGGCCTGGTCCTGCGTGACGGTGTGCTGCATGGTGACCACCTCCGCCGAGGAGGCTGCACCACTGCGCACCACGAGGCCCGGAAATCACGTTTCCCTGTGGATAACTCGGGCCTGTGGACAACTTCTGTCACCCGCAGGGGTGAGAAGCCCCGTCCCCGCGAAATTCGGCTGGACAACGCGGGGCGGAGTCGTTCAACGTCAGTTCCCGAAGCCGGACTCGTCCGAGGGCAGCTCCAGATCGCTCTTCGCGAGTTCCTCGATGTTCACGTCCTTGAAGGTCAGCACCCGGACCTTGCGGACGAACCGGGCCGGCCGGTACATGTCCCAGACCCACGCATCCGCCATCGACACCTCGAAGAACACCTCGCCCTGGACCGAGTGCACCTGCAGCTCGTAGTCGTTGGTGAGGTAGAACCGTCGCTCGGTCTCGATCACGTACTTGAACAGGCCGACGACGTCCCGGTACTCCCGGTAGAGCTTGAGCTCCATCTCGGTCTCGTACTTTTCGAGATCTTCGGCACTCATCCAGGCGTCCCCTCATTTGTCACGTCCACCCATTGTGGACCACCGCACCCACGGTCAGAGCCGTACCGGGTCCACCGGCGGGCCCTCGACCAGCAGCCGTTCCAGGAAGTCCACCAGGCCGGCCGGATAGACCGTCTCGCCGGTCCCCCTCAGTTCCTCGACCGTCCACCAGCGCGCCGCGAGCAGTTGGGCGTGCTCGTCGGCGGCCGTGCCGAACCGGTCAAGGCCCGTCTCCGTGGTCCGGGCCAGGTGGAACCACTGCTCCTGTTCGTAGCGCTGTCCCCGAAAGGAGAACGACACCGTGCCGTACGCCACCAAGGGCCCGAGGTCCACACCCCGCAAGCCGGTCTCCTCCGCGAGCTCCCGCTCGGCGGCCTCGCGCACGTCCTCCCCCGCTTCCAAGCCGCCCCCGGGCGTGAACCACCACGTCTCCCCGGGAACGGCCGGATCGGCGCCCAGGAAGAGGAGGATGCGGTCCAGCCCGTCCAGCAGCAGGATCCGCGCCGCCTTGCGACGCTGTGCCGTCATGGCAGCTCTTCACGCTCCTTCCGTTCGCATCGGTGGCGCTACCGATCCTGCCACCCGGCGCGTCCGTCCGGGGCGATGTTCAGCAGAGCGGCCCGCGCCGCGACGGCCCCGCTCAGGAGCTGCGCCCCCGGCGGAGCCGACGGGCCAGGCCGGCCACCCCGCCCACCGCCGAGGTCACCAGGATCAGTGCCGCACCGGCGACGGTGGCGTAGGCGGCGGGCTCCAGCGGGCCGGGCTGCGACGCCCTCGGCCCCGCGAAACCGTCGAAGGCCGGGGTGCGGTCGAGCAGGCCGGCCCGTCCGAAGGGCTTCAGTGTGGCCTCGACCCTGGCTTCGACGGCGGTGGCCGGGACGGTGCCGCCGTCGACCTCCAGGTGGGTGCGGGAGTCGAGCGAGCCGACGCGGTTGTCGCCGAGCATGAACAGCCGGCCCTGCGGCACCGTCACGCTGAACGACTCGCCCTGCCGGCCCTGCGTCGCGAGGTAGGGCTCGTCCACCGGCTGTCCGTTGACCGTCAGCCGTCGGTTGTCCCCGCTGGTGGCGACGGTGTCCCCGCCGACCGCGACCACCCGCTTGACCATGAGCTCGCCGCCCCAGGCATCGTCCCGGAAGACCACCACGTCGCCCCGCCCGACAGCCGCGCTCCCGACCTTGCGGGCGAGCACGGTGTCCCCGATCTGCAGCGTCGGGTGCATCGACGCGGTGGGGATGTTGTACGGCCGGTAGTCGACCGCGATGAGGGCGAAGCCGCCGATCATCAGCACCAGCCCGAGCGCCAGCGCGACGCCCTGCAGCGCCGCGGCGAGGCGCGGGCGCTCGCGGACGGGCGCGGCCGGGCGGTCGGCCGTCTGCTCCACGACACTGCTCATCGACACCGTCCACCTCTGGCCGACCGGAGAACACTGGCACGCCGGAGGCACCGGCGGGAACGCCGACGGGCCGTGGCACGTCCGAGCAGATTACTCGTCGGTACCACGGCCCGCGCAAGAGTCGGGGACAACCCGGTGGAGCTCAGGACCCCTTCCGGTCCTCCGCCCGGCCCCGTACCCGACGCACCAGCGGCAGCAGGGCGACGGCCCCCACCGCACCGGCCGCGGGGGGTGCCATCGGCGCGGCCGCCGCCAGGCCCTTCTGGTCGAAGGTGGCAGGCACCGGAAGCGTCGACCAGTGGGGGATCGGCCAGGCCACCACGAAGGCGCGCCCGATCACGTTGTCCACCGGGACGGTGCCACCACCGGGCTGGTCCATGTGGAAGCGGGAGTCCAGCGAGTTGGCGCGGTGGTCGCCCATCACCCAGATCCGTCCCTTCGGCACCTTGACCGGCCCGAAGGGGTGGTCACCGCAGGGGGTGTTGCCCGGGTAGATGTACGGCTCGTTGAGCGCGACCCCGTTGACCTTGACCGGTCCTTCGCCCTCGCACTCGACGGTGTCGCCGCCGACCGCGATGACCCGCTTGATCAGGTCCTTCTCGTTGGCGGAGGGCATCAGGCCGACAAAACTGAGCACGTCCTGCACACCGCGGACGAAGGAGTTGCTGCTCTGCTGGGACGGCTCGTCGTTCAGCCAGCCGCCCGGGTCGTGGAAGACCACGACCTCGCCGCGCTCGGGCTCGGCCCCGAACCAGGGGGTCAGCTTGTCCACCAGGACGCGGTCACCGACCTGGAGCGTGTTCTGCATCGACTCCGACGGAATGGAGAACGCCTGGACGAAGAAGGTCTTGATCACCAGCGCGAGGATCAGCGCGATGCCGATCAGGATCGGCAGTTCCTTCCAGAAGGAGCGCGGCTTGCGCGGCGTGGCCGGAGACTCCGACTCCGACCCGTCCGCCGATCCGCTCTCCGAGCGCGAGGGTTCCGGCGACTCCTCGGACCCCGCGCCCTGCTCGTCGGCGGTCTGGGCCGCCGCGTCGTCAACCGCGGCCGAGGGTGCCGAGGGCTCGGCGGACCGGGCCGCCCGACGGCCTGGGCCCTCGGGCTCTCCGGCGCCCGAACGGGCACCGATCACCAAATCCCCCACAACGTCTCCTCCCTGCTGTGCGGACGCCCGCGCGCCCGCGCTCAGAGTGCCGCACAGCGGGCACCACGCTCGCCACGACCATGACCGCCCCAGGACTTCCCACTACGGGCTCCCCTGACACCAGCACAGCCTGACGCACGACCGGGACCGCTCCCGGCCGCACCTGCACTTCTCTATCACTCCAAGGCATCCGGCTCGCGGTCCCACACGCGAGGCCCGGCCGGTCGGCGGCCGGCGCGGCTCACTCCGGAGGCCGCCCCCGCCGACGAACGACGAGCGGAAGGATGCCCAACACACCCATAACGAGCGGGGGTTCCACAGGAACCGGCCCAACGCCCACGGATTCCCCGGCAGTTCCACCGGCCTGCGGAGCCCGGTCGAGAGAGGAGAGTGAACTCGGCACGTCGAGTTGATGGAAGCGGTCCAGCGGCCAGGCGATCACGAACGCGCGACCCACCACGCCGCTCAGCGGGATCGTGCCCTGGCCCGGGTTGCCCATGTGGAACCGGGAGTCGGCGGAGACGTCCCGGTGGTCGCCCATGACCCACAGTCGGCCCTGCGGCACCTTCACCTTGAAGGGCTGTCGGGACGGCGGGTTGCCGGGTGCGAGGTACGTCTCGTCCACCGGGTGCCCGTTGACGCTGAGCCGCCCCTGCGCGTCGCAGCACTCGACGGTGTCCCCTCCGACACCGATCACCCGCTTGATCAGGTCCTGCTCGTTGTCGGACGGCAGCAGCCCGACGAAGGTCAGCACCTGCTTGGCCGCACCCAGCACCGGGCCGTCGCCGGAGGGCTTGCGGTCGCTCTCCAACCAGCCGCCCGGGTCCTTGAACACCACCACGTCGCCGCGCTGCGGCTCACTGCCGAACCAGGGGGTCAGCTTGTCCACCAGCACCCGGTCGCCGACCAGGATGGTCTGCTCCATCGAACCCGAGGGGATCACGAACACCTGGACCAGGAAGGTCTTCATCACCAGTGCCACCAGCAGGGCCACCAGGATGATCATCGGGATCTCGCGCACCAGCGAACGCTTGCGCCGGCTCGCCGCCCGGCGGGCACTGCGCCGGCGGTCGGCCCGGCCGCGCACCGGCGGGGTCCCGGTCGGGCCGGCGCCCACCGGAGCGCCGCCGTCCGGCTCGCGGGCCGGTCGGTCGGCGAGCCGACCCCTACCTCTGGTCCCCATGACCACCCGTCCCCGCAGTCGCGGCGAAGGCCGCGGGCCGGTCCAGACCGGTCCAGCGCGAGAACGGGTAGACCACCCAGTCCGCCCGGCCGATCACCTTCTTCTCGGGCACGAAACCGCCCCCGGGCTCGCCCAGGTGGTCGCGGGAGTCACGGGAGGCACTGCGGTGGTCGCCCATCACCCACAGCTCGCCGGCCGGCACCACCACGTCGAAGGCCACGCTCGACGGGTCGTCCCCCGGGGACAGGTAGGAGGTCTCGTCCACCGGCACTCCGTTGACGGTGATCGGCGCGCCCGGCCCGGTACTGGTCACCCGGTCACCGCCGACGCCGATCACGCGCTTGACGTAGATGGTGTCCCCGGCCGGGGCCAGGCCGAGGTCCAGCGCGACCGACCGCGCGTCGGCCCAGAAGCCCTGCGGCTTCGCGGACTCCGGCCGGAAGGATCCCGTCCCGTCGAAGACCACGACGTCGCCCCGCTGGGGGTGGCCTCCGAAGGCGTACGCGAGCTGGTTGGCGATCAGGCGGTCGCCGGTGCGCAGGGTGTCCTCCATCGACCCGGAGGGCACCGCGAACGGACGCGCGACGAAGGCGTTCACCAGGAGCAGGAACGCCAGGCAGATCCCCGCCAAGAGCAGCAGGTCACGCGAACGCGAATGGCCCGACTCCTCCTCCTGCTCGGCGCCGTCCTCTCGCTCTGCGCCGTCCTGCTGCTCCGCGCCGTCCTCCCGCTCCGCGTGCTCCGGCTCAGCGCCCTTGCCCGGCTCCCCGGCGCCCCCCTGCTCGGCGCCATCCCGGGCGGTGTCGGCGGGGGCAGCGGCGGCCGTACCGGCCTCCGCCTCATCGGGGACGACGTCCGGAGTACCGCAGGGAACTCCCGCCGGAACTCCGCCGGGAACGGCCGCGGACCGCGACAGCGAGTCCGCACCGGTGGGTGCGGGACTGCCGTCGCGGTCCGCGGGTGGTTCGTGCGTGCTCATCGGGGGGTGAGCTTACCTTGCGGTCGTTCGACCCCCGAGAGCGCTCCGATCCCCCGGCGAGGCCGGGGGCCGGTGGATCAGCGGTCGCGCTTCTCCTTGATCTTCGCGGCCTTGCCGCGGAGGTCACGCAGGTAGTACAGCTTGGCGCGGCGAACCGCACCGCGGGTCACGACCTCGATCTTCTCGACGACCGGGGTGTGCACCGGGAAGGTGCGCTCCACGCCGACGTTGAAGCTGACCTTGCGGACGGTGAAGGTCTCACCGACGCCGGCGCCGTGGCGACGGATGACGACGCCCTGGAAGACCTGGACACGGGAGCGGTTGCCCTCGATGACCCGGACGTGGACCTTCAGGGTGTCACCGGCGCGGAAGGCCGGGATGTCGGAACGCAGCGAGGCCGCGTCGACAGCAGCGAGCTTGTTGCTCATGTTGCTCTCCATCGCAGGCGCCACGGGCCGCCCACGGAAAATCGTCACAATGGGGTCTGCTGCGGGCCGCATCGGCTGACGACGTTCCCCCCGTGGCGGGGGCGCCGGTCCACGTGCCCCCTACGGGAGGGGACCAACGACAGACAGCAGCGGCCTATTCTTCCACACCACCGGCCACGGACCGAAATCGGCCGAGCTGCTCGTCCCAGGCCAGGCCGAGGATGCTGAGCGCCTCCCGCTCCTTCTTGTCGAAGGCGCCGTACTGCCAGCGCTCGACCAGGTCGGGGCGGTTCGCCAGGGTGCGGGCGAAAGCCTGCTCGCGCCGCCAGCGGGCGATCCGGCCGTGGTTGCCGCTGAGCAGCACGTCCGGCACGGTCCGGCCGCGCCACTCGGCGGGCTTGGTGTAGACCGGGCCCTCCAGCAGGTCCGCCATCGCACCCGGCGCGAAGGAGTCGTCGCGGTGGGACTCGGCGTTGCCGAGCACCCCGGGCAGCAGCCGGGCGATCGCCTCGACCATCACCAGGACGGCGACCTCGCCACCGGCCAGGACGTAGTCGCCGATCGAGGTCTCGACCACCGGCATGCGGGTGGCGGCTTCCTCGATCACCCGGCGGTCGATGCCCTCGTAACGCGCGGGGGTGAAGGCCAGCCAGGGTCGGCCGGCCAGCTCCTGGGCGAGCTCCTGGGTGAACGGGCGCCCGCTCGGGGTCGGGACGACCAGCGTGGGCAGCTCGCCCTCGGGCCCGCCGGCGACCACCGCGTCCAGCGCCTCGCCCCACGGCTCGGGCTTCATCACCATGCCGGGCCCGCCGCCGTACGGGCTGTCGTCCACCGTGCGGTGCACGTCGTGGGTCCACTCGCGAAGGTCGTGGACGTGCACGTCCAGCTGGCCGCGCGCACGGGCCTTGCCGACCAGCGAGATGTTCAGCGGCTCCAGGTACTCCGGGAAGATCGTGACGACGTCGATGCGCATCCCGCTCTGCACGCCACCACCCTGCACGCCACCGCCAGGCACGCCACCACCCTGCACCGCACCACTCTGCGCAGCACCGCCGGGCACGGCGTCGCCCTGCACGGCACCGTTCTCCTCGACGGTCACCGCGACTCCTCCGACCCCTCGGCCGCACCCTCGGTCGAACCCTCAGCCGACTCCTCGGCGCGCTCCGCCGAGGACGTACCGGCGACGTCGGCCTGCTCCGGGTCGATCAGCCCGGCCGGCGGGGTGATCACCGCACGCTGGTTCTCCAGGTCGATGGTCGGCACGATCTGGGTGACGAAGGGCACCAGCACCTCCGTGCCGTCGGCCTTCTTCACCGTGAGCAGATCCTGGTACGGGAGGTGGACGACCTCGGTCAGCTCACCGACGAGGGTGCCGTCGAGCAGCACCACGTCCAGGCCGATCAGCTGGTGGTCGTAGTACTCCTCCGGGTCGTCGGGACGCTCCTCCGGGTCGACCTCGGAGATGAGCAGGGTGCCCCGGAGCGCCTCGGCCGCGTTGCGGTCCTTGACGCCGGCGAAGCGCAGCAGCAGCCGGCCGCTGTGCACCCGGCCGGACTCGACGGTCAGCGGCCCGACCGACGCCGGGTCGGTGAGCACGACGGCGCCCGGGCCGAGCCGGAGCTCCGGCTCGTCGGTGCGGACCTCGACGCTGACGTCCCCCCTGATGCCGTGGGCACGGCCGATCTTGCCGACGACGAGCTGCACGGTGATCGTTCTCCTGGAGTTCCTGAGCCGAAACGAACGCCCGACGCAATGCGACGGGCCGGTGCGCAGGGCTGGTGCGATGGTGCGATGGGCTGGTGCGGTGGTGCGCTGGTGCGGTGGTGCGAGGGCGGCGCCGCGGGGCGCTGCCGGGAAACGAGAAAAGGCCGACCGGGACGACATGCGTCCCGGTCGGCCCCAAGCCCTGACGGCTGAACGAGCAGCTGCGTCAGCGGATGTTGTCCACGTCGACCAGGTCGACCCGGACGTTGCGACCGCCGAGGGCGCCGACCACGGTGCGCAGAGCGCGTGCCGTGCGGCCGCCCCGGCCGATCACCTTGCCGAGGTCATCGGGGTGCACTCGCACCTCGATGGTGTTGCCCCGACGCAGGTTGCGCGAACGCACCTGCACCTCGTCGGGGTGCTCGACGATGCCCTTCACCAGGTGGTCGAGGGCGTCCTCGATCACGATCAGGCCTCGGCGGCGGCGTCGGCCTCAGCCTCGGCCTTGTCCGACTTCTTGGCCTTCGGGGTGATGGCGACGCCGGTGGTGGCGTCCTCGAAGCCGGCGACGGCCTTGGCGAACAGGTGCGAGAAGTCCTCGACCTTCGGCTCCGCGACCTTCAGCGGGGCCGGAGCCGGCAGGCCCTTGAACTTCTGCCAGTCGCCGGTCAGCTTCAGGATGGCGAGCACCGGCTCGGTCGGCTGGGCGCCGACGGACAGCCAGTACTGGGCGCGGTCGCTGTCGACCTCGATCTTCGAGGGGTTGTAGGTCGGCTGGTAGATGCCGATCTCCTCGATCGCGCGGCCGTCACGCTTGGTGCGAGCGTCGGCGACGACGATGCGGTAGTGCGGGGAGCGAATCTTGCCGAGACGCTTGAGCTTGATCTTGACTGCCACGGGAGTGGATTCTCCTGGTGTTGACGTGGGTGAGCGGGCGCGCCATCGCGTGGGGTTGCGGGGCGGACCGTTCAAGGGACACGCCAGCCGTAGGAGAGAGGGGTCCTGCTCGGCTGCCGAGTACTCAGCTGTCCATTCTGCCATACCGGCGCGAACCGCCTGCACACGGGCCGGGAGACGGATCAGGGCTCGACCGGGAGCCCCCGCTCCCGGTCCAGCCCACGAAGTCACCGTCGTACTGCTCTGTCGTTGTCCCGCTCTGCTGTTGTCCCGCTCGTGGCCGTCGATCCGCCCGTGGCGGCTGTTCCGCCCGTGGCCGCCGATCCGCGCGTAGCGCCGGTCACCGCCCTGCCGTCGTACCGATCCGCCGTGCGACCGTCCCGCCGCACGGCGCGTACGCGCTCACGCGCCTGTCGTGCCGCTCGATCCGGCCGGACCGCTGCCCGCACAGCAGCCCCGCCGGGCCGTCGACCACTTACGCGATCTTGAACGGCTGCTGGCACGCGCCGCAGACGATGGACGCCTGCGCGAGCACCGACGGCACGACCCGGACGTTGCGTCCGCAGCCGCAGACCGCCTTGACCCGGACGCCGCCCCCGGAGGAGCCGTGCCGGGCGGCAGGACCGCGGAAGGCACGCGTCGAGCCGTCGCCGGCCACCGCTTCCTGGTGTGCGCCGAGGGCGCGGTCCAGGCGCTCGATGGTCCCGGCGTAGCGCTCCTGGGTCTCCTTGAGCATGGTCACCTGGGAGAAGCCGCTGCTCGCGTGCGGCTCGACCGGGTGTGCCAGGCCCAGCTCGGAAGCGAGCATCAGGAAGCGCCGGTTGTGGTAGCGGCCGGCCCGCGAGGTGTCCCGGATGTCCCGGGCCGCGGCCAGACCGTGGGCAGCCTCGTGGAGGAGCCGCTCGAAACCGAGCCGCGTGCCACAGGCCGAGGAGGATTCGCCGATCAGGGCCTCGGGCGAGGCCAGGTCGGGGAGGTCCTGGTGGTAGGCCTGGATGTCGCTCCAGGCGGCGGCCAGTTCGGCCGCGAGAACGAGGGGCTGTGTCGTGCTCACGCTAGACCAACGATGGAGTGCGAGCCGATGTTCCGCATGTTCCCGTTCTTCGGGAATTCACAGGGAACTCCCAGGAATGCCAGGTCGCGCGCGAATTGCACGCTCCGGATCTGACGCAAGACCAACCCCCTGCCTGTTTCGGCCCGTCGCAGAGTCGGCGGACCTGGTGAATTCCGTCCCGGGGGGCGGGCTGTCGCCCCCAGGACGTACGGCCCGTGGTCCCGCCTGATTGACAGGGCCACGGGCCGTACACCGTACCGCTATTCCGTTAATACCGGGAGTTGACCGGCCAGTAGGGATGTCCACGGTCGGGAGTCCCCCGGAAGAGTTACCGGATTCTTACCCATCCGCATTCCGGGCAAATGTCGCCGCCGAGGGTCATTACCTGCGGGTAACGAACAACCGGCGCACATCCGGCGGACATCCCCGGATCGCGGAAGAGCCCCGAAACGACCCGGAACGACCCGGAACGGCCCGGAACGGAGGTGGAGCCGATCTCAGTACGCGCGGGCGACGATCGCGATGTTGCCGTCCTGGTCGTCCGCCAGCGGCACCGAACCGTCGGCCGCGACGATGCAGCGCACCGTGACGCCCTGCTCGGCCAGCTTGGCCTCGCCCTCCGCGCCGAGCTCGGCCCAGGAGATGCGGCCCCAGCCGGTCGCGGCGGCCTCGACGGCCTCGTCGATGTTCTTGACGTCGACCGTACGGGACTCGCGGCGTTCGCGGGACTGGCGCAGCAGCAGCGCCTGGTCCTCCTCCAGCACGCCCGGGACCAGCTCGGCCAGGGCGTCGATGGAGACCGGCTCCTTGCCGCCCGGGATACGGCGGGCCAGCATCGCGGTGCCGTTCTCCAGGTCGCGCGGGCCCACCTCGATGCGCAGCGGAACGCCCTTGAGCTCCCAGTCGACGGCGCGGCGGCCGAACGGGGTGTCGGTGCGGTCGTCGACCACGACCCGGACGCCGACGGCCTCCAGCCGGGCGCCGATCTCGCGGACCTTGGCGATGACCGCGTCGTCGCCCTTGATCGCGAGCACGACGGCCTGGACGGCGGCCAGACGCGGGGGCACCCGCAGGCCGTTGTCGTCGCCGTGGGACATGATCAGGCCGCCGACCATGCGGGTCGAGACGCCCCAGGAGGTCTGCCAGACGTGCTCGCGCTCGGCACCCTGGAGCTGGTAGGTGGTGTTGAACGCCTTGGCGAAGTTCTGGCCCAGCTCGTGGCTGGTGCCCATCTGCAGCGCCTTGCCGTCACCCATCATGCCTTCGAGGGTGAGGGTGTTGATGGCGCCGGCGAAGCGCTCCTTGGCGGTCTTGCGGCCCAGCACGACGTCGATGCCGAGCACGTTGGTCATGAAGTCGCCGTAGACCTGGGTGTGGATCATCGAGGCGTACTCACGGGCGTCCTCGTACGTGGCGTGGGCGGTGTGGCCCTCCTGCCAGAGGAACTCGGTGGTGCGCAGGAAGACGCGCGGGCGCAGCTCCCAACGGACCACGTTGGCCCACTGGTTGATCAGCAGGGGCAGATCGCGGTGGCTCTGCACCCACTTCGAGAAGTACTCGTTGATGATCGTCTCGGAGGTGGGCCGGACGACGACCGGCTCCTCCAGCTGCTTGCCGCCGCCGTGGGTGACCACCGCGAGTTCGGGCGCGAAGCCCTCGACGTGCTCCGCTTCCTTGGTCAGGTAGGACTGCGGGATGAACATCGGGAAGTAGGCGTTCTGCGCGCCGGCCTTCTTGATCCGGGCGTCCATCTCCTGCTGCATCCGCTCCCACAGGCCGTAGCCGTACGGTCGGATGACCATGGTGCCGCGCACCGGACCGTTGTCGGCCAGCTCGGCCTTGTTGATGAGGTCCTGGTACCAGCGCGGGAAGTCTTCCGCCTGAGGGGTGAGAACGGGTGCCTTAGCCATGGGGCGAATGGTACGGGGAGCGACCCCCTGACTTCGAATCGGATTCACACCCGCGTCGGTGTCACGCCCGCGGTCGGCGCCGGACCGGCCCGCGGGGCGGGGGGCGCACCACCGCGACACGCGCGCACCACCCTGCACCCCTCTGGACGCCGGGCCCGACCCGCTGTTCGCTGGAGTGGGGCGGGACTTTGGGGGAGCCGTAGCAGCACACCGAAGGACCGGATGGGAGGCCGCGATGGCTTCAGCTCGGACGACCGGCACGACCGTACGACCAACAGGCGCACGCGCGCACCACCCGCAGCCCGGGGCAGCCGGGCCCGCGCGGGCGCGCGACTGGGCGGAGATCCAGGAACGCATGCTGGTGCCGCTCTACGAGGCGGTCTACGACCGGCTGGAGGTCGGCCCGGCGAGCAGCGTGCTGGGCCTGGGCTGCCGGTCCGGACTGGCCCTGTTGCTGGCCGCCGGGCGGGGCGCGCAGGTCGCCGGGCAGGAGCCGCGGGACGAGCTGCGCGAGCTGGCCCGCGACCGCCGGCTGCGGGTGTGCGCCGGGCCCCGGCCGACCGCCGCCGTCGCCCGCTCGGCCCATTCGCTGGTGACGGTTTTCGAGCAGCTGCCCGGCGCCGTCGATCCCCTCCCGGTGGTGGCCGAGGCCGCCCGGCTCACCCTTCCGGGCGGCCACGTGGTGCTCGCCGCCTGGGGCCCGCCGGAGCGCTGCGAGAGCGCCCTGGTGCTGGACGTGGCCCGGCGGATGGCGGGCCGCACCACCTCGCGCGACCCGTTCGAGCTCAGCGCGCCCGGAGCCCTGGAGGACCTGCTCGGCCCGGCCGGCCTGCGCCCGGCCGGCAGCGGCCGGGTGAGCTGCCCGTTCGCCTACGCGGACCTCGACAGCGCGGTCCGCGGCCTGCTCTCCACCGGCCTGTTCGAGGCGGCCGAGGAGTTCTCCGGCGCCTCACTGGTGGCCAAGGAGCTGGAGGAGGCGCTGCAGCCGTACCTGCGCGCCGACGGCTCGGTCCGGATGGAGAACGTGTTCCGCTACCTGGTCGCCGAGCGGCCTCGCTAGGAGACGTGAACCGGGGGCGCCCGCCGCAGTGGCGAGCGCCCCCGGCAGCCGGCGTCACGCCCGGCCGAGCGACTTCCCGTCGGGCCCCTCAGGCCCCTCAGGCCCCTCAGGCCCCTCACGCTTCTCGGACCCCGCAGAGGCCCCGGCGGACCCCCCGGACCCCGCAGAGGCCCCGGCGGACCCCGCGGACCCCGCGGAGGCCCCCTCGACCCCCGCGGCGGCCCCCTCGGAGTCCCCGTCCCGCGGCACCCCCGCCGCCCGGTACGCCGCCTCCTCGTCCAGCGTCTCCGCCTCCAGCAGCGCCGCCGCCAGTGCGTCCAGCCGGTGCCGCTGCTCGGTCAGCAGCCGGACCGCGTCGTCGTAGCACTCGGAGACGATCCGCCGGGCCTCCTCGTCCACCGCGTCCAGGGTGGTCGGCGCGGCGGAGAGCCCGTACGCGCCCTGCGGGTCCGAGGGCACCGCGGTGAGCCGGCCGACCCGCTCGCTCATCCCCCAGCGCCCGGCCATCCCGCGGGCGATGTTGGTGACCTGTTCCAGGTCGCTCTCCGCACCGGTGGTGATCACCCCGTAGACCACCTGCTCGGCCGCCATGCCGCCGAGCGCGCCGATGATCCGGCCGCGCAGGTAGGGCTCGGTGTACGAGTAGCGGTCGTTCTCCGGGGTGGAGAGCGTGACGCCGAGCGCCCGGCCGCGCGGCACGATGGTGATCTTGCGGACCGGGTCCGCGCCGGGCTGGAGCATGCCCAGCAGCGCGTGCCCGCTCTCGTGGTACGCCGTCCGCTCGCGCTCCTCCTGAGGCATCACCAGCGGTCGCACGGCGCCCAGTTGGACCTTCTCCAGGGCGTCCGAGAGGTCCCGCTCGTTGACCGCGTCCTGCTGGCGCTTGACGGCCAGCAGGGCGGCCTCGTTGACCAGGTTGGCGAGCTCCGCGCCGGTCATCCCAGGGGTGACCTTCGCCAGCTGCCGGAGGTCGGTGCCGCCGGCCAGCGGGACGGTGCGGGTGTGGATGCGCAGGATGGCGGCGCGGCCCTCCCGGTCGGGCGGGCTGACGGTGATCCGCCGGTCGAAGCGGCCGGGGCGCAGCAGCGCCGGGTCGAGCACGTCGGACCGGTTGGTCGCGGCGATCACGATGACGCCCTCGGAGCCGCTGAAGCCGTCCATCTCGGTGAGGATCTGGTTGAGCGTCTGCTCGCGCTCGTCGTGCCCGCCCATGCCGCCGCCCGCGCCGCGCTGGCGTCCGATGGTGTCGATCTCGTCGATGAAGATGATCGCCGGGGCGACCTTGCGGGCCTCGGCGAACAGCTCGCGGACCCGGCTGGCGCCGACGCCGACGATCATCTCGATGAACTCGGAGGCGGACGCGGAGAAGAACGGCACGTCCGCCTCGCCGGCCACGGCCCGGGCCAGCAGGGTCTTGCCCGTCCCGGGCGGCCCGCTCAGCAGCACGCCGCGCGGCATCTTGGCGCCGAGCTTGCGGTACCGGTCGGGGTTCTTCAAGTAGTCGACGACCTCGGTGAGTTCGGCCTCGACCTCGTCGATGCCGGCCACGTCGGCGAAGGTGGTGCGCTTGCCCTGCTCGGCGGTGACCGGCTTGGGCGGCGTCTTGCGCCCGAGCGGTCCGGCGCCGAGGCCGCCGGCCATCCGGCGGGCGAGCAGCACCCAGATGAAGATCAGCAGCAGCATCGGGGCGAGCGAGAGCAGCAGGTTGGTGAGGAAGCTGCGCTGCTGGACCGGCGAGGTGGCGGTGACCTCGACGCCCTGCTGCTGCAGCGTGGCCCACAGGTTGTCGTTCGCGAAGGAGGGCCGCTGGGTGTCGAACTCGGTGTAGTCGCCATTGCCGCCGTCCGGCTTGGGCTGAGCGGTCTTGAGGGTGCCCTCGATCGCGTCGCCCTTGGCGTAGATCTTGGTGATGTTGCCCTTGTTCAGCTGGTTGTTGAACTCGGTGTACGAGATCGTGGTGGCGCCCTCGTTGCCGAAGACGGACAGCAGCACGTCGGAGATCAGGAACACCACGAGGGCGGTGAGGACGAGACCGGTCCAGCCGCCGGGCATCCGCCGTCGGGGCGGGGGCGGGGGCGGAGCGCCCTCGGAGCGCCAGGGCTGGTCGGGGGTCTGACGCGGCGGCACGGGTTCGGTCACCCACCGGACGATACGGACAGGTGCTCGGGCGGGCCAACCGCAACGCCGCGCCCGAGCGCCCGCCCGGGGGCGCCCGGAGCCGGCCGCGCGGCCGCCCCGAACCCCTCCCACCAGCCGCTGTGCCGGGCGCCTCCACCAGCGGCTCCGCCTGCCCACCAGCGGCTCCGCCTGCCCACCGGCGGCTGTGCCGGGGCGCCCCCACCGGCGCCTAGGCCGCGGCGCCGGGCCACTCCTCGGCGGTCAGCGCGAACCGCTCGTGGTCGCGCCAGTCGCCCTGCAGGAACAGCATCCGCGGCGAGAAGCCCTCGTGCCGGAAGCCCAGCCGCTTGGCCATCGCGACCGAGCGCTCGTTGTCGGGCTGCACGTTGATCTCCAGCCGGTGCAGCCCCAGCCCGCCGGCCGACTGCGGCGCGAAGCAGCGGTCCAGGACCAGCCGCATGCCCTCGGTCATCCGCCCGGTGCCGGCGAACGGCAGGTACGCGTCGTAGCCCAGCGTGGCGTTGCAGAACCGGCTCATCACGATGTTGGCGACGTTCACCTTGCCGACCAGCCCGCCGGTCTCCCCGTCGAGGATCAGGAAGGTGCGCAGCCCCGCGCCCTGGCGCTCCAGCAGCTCGGGCAGCCCGTCCGGCTCGACCGGGTTCCACCGGCCGATGTGGTCCGCGGACCGCCGGACCGCGTCGGCGTACACAACCGCGTCTTCTGCCCTCGGGGCCCTGATCGTCACTCGCATGCCCCCATCATCGGACACACGATCGGCCCGCCGCCCGGAAACACCGGACGACGGGCCGACCAGGACCGACCAGGACCGACCAGGACCGGTCCCGGACGGATCCAGGACCGGTCGGGACCTACAGCAGGTCCTTGAACTCCTTGGGCAGCTCGAAGTCGGCCGGGCCCTTGCCCGCGCCGAGGCCGAACGCGCCGCCGTCGGCCGGCTGGCCGGCGCCCGGGCCGAGCGCGCGGCGCTCGGCGGCCGCGGCCTCCTCCTGCGCCCGCTTCAGCGGGTTGCCGCTCTTGCGCTTGCCCTTGGCCTGCGGGGCCTTCTTGCCGGACTTCTTCGAGCCGCCGCCCATGCCCGGGATCCCCGGCATGCCGGGCATGCCCTTGCCGGAGGCCATCGCGGACATCATCTTGCGGGCCTCGAAGAACCGCTCGACCAGGTTCTTCACCTCGCCGACCTGGACGCCCGAGCCCTTGGCGATGCGGGCCCGGCGGGAGCCGTTGATCAGCTCCGGCTCGGCGCGCTCGGTCGGGGTCATCGACTTGATGATGGCGCCGACCCGGTTGACGTCCTTGTCGTCGATGTTGTTGATCTGGTCCCGGATCTGGCCCATGCCGGGCAGCATGCCGAGCAGCTTGGAGATCGAGCCCATCTTCTGGACCTGCTCCAGCTGCGACAGGAAGTCGTCCAGGGTGAACTGCTTCGGGCCGCCGCGCAGCTTGGCGGCGATCTTCTCGGCCTCGGCCTGCGAGAAGGTCTGCTCGGCCTTCTCGATCAGCGAGAGGACGTCACCCATGCCGAGGATGCGCGAGGCCATCCGGTCCGGGTGGAAGGCGTCGAAGTCGTCGACCTTCTCGCCGTTGGAGGCGAACATGATCTGCCGGCCGGTGACGTGCGCGACCGACAGCGCGGCACCGCCGCGGGCGTCGCCGTCGAGCTTGGAGAGCACGACACCGGTGAAGTCCACGCCGTCGAGGAAGGCCTGCGCGGTGGTGACCGCGTCCTGGCCGATCATCGCGTCGACGACGAACAGGACCTCGTCCGGGTTCACCGCGGCGCGGATGTCGGCGGCCTGCTGCATCAGCTCGGCGTCGATGCCCAGGCGGCCGGCGGTGTCGACGACGACGACGTCGTACTGCTTCTGCTTGGCGTACTCGATCGAGTCCTTGGCCACCTGCACCGGGTCGCCGACGCCGTTGCCCGGCTGCGGGCCGTAGAAGGCCACACCGGCGCGCTCGGCGACGACCTGGAGCTGGTTGACCGCGTTGGGGCGCTGGAGGTCGCAGGCGACCAGCAGCGGGGTGTGCTTCTGCTGCTTCAGCCAGTGGCCGAGCTTGCCCGCGAGGGTGGTCTTACCGGCACCCTGCAGACCGGCGAGCATGATGACCGTCGGGCCGCTCTTGGCGAACCGCACCCGGCGGGTCTCGCCGCCGAGGATCGCGATGAGCTCCTCGTTGACGATCTTGATGATCTGCTGCGCCGGGTTCAGCGCGCCGGAGACCTCGGCACCGAGGGCGCGGTCCTTGACCTGCTTGATGAAGGCCCGGACGACCGGCAGCGCGACGTCCGCCTCCAGCAGCGCGATGCGGATCTCGCGGGCGGTGGCGTCGATGTCCGCCTCGCTGAGGCGGCCCTTGCCCCGGAGGTTCTTGAACGTCGCTGCGAGGCGATCGGAAAGGGTGTCGAACACGTCGTCGCGGGTCCTCTGCGGCATCGGTATCGGTACGGTCGTCGTCCCCCAGGGTATCCGGCCGCCCCGGGTGAGGTCTCCACCCCCGTTCGCGGACATCGTCGACCCCGGCTCCCGGCGCCCGTCAGCCGAGCGCCGCCCGGACCGCCGCCGCCACCTCCCCGGCCCGCCGGGCGGCCAGCGGGCGGCCCTGCGCGTCGGTCAGGTAGAAGGAGTCGACGGCCTCCGCGCCCAGCGTGGAGACGTGCGCGGTGCGTACCCGGACGCCCGCCCCGTCCAGCGCCCGGCCGATCCGGTGCAGCAGCCCGGGGGCGTCGTGCGCGCGGACCTCCAGCACGGTCGCGGTCGCCGAGGCCACTGCGGGCGCCACCGCGACCAGCGGCGGCGGGGTCGGGATGCCCCGGCGGCGCGGGGCGGCGGCGTCCCGCTCGGCGAGGCGCCGCTCGACGTCCAGCGAGCCGTCCAGCGCCCGGCGCAGGTCGGCCCGCAGCCGGGCCGCCTCGGGCAGCTCGCCGAACTCGGCCGCCACCCGCCAGGACAGCAGCAGCACGGGCCGGGCACCGATCGGGTCGAGCTCGCGCAGTCCGGCCGAGCGGACGGTCAGCCGGTGCAGCGCGAGCACCCCGGCGACGGTGCCGAGCAGCCCGGGGCGGTCGGGGACGGCCAGGGTCAGCTCGACGCCCATCGGCTCGGTGCCCGGGTCCGCCCCCTCGGCCTGGGCGTGCAGCGACAGCGCCGGCTCACCGGTGCGGGCCGCCTCGACCGCGAGCCGCTCCTGCTCGGCGGTGGGCGCCGCCTCCACCGGCGCGGTGCCGGCCCCGGCCAGCCGGTCGGCCGCCCGGGCCACCAGGCCGCCGACCAGCGAGGCCCGCCAGCTGCTCCACGCGGCCGGGCCGGTGGCCAGTGCGTCCGCCTCGGTGAGCGCGTGCAGCAGCTCAAGCTCCGGCAGGGTGGTGACCGCCTTGGTGATCGCCTCGACGGTGGCCGGGTCGTCCGGGTCGCGCCGGGTGGCGGTGTCCACCAGGGTCAGGTGGTGGCGGACCAGCACCGCCAGGGTCTCGGTGTCCTCGGGGCCGAAGCCCATCCTGGGGGCGAGGTCGCGGACGATCACCTCGCCGGCCTCGCTGTGGTCCCCGGGCCAGCCCTTGCCGATGTCGTGCAGCAGCGCGGCGACCAGCAGCAGGTCGGGCCGGGCCACCCGGCGGGTCATCGCGGCGGCCCTCACCGCCGTCTCCACCAGGTGCCGGTCCACCGTCCAGCGGTGCACGGCGTTGCGCTGCGGACGGCAGCGCACCCGCTCCCAGTCCGGCAGCAGCCGGGTGACCAGCCCCTCCGCCTCCAGCGCCTCCCACACCGGGACGGCCGCCTCCCCCGCGCCCAGCAGGGTGACCAGCTGCTCGCGCGCCTCGTCCGGCCAGGGCACCGGCAGCGGACGGCACTCCGCGGCGAGCCGGCGCACCGTCGCGTACGAGACGGTCAGCCCGTTCTGCGCGGCGGCGGCCGCGGCGCGCAGCGGCAGCACCGGGTCGGCGGCCGGGCGGGCGCCCTGGGCCAGCACCGCCTCGCCGTCCTGTTCGACCACGCCCTCGGCGAGCGGGCGGCGCTCGACCGCGCCCCGGGCCACCGCGCCCGCGCCGCGGCCGACTCCGGTGAACGGCGCGGCGAACGGGAAGGCGCGCCGCACGGCCCGCCGGCCCCGGCCGCTGCGGGCGGCGAGCACCCGCTCGACCGCCCGCCAGGTGACGTCGCTCGCGTAGGCGATGGTCCGGGCGGCCTCGTAGACCTGGCGCAGCAGGGTGTCGGCGTCCAGCACGCCGAGCCGTTCGGCGACCTGGTCCTGGTCCTGCAGGCTCAGCCGCTCGGTGGCCCGGCCGGTGACCAGGTGCAGCGCGTCGCGGACGTCGGCGAGGCGCAGCGCGGCGGCGTCCAGGCCGTCCCGGGGCGCGTCGGCGAGCCAGCTGGCGGCGACGGCGTCGAGCGCGACCACGTCGCGCAGGCCGCCGCGGGCCTCCTTGAGGTCCGGCTCCAGCAGGAAGGACAGCTCGCCGTGCCGTTCGGCCCGCTCGCGGGCCAGCTCGCGCAGCTCGGGCAGGCGTGCGGGGGCGCTCGCGCGCCAGTCGGTGAACACCGCGGCGCGCAGCTCGGCGGTGAGCGCCGGGTCCCCGGCGAGGTGGCGGGCGTCCAGCAGGCCCAGCTGGGCCTTGAGGTCGGCGGCGGCGACCGCCCGGGCCTCGGCGACGGTGCGCACCGAGTGGTCGAGCTTGGCGCCCGCGTCCCAGACCGGGTACCAGATCCGCTCGGGAAGCTCGCGGGGGATCGGGCCGTCGTGCAGCAGCAGGACGTCCAGGTCGCTGCGCGGGGAGAGCTCGCCACGCCCGTACCCGCCGACGGCGACCAGGGCGACGCCGGGCGGGGCTCCGGCGGCGGCGAGCAGCCCGGCCAGCCAGTCGTCGGTGAGCCGGGCGAGCGCCTCGCGGCGGGGGCGGCCGACCGGGCCGGGGTCGGCGAGCAGCGCGGCCCGGGCGGCGGAGTGGTCGGCGGGCTCGGAGGGCCTGGTCTCGGTGGTCATGCGCTGGGTCCCGTCCGTCGTGCGGGGGTGAGCCGTCCCGCGGTGCGCCGGGCATCCGGTGCGGTGCGGTTCGGCCGAGCGGGGTACGCCGTCGGCGGGCCCGCGGCCCCCGGAGGGATCACGGGCCCGCCGACGGGCGGGGGCTACAGGGCGTCCGGGCCGCGCTCGCCGGTGCGGACCCGTACGGCGGTGTCGACCGGGATGCTCCAGACCTTGCCGTCGCCGATCTTCCCGGTCCGGGCGGCCTTCACCAGGACGTCGATCAGGTCGTCGGCGTCCTCGTCCTCGACCAGGACCTCGATCCGGACCTTCGGTACCAGGTCCACCGTGTACTCGGCGCCCCGGTACACCTCGGTGTGGCCGCGCTGGCGGCCGTAGCCGCTGGCCTCGGTGACGGTCAGGCCGTGGACCCCGAAGGCCTGCAGGGCGGCCTTCACCTCGTCCAGGCGGTACGGCTTGATCACGGCGGTGATGAGCTTCATCAGGCGTCGACCTCGGTCTTCTCGGCGGCCTTTCCGGCGGCCTTCTCGGTGGGCTTCTCGGCGGACTTCGGTGCTGCCGTCGGCGCGGGCTTCGCGGCGGACGACCCGGCCGTCGAACCGAGGGACGCACCGCCGGTCGGACCGGCCGGCGCGGCGGCCGCGGCCGGACCCGACAGGGCGCGGGCCAGGCCCGCCCCGACAGCGCTGAAATCGTAGGCGGACTCGGCGTGTTCGGCCTGGTCGATGCCGGCCACCTCGACCTCCTCGGCGACCCGGAAGCCGACCAGCTTGTCGACCGCCTTGGCCAGCAGCCAGGAGAGGACGAAGGAGTACGCCGCGACCACGGCCACGCCCATCGCCTGCTTGCCGAGCTGGCCCAGCCCGCCGCCGTAGAACAGGCCCTTGGCGGTCTGGCCGACCCCACCGGTGGCGAACAGGCCGACCAGCAGCGAGCCGATCGCCCCGCCCACCGCGTGCACGCCCACCACGTCGAGCGAGTCGTCGAAGCCCCAGCGGTACTTCAGCGAGACGGCGGCGGCGCAGACCGCGCCCGCGACCAGACCGATCGCCACCGCGCCGAGCGGGCTGACCGAGCCGCAGGCCGGGGTGATCGCGACCAGTCCGGTCACCGCGCCGGAGGCGGCGCCCAGCGTGGTGAAGGCGCCGTGCTTGAGCTTCTCGAAGACCAGCCAGCCGACCAGCGCCGCGCCGGTGGCGACCTGCGTGTTGACCATCGCCATCGCGGCGACCCCGTTGGCGGCCAGCGCCGAGCCCGCGTTGAAGCCGAACCAGCCGAACCACAGCAGGCCGGAGCCGAGCATCACCAGCGGCAGGCTGTGCGGGCGCATCGGGTCCTTCTTGAAGCCGACCCGCTTGCCCAGCACCAGGCAGAGCGCCAGACCCGCCACACCGGCGTTGATGTGCACGGCCGTGCCGCCGGCGAAGTCGATCACGCCGTTCCGGTCGCCCAGCCAGCCGCCGTGGCCGCCGTCGAAGAAGAACACCCAGTGCGCGACCGGGAAGTAGACGACGGTCACCCAGAGCGCGATGAACAGGCCCCAGGCGGCGAACTTGGCGCGGTCCGCGATGGCGCCGCTGATCAGCGCCGGGGTGATGATCGCGAACATCAGCTGGAACATCGCGAAGGCGGTGACCGGGATGGTCCCGGTCAGCTCGTTCAGGCCGATGCCGCGCATCCCCAGGAAGTCCAGGTTGCCGATCAGCCCGCCGAAGGAGTCCGGCCCGAAGCTGAGCGAGTACCCGTAGAGGACCCAGAGCACTGTGACGATGCCGAGCGAGAGGAAACTCATCGCCAGCATGTTCAGGGTGCTCTTGGCCCTGACCATGCCCCCGTAGAAGAAGGCCAGGCCCGGGGTCATGAGCATGACCAGGGCTGCACTGATGAGCACGAAGGCGGTGTCGCCCGCGCTGAAGCCGTCCGGCATCGGCGTCTCCTCTGCGTCCAAGCCGATCCGCACCCGGGTACCTGTCCCGTGCCACCCGGGGTGTCGGCGATGAAGAGGAGCGTGCCGAAGGCTGGTTTCGGCCAGTGCGGCCGGTTGTTTCGCGACCGTGACGCGTGCGACGCGCGGGTTACGGCTGCGTGAACCGCAGCCCCGGAACCGCCCGGACGGGCTACCGTGCCGCCGCGCGCCCGGCCCCGCCCACGCGGGAACCACCGACCGCGACGGCGGCGGCCGGCACGGTCGGTGGAGTCCGGGAAGTGCCCGGGAGGTGCGCCGATCAGACCACCGAGACGTACTCCGGGATGTCCTGAACGACCCGCTCCTTGAGCCGGCTCACCGCGTCCACGCCCTTGAACCGGGCGGCCGCGGCCTCCGTGGTCTTGCGCACCCGGGAGTTCAGCCGCTCCGAGCGCACCTTGGTCGCGATGTCCACCGCCTGCTCGGCCATCACCGCCGCCTGCTCGGCCTCCTTCTGCAGCAGGTGCACGCTGGCCATGCCGATCAGGTTGAAGGCGTACGAGCGCACGTGGTCGCCGTCCTGGCGGAACAGGTCGACCGCGCGCTCCATCACCGGCGCCGACAGCGAGGCGTACAGCTGGGCGTTGTCGGAGTGGTACGCGAGGTCGCGGAAGGAGTGCGCGTTCTCGGCGTTCAGCTCGGCCGGCGAGAAGAACTTCAGCCAGTCCGGCTCGTCGTCGCCGTCGCGGATGTCGGTGAAGGTGTCCTCGGCCAGCCGGACCGCCCGGGCGCAGCGGTTCACCTCCCCGATGGTGGCGTAGGCCCGCGCCTCCATCGCGTACAGCAGGGACTGCTGGCGCGGGCCGGCGGTGTCACGGCTGCCGTACTGCGCCAGGTGGATCAGCTCCAGGGCGTCCTCGCCCCGGTTGAGGTGGATCATCTGGCGGCTCATGTCGGTGAGGATCAGCGCGCCGAACGGGCGGTCGCCGGCCTCCTTGGCCGCGTGCAGGGCCAGCACGTAGTACTTCTGCGCGCTCGGGTGCATCCCGACGTCGTACGACATCCACCCGGCCAGGTGGGCGAGCTCGGCGGTGAGCCGGAACAGCCGCCGGGTGGTGTCCTCGTTGTACGTCTCCTGGAGCAGGTCGGTGACCTCGTGCAGCTGGCCGACGACGGCCTTGCGGCGCAGCCCGCCGCCGTTCTGGGCGTCCCACTGGCGGAACATGACCGTGGTCTGCTCCAGCAGTTCCAGCTCGGGCTCGGAGAGCCGGCCGGTGAACGCCTCGCCGCCGTTGGCCGCGGTGAGGATCGGGGTGGGGATGCCGGTCGGGCCGGGGGTCAGCCAGCGCTGCATCGGCTCGATCAGCGCGGCGCCGGCGGTCAGCGCCAGCGAGGTGCCGAGGAAGCCCCGGCGGTTGAGCATCAGGTCGCTGCGGGAGTAGTCACTGATCAGCTGGACGGTCTGCGGACCGCTCCACGGCAGGTCGACGCCGCCGCCCACGGTGGAGACCGGGATCGCGGCGCGCAGGCCGAGGTCCTCGATCGAGACCACCGAGCCGAAGCGCTCGGAGAAGAGCTCGGACATGATCTTGGGGATCGGCTCGCGCGGCTGCTCGCCGTCGAGCCAGCGGCGCACCCGGGAGGTGTCGGTGGACACGTGGTGGGCGCCGATCTGCCGGGCCCGTCGGTTGACCTGACGCGCCAACTCGCCCTTGGACCAACCGCTGCGGGCGAACCACGTGGTCAGCTTCTCATTGGGTTGCTTCTCTGCCATGGGAACGTCCCATCCCGCCCGGCCCCTCGCGGGGCCCCCGATCGTGACCGCCCGACGGTTGCGGGCTCTTGCCAGACGTGCCTGCCGTGCGTGCTGCCTGCCGCGCCCGTGGTGGTGCCGTACCGCGCCCTCGCACTGGCGTGCCATCGTCGCGGACGATCCGTCAGATTCCCAACTCCCGCTCTCCGGCGGCCCGGAGCGGGATCCCGACGGCATCCGCGTGCTGAACGTAATGCCCCGCGAGGTGCCCGCGGGAGCGCCCCTGGCGAAACGCCACCTTTCGCCACCCCCAGGAGTGAACCGAAGTCAGGGGGCACACGCTTCACTAGGTAGTCCCGACGGTCCGGCATATGCGGGCCGCCAAGTCGCCCGGACCATCCCGGGGGACCCGGCAGGACCAGCAATCCACCGCAGCCACAGGCGAGTTCAGCGCCCACTCCGGGCGGCAACAGTCTCGCGCACACGACGATCCGGCATCCGCGCCGCCCCCACAAGGCGGCGCCCGAGGCGCACCACCGGAACAGGCGCACGCCACGCGCTGCGCGCCGCCACCGCACTACGCACCACACACCTGACAATCGACACACAGTCACCGTCCCGTAACCATCGGCAACGAGAACCTGTTGGGGGAGGCATGGACAACCTGTTCGGCGAACTTCGACTGGGGAGCCTGCGGCTGGCACCGCTGGGCGCGCGCCGCCGCACCAAGGTCACCGCGTCCCAGGCCGCCGCGGAGTACACCGGCCGCTGGGGCTGGGCGGTCGCCACCGGCGACCCGGCCACCGGCACCCCGGGCTCCGGCGCCACCGCCCCGACCCGCTGTCCCTGCGGAGCCGCCCGCTGCGCCGCGCCCGGCCTGCACCCCGTGCCGGGCGGCGAGGGCCGGGCCCGCACCGGGCGGGCCGAGGCCTCGGTCCTGTTCCCCACCGGCCGGGCCTTCGACGTGCTGGACGTCCCCGAGCAGGCCGGCCTGCAGGCGCTGGTCCGGCTGGAGCGGATGGGCACCCAGGTCGGCCCGGTGCTCTCCGCCCCCACCGGACGGCTGCAGTTCCTGGTCGCCGCCGGCACCGCCCGCCGCCTGCCCGACCTGCTCTACCGGATGGGCTGGGACGACGCGGCGCTCGACCTCACCTGCCACGGCGAGGGCAGCTACGTCGCCGCCCCGCCGACCGTCCTCGGCGGCCTCGGCCCGGTCCGCTGGCTGCGCCGCCCCACCCGCGACAACGCCGGCTGCCCGCCCGAGGCCCGGCTGCTGCTCGGCACCCTCGCCTACGCGTGCCACCGCGGCCGCGAGCGCACCGCCGAGCCGGCCTGGATCGCCTCCTAGCGGGGCCCGCCCGGACCCGGGCAGCCGGAAGGGCCCGCCCCGAGCGGAGCGGACCCTTCGGAAGAGCGGCCTGCGGGAGGCCGGCGGGGAGCCTCAGTCCCCGATCAGCGCGTCCACGAACGCGCCCGGCTCGAACGGCGCCAGGTCGTCCGCGCCCTCGCCCAGACCGATCAGCTTGACCGGCACGCCCAGCTCGCGCTGGACCGCGACCACGATGCCGCCCTTGGCGGTGCCGTCCAGCTTGGTCAGCACGATGCCGGTGATGTCGACCACCTCGGCGAACACCCGGGCCTGGATCAGGCCGTTCTGGCCGGTGGTGGCGTCCAGCACCAGCAGCACCTCGTCCACCGGGCCGTGCTTCTCGACGACCCGCTTGACCTTGCCCAGCTCGTCCATCAGGCCGGTCTTGGTGTGCAGTCGGCCGGCGGTGTCGATCAGCACGGTGTCCACGCCCTCGGCGATGCCCTCCTTGACCGCGTCGAAGGCGATCGAGGCCGGGTCCCCGCCCTCCGGGCCGCGCACGGTGCGCGCACCGACCCGCTCGCCCCAGGTCTGCAGCTGGTCGGCGGCGGCGGCACGGAAGGTGTCGGCGGCACCGAGCACCACCGTGCGGCCGTCGGCGACCAGCACGCGGGCCAGCTTGCCGGTGGTGGTGGTCTTGCCGACGCCGTTGACGCCGACGACCAGGACCACGGCCGGGCCCTCCTCGTGCTTGGTGGAGCGGACGCCGCGGTCGGCGTCCTTGCCGATCAGCTCGACCAGCTCCTCGCGCAGCAGCCCGCGGAGCTCCGAGGGCGTGCGGGTGCCGAGCACCTTCACCCGGGTGCGCAGCCGCTCGACCAGCTCCTGGGTGGGGGCTACGCCGACGTCGGCGGTGAGCAGGGTGTCCTCGATCTCCTCCCAGGTGTCCTCGTCCAGGTGCTCGCGGGAGAGCAGCGAGAGCAGGCCCTTGCCGAGCGAGTTCTGCGAGCGGGAGAGCCGCGAGCGCAGCCGGACCAGCCGGCCGGCGGTGGGCTCGGGAACCTCGACGGCGGGAGCCGCCTCGGCCTCGGATGGCTCGACCTCGACGACCTCGACGGCCTCGGGAGCTTCGGGAGCCTCGGCGGCCGGAGGCTCCGCCGGGAGTTCCACCTCCTCGACGGTGCGCCTGGGCTCCTCGGTCGGCGGCGCGGACTCCTCGCCGACCTGGGGCTCCTGCGGGGTGGGCTTCGGCGCCGTGATGACCGGCGCCTGCGACTTCGGGGGCAGCTGCTGGCGTCGTCTGCCGGAAACGACGAGGCCCGCGATCGCACCGATGGCGATCACGGCGATGACTACGGCAAGGATCACGTATTCCATAACGCCAACCAGTATCCGCGACCGGAGCCCGGATGGACCGCAGCCGGACTACGCCGATACGGTCCGAACCGTCCGCGGCCGCCGTTCCCGGTGCTCCTCCCGCAGCCGCTGGCTGATCACCTGCGAGATGCCGTCGCCCTTCATCGTCACGCCGTAGAGCGCGTCGGCGGACTCCATGGTCAGCTTCTGGTGGGTGATCACGATCAGCTGGGAGCTCTCCCGCAGCTCCTCCATGATCCCGATCAGCCGGCGCAGGTTGGTCTCGTCCAGCGCCGCCTCCACCTCGTCCATCACGTAGAACGGGCTGGGCCTGGCCTTGAAGATCGCCACCAGCAGCGCCACCGCGGTCAGCGAGCGCTCGCCGCCGGACAGCAGCGACAGCCGCTTGACCTTCTTGCCCGGCGGGCGGGCCTCCACCTCGACCCCGGTGGCGAGCATGTCGTCCGGGTCGGTCAGCACCAGCCGGCCCTCCCCGCCCGGGAAGAGCCGGGCGAAGACGCCCTCGAACTGGGCGGCCGTGTCGTGGTACGCCGAGGTGAACAGCTGCTCGACCCGCTGGTCCACGTCCCGGACGATGTCCAGCAGGTCGCGCCGGCTGCGCTTGAGGTCGTCCAGCTGCTCCCCCAGGAACCGGTGCCGCTCCTCCAGCGCGGCGAACTCCTCCAGCGCCAGCGGGTTGACCTTGCCGAGCTGCTGGTACGCCTTCTCCGCGGCCTTCAGCCGCTTCTCCTGCTCGGCCCGGACGTACGGGTACGGCTCCCCCGGCTCCTGACCCTCCTCGGGCGTCGCGGGCGGGACGGGCCGGTCCGGTCCGTACGCGGCGAGCAGCTCGCCGCCGTCGATGCCGAACTCCTCCAGCGCGCGGGCCTCCAGCTGCTCGATCCGCAGCCGCTTCTCCGCCCGCAGCACCTCGTCCCGGTGCCCGGCGTCGACCAGCTTGTCGAGCTCCTCCTTGAGGCCGCGGCCGTGCTCGCGGTGCTCCCGCAGCTCCTCCTCGCGCTCGGCGCGCGCCCGTTCGACGGCCTCCCGCCCGGCGTCCGCGCGGGCCAGCGACACCTCCAGGCAGGCCAGCAGCTGCCGGGCGCCGGCCGCGACGGCGTTCGCCACCCCGGCGTCGTGCTCGGCGCGGCGCCGGCGCTCCGCGGCCCGGTCGCGGGCCTCGCGCTCGGCCCGGGCGGCCCGGTCCAGCTGGTCCGCCCGCCCGGCCAGCGCGCGGACCCGCTCCTCGTGGGTGCGCACCGCCAGCCTGGCCTCCAGCTCGGCCTGCCTGGCGCTGCTCGCGGCCTCCGCCAGCCGCTGCTGCTCGGCGGTGTCCGGCTCGTCCTCCCCCGCGTCCGCCGACTCCTCGGCCGCGGCCAGGCGCTCCGCCAACTCCTCGGCGGTGTCCAGCAGATCGGCCAGGCCCTGCTCGGCGCGCGCGGCGGCGGCCGACAGCCGGTCGGCCTCCCCGGCGGCGGCGCGGGCCTGCCCGCCGAGGCGGCCGAGCGCGCCCGCGACCCGGGCCCGCTCCTTCTCCGCCTGCCGCCGCAGCTCGCCGAGCCGTTCCAGCTCGGCGGCCGACTCCCCGCGCCGGTCGGTGAGTTCGGCCAGCAGCTCGGCCGACTCGGCGCAGCGGACGGTGAGTTCCCCGATCGCGCGGGCCGCCTCGTCCACCGCGGCCTGGGTCTCCAGCAGGCTCGGCGCGCCGCCGGACCCGCCGTGCGCGAAGCCGGCGCCCAGCCGGTCCCCGTCTGAGGTGACGGCGGTGACGACGGGCAGCGCACGGCACCCGGCAGGCTCTGCCGGCCCTGCGGGCTGCCCGGCGACCAGGCGCAGCGCCGCGTCCAGGTCCGCGACCACCGCCACCCCGGCCAGCAGCTGCCGCACGGCGGCGAGCAACTCGGGCGGACCGTCGACGAGTTCGGTGGCCCAGCGGGCCCCGTCCGGCAACTCCCCTGCCCCGTAGGCCACTTCGCCGGCACCGGCGATCAGCAGCGCGGCCCGACCGGCGTCGTCGGCGCGCAGCAGCCGCAGCGCCTCGGCGGCGGCGGTCGGCGATTCCACGGCCACCGCGTCGGCCGCCGCGCCGAGCGCCGCCGCGACCGGCACCTCGTACCCGGCCTCGATCCGCAGCAGCGCCGCGGCCGGGCCGAGCAGCCCGCCCAGCCGCTCCCCCGCCGCCAGCAGCGCGCCGGTGCCGTCCTTGCGGCGCAGCCCCAGCGAGAGCGCCTCGTGCCGTGCGGTGAGCCCGGCCCGCTCGCGCTCGGCGGCGCCGGCCGCCTCCCGGGCGGCGGCGAGCTCCCGTTCGACGGCGGCCAGGCGCTCCCGCGCCTCCCGGTGCCCGGCCTCGGCCTGCTCGTCGTCGCCGGCCGCACCGTCCACCTGCTGCTGGAGTTCGTCCAGCTCGCCCTGCGCGGCCTCGGCTCGGAGCAGCGCCTCGTCCCGGGCCTCGGCGAGCCGTCCGATCTCGGCCTGGGCCGCGGCGGCCTCGGAGCGGGCGGCGGCGGCCTGCCCCTGCAGCCGGGCCAGGCCCTCCCGCCGGTCGGCGATGGCCCGGGCGGCGTCCCGCAGCCGGCGCTCCTCGGCGGCCAGCTCGCGCTCCAGCCCGTCCTTGCGCTCGACCGCCTCGGCCAGCGCGTACCGGGCCTCCTCCAGCGCTTCGGCCAGCGCCGCCTCCTCCTCGCGGATCCCGGCGGCCTCCCGCTCCAGCTCCTGCGGGTCGCGTCCGCGCCGCTCCTCGGTCCGTCCCCCGGCGGCGGCGTGCCGGGCCCGTGCCTCGGCCAGCCCGACGGTGCCGCGGGTGCGCTCGGCGAGCGCGGAGAGCCGGTACCAGGTCTGCCGGGCGGTCTCCAGGCTCGGCCCGAGCTGCCGGACCTGGGCGTCCAGGACGTGCTCGCGCTGCACCGCGCTGGCCAGCTCCTGCTCGACGGTGGTCCGGCGCAGCCGCAGCGCCAGCTCGTCCGCGACCTCGGCCTCGACGGCCCGGCGCAGCGTGGACAGGTCGTCGGCGAGCAGGCGCAGCCGCGCGTCGCGCAGCTCGGCCTGGATCCCGGCGGCCCGGCGGGCGATCCGGGCCTGCCGGCCGAGCGGCCCGAGCTGGCGGCGCAGCTCCGCCACCAGGTCCTGGACCCGGTTGAGGTTGACCTGCATCGCGTCCAGCTTCCGCAGCGCCTTCTCCTTGCGCTTGCGGTGCTTGAGGACGCCGGCCGCCTCCTCGATGAAGGCGCGCCTGCCCATCGGGTCGGCGTGCAGGACGGAGTCCAGCTGGCCCTGCCCGACGATGACGTGCATCTCGCGGCCGATGCCGGAGTCGGAGAGCAGTTCCTGGATGTCCAGCAGGCGGCAGGTCTCGCCGTTGAGCGCGTACTCGCTGCCGCCGTTGCGGAACATCGTCCGGGTGATGGTCACCTCGGCGTAGTCGATCGGCAGGGCGCCGTCGACGTTGTCGATGGTGAGGCTGACCTCGGCGCGGCCGAGCGGGGCGCGCCCGCTGGTCCCGGCGAAGATGACGTCCTCCATCTTGCCGCCGCGCAGCGACTTGGCCCCCTGCTCGCCCATCACCCAGGACAGCGCGTCGACCACGTTCGACTTGCCGGAGCCGTTCGGCCCGACCACGCAGGTGATGCCCGGCTCGAAGCGCAGGGTGGTGCTGGAGGCGAAGGACTTGAACCCGCGCAGCGTCAGACTCTTCAGGTGCACGCGGCCGGTCTCCTCATCGCTCGCCGGGGCCCAGCGAGCGACTGTATCCGGAGTCGGACACGACGAAGGGACGCCACATCAGGGCGTCCCTTGCAAGCTGCGTCCCTTTCGGGGCGGCTCAGTGCACAGCGGCGTCGATCTGCGAGGACCGGGCGGGACTCAGGTGAGAGCCGGCTCCCGCTGATCCAGATCGATGCTGTTGAGCAGCGAGTGCTCGTCAGCGACAGCGGTGAGAGCGTCGTTCTCAGCCTGCATCCGAAGGAGCTCGGCTTCAAGGTCCTGGACGCGCTGCTGGAGCCGTCGCATCTCGGAGAGCATTCGCGGGTCGGGGCCGCCGACGTACCCGAGAAGCGCCTTTGCCATGATGAATGGTCCTCCACGCTGAGTGACCGAACCGGAACGGTTCAGGTCTAGGGGGAAGGGGGACGCACGCGCGGCGCGCCGCCGGAAGTGCTGGCTGGGCACTACGGCACAACCACCGTGAGCTGGGCTCACGGGGGCATGCGCCTGCCGGACTGACGCGGTCGTGTGCGCGGGCTTCCAGCGTCTCACCAAAGACGGAAAGGGTCAACACGATCACCGCACGCTACCGCGCCCCTGTCACCTGCCCGGCGGTGTGGTCACGCCTGGGGGGTCTTCGGGAGGGGTCCACCACGTGCTCGTGGATCATCGTTCGATGCGGAGTCAACCACGAGTCTGCCCGGATGGCAACCTCGTGACACCGCCGGTTCCGGATCTTTTCCCGACGGGCCCGGCGGCGGGCCCGCGGGCGGCGGCTCAGCGGATCTCGAAACCCTCGTAACCAGGGCCGACGGCCGTCCAGATCTCGGTCACGCCGCTGACGTTCCCCGGGGTCCCGGGGCCGCGCAGCCGGGCCAGCAACTGCTCGCAGTCGGCCGCGAGACCCTCCGCGACGACCTGCACCCGGCCGTCGCCGAGGTTGCTCGCGTAGCCGGTCAAGCCGATCTCCAGCGCCCGTGCCCTGGTCCACCAGCGGAACCCGACCTGCTGGACCTTCCCCCGGACCCAGGCGGTGACCCGGACCGGTTCCTCACTGTGGGCGTCGCGACCGTGCATGCCCCGACCCTAGCCGCCCGCGCGCCCGGCCACCGCCCGGGCCGGGCCCCGCACACGGGAGCGGCCCCGCCGGAGGAACCGGCGGGGCCGCGTGGGGTCGAGCGAGCGGGTCGGGCGAGCGGGCCGGGATTACCAGTCCCCGCCGCCTCCGAAGTCCCCGCCGCCGCCGAAGTCACCACCCGAGTCGCCGCCGAAGCCGCCGAAGTCACCACCGTTGAAGTCGGCGCCGGTGTAGTCGCCGCCCTCGTGCTGGTCCTGGTAGCCGTGGTTGTGGCCGCCGTCCATCATCGGCGACGCGTAGGCCGGGGTGCTCATCATCGAGCCGAGCATGGTGCCGACCAGCAGGCCGGGCAGCAGGCCGCCGCCGAAGCTGCTGTAGTAGCCGCCCGCGTACGGGGCGTACGCCGGGCCGGCGTTCCAGTACGGCTGCGGGCCGTACTCGGTGTCCACGGTGCGGACCGCCGGGTCGAGGCCGGCCGCCACCCGGTCCGCGTCGGCCTGGCAGACCGGGACGGAGCGGGCGGAGCCGCCGGCCGGGGCCCAGTCGACGTCCTTGACGGACGGGCCGTGGCGCGGGTCCATGAAGCACGGGGGGCGGCGCTCGGGCAGCGGGCGCCCGCCCCGCCGGGCGCTCAGGGTGGCCAGCGCGAACCGGCCGTCCTCGATCGCCTCGGTGACCTGCTTGACGTCCTCCGGCCGCTTGGCCTCCTCCATCAGGCGCTTGGACTTCTCGTACGCGTCCAGGGCGTGGGTGTAGTCCGTGCGCTGGGCGTCGTCGGCGTCCGCCGCGGCCGGGTCGAAGTCGAGCCGGTCCAGTTCCTCGCCGAAGGCGGTGATGTCCTCGTCGACCACCCGGCGCACCTGCTCCAGCTCGGCCCGGGCCTGCTCCTCCTTGCGCTTCTTGGCGCGGCGGAAGAGGAGGAAGACTCCGGCGCCCGCCAGGGCCACCAGCACGACCGGGATGACCACCCAGGCGATCGAGGTGCTGTGGTTGACGCCCTCGCCCTTGGTCTGCGGGGCCGCCTGGTCCACGAAGTCGTTCAGGGTGGCGTCGATGTCGCCGTTGTGGGCGCGGAAGGCGGCGCCGGAGATCCGCTCCGGGAGGCCGGCGCCCAGCGCGCCGCGGTCGGCCCGGGCCGCGAACTGGTTGCCGCGCCAGATCCCGTAGACGCCGTCGACGCCCACCATGGTCCGCAGGTCCTTGAAGACGGTGTCCTTGCCGTAGGCCGGCGAGTCGGGCACGACGGCGATGAAGATCGGCTTGTCGGCCTTGTCGATCTTCTTGGTCAGGGCGTCCGCCTGGGCCTGGCTGAAGCGGTCGGTCATCGCCGGGTCGACGTAGACCTTGCCCTTCTTGAGGGCGGCGGAGGCGTCGCTCAGCCCGCCCGCGGCCGAGGCGGCCGGCGCCAGCAGGAGCAGCAGCCCGAGCAGCGCCGCCACCAGGGCAAGCGGCCCGGTGCCCCGGGACCGTCGTGCAAGGGTTCTCATGTCCCCGACGCTACCGTGAGCGGCGTCGGAGCACGCCATACCCTTCGCATACTGGTAGGGACGGAACACCCCGCCGTCCGCCGGGTCAGGTCCCCTTCCCGGGGATGATGTTCCCCCCGGCCGACCCTGACGCGGGCGGGGCGGGGGAACCGCCGCAGGCCCCCGGACGTAGGTCCGGGCGGGCCCGGCCCGGCTCCGGGGCGCCGCAGGGGGCGTGCCGACCGTACCGGGCGAACGGGCATAGTGGTCCCGGACCACCGTCCCATTGCCTTTCCTTTACCCAGCCCGTCCTCTACCCACCTCCGATCGGAGCACTTGGTGATCATCGGCCTCGTCACCGCCGTGGCGGCATCCGCCTGCTACGGCACCGGCTCGGTCCTGCAGGCCGTCGGATCCCGCCGTTCCGCCCGGGAGGAGGCCGCCAACGGCGCCACCACCTCGACCACCGAGCACGGCGGACCGAGCCTGTCCTCGACCGCGAAGGCCGCCGTCACCTGGGAGTTCATCCTCGGCACGGTGCTCGACCTGATCGGCTTCGGGCTCGGCGCACTGGCCGCCCGGCTGCTGCCGCTGTTCCTCTCCCAGACCATCATCAGCGCCAACCTGGTGATCACCGCGCTGCTCAGCATCAAGCTGCTGGGCCTGCGGCTCAAGCAGCTGGAGTGGGCCTCGATCGGCGTGCTCTGCTCGGCGCTGGTGCTGCTGGCCGTCTCGGCGGGCCCGGAGGGCGGCCACCACGCGGCGATGTCCTTCCACTGGTGGCTGCTGATCATCACCACCGTGGTGCTGGGCGGCGGCAGCCTGCTGGTGCGCCGGATGGGCGCGAACGGCGCGATCGTCGCCGGTCTGCTCTCCGGCCTCGGCTTCGGCGCCCTGGGCGTCGGCGTGCGCATCCTGAACGGCGTCGACCCGTTCGAGCTCGGCGCCCTGCTGTCCGACCCGGCGCTGTACGCGATCCTGGTCGGCGGCCTCGGCGGCATGTACATCCACACCGTGGCCCTGCAGATCGGCTCGGTGAACGGCGCGACGGCCGCACTGGTGGTCGGCGAGACGGTCCTGCCCGGCGCGGTCGGCGTGATCTGGCTCGGCGACTCCTCCAAGGCCGGCCTGGGCTGGCTCGGCGTGGTCGGCTTCCTGCTCGCGGTGGTGTCCGCGGTCGGGGTCGCCTACTTCGGCCAGGACACCCACGGCGCCCCCGACGGGGCGGACGCCGGGCATCCCGAGCTCGCCGGCCGCAAGTAGGCCGGGTCAGCCCCCGCTGCGGGCCCGCGGCACGCGCTGGCAGCGGGGGCAGAAGTAGCTGGAGCGGTTCATCCAGGCCGCCCGCCGGATCGGGGTGCCGCAGCGGCGGCAGGGCTCGTGCTCGCGGCCGTAGGCGTCGAGGTCCCGGGAGAAGTAGCCGCTCTCGCCGTTCACGTTGACGTAGAGGCTGTCGAAGCTGGTGCCGCCGACGGCGAGCGCCGCGCTCATCACGTCCCGGGCGTTGGCCAGCAGGACGGCGGCCTGCGGGCGGGTCAGCGTCGGCGTCGGGCGGTCGTAGTGCAGCCTGGAGCGCCACAGCGCCTCGTCGGCGTAGATGTTGCCGACACCGCTGATCAGGGTCTGGTCGAGCAGCGCGCGCTTGACGGTGGTGCGCTTGGCGCGCAGCGCGGCCACGAAGGCCCCGTCGTCGAAGCGCGGGTCGAGCGGGTCGCGGGCGATGTGCGCGATGGAGACGGGCGTGCCCTCCGGGTCGCCCTCCTCGGCCTCCTCGACCGCCAGGCCGCCGAAGGTCCGCTGGTCGACGAAGCGCAGTTCGCGCCCGCCGTCGGCGAAGCGCAGCCGGACGCGCAGGTGCGTCTCGTCCGGCACCGACGGGTCCTGGACGAGCAGCTGGCCGCTCATCCCGAGGTGGCCGATCAGCGAGAAGCCCGTGCCGGTGCCCGCCAGGGGCACCCACAGGTACTTGCCGCGCCGCTGCGCGGTGCCGAGGGTGGTGCCGGTCAGCCGGGCCGTGAAGTCGACCGCGCCGGCCGGCTGGCGGCGCACCGCGCGCGGGTGCAGCACCTGGACGTCGGCGACGGTCCGCCCGGCGACCCAGGCGGCCAGACCGCGGCGGACGACCTCGACCTCGGGGAGTTCGGGCACGGGAAGGAGCCTCCTGCTTCGATACGGATCCGCAGGAGGAAAGGCTACTTCGCGATCACGCCCCGGCGGGAAGCCGGTCGGCGTACTTCTCCTTGATCGCGCGCCAGGCGCTCTCGGCGGCCTTCTGCTCGGCTTCCTTCTTGGACCGGCCGACGCCGCTGCCGAAGTCCTCGCCGGCCACCCGGGCCGCTGCGGTGAAGGTCTTCTCGTGGTCCGGACCGGACTCCATGACCACGTACTCGGGAACCCCGATGCCCACCGAGGCGGTGAGCTCCTGCAGGCTGGTCTTCCAGTCCAGGCCGGCGCCCAGCTGAGAGGACTCCTCGATCAGCGGGTCGAACAGGCGGTGGACGAAGTCGGTGGCGGCGTCCAGACCCTGGTCCAGGTAGACGGCCCCGATCACGGCCTCGACGGTGTCGGCGAGGATCGACGACTTGTCGCGGCCGCCGGTGCCCTCCTCGCCCTTGCCGAGGCGGATGAACGTGCCGAGGTCCAGACCCCGGCCGACGTCCGCCAGCGCGCGGGAGTTGACCACCGCGGCGCGCAGCTTGGCGAGCGTGCCCTCCGGGACGTCCGGGTGGACGCGGTAGAGGGTGTCGGTCACCACGAGGCCCAGCACCGAGTCGCCGAGGAACTCCAGGCGCTCGTTGGTGGGCAGACCCCCGTTCTCGTACGCGTACGAGCGGTGGGTCAGTGCACGTACCAGAAGGGCGCGCTCAAGCGTGTACCCGAGGCGCCCTTCCAGGACGTCGTATTCGGTCGAAGCCGGCCCGCCGGCCTTGCCGCCGCCCGAAGAACCCTTCGGGGCGGAGGACGCCTTGCGGGTGGAGTTACCGTCCGACATCGATCCGTACACCCCGCCGATCAGACCGAGAGGACCTGGCGACGGTTGTACGTGCCGCAGCTCGGGCACGCGATGTGCGCGAGCTTCGGCTCGTGGCAGCGGTCGCACGCCACGAGGGCCGGGGCAACGGCCTTCCAGTTGGACCGGCGGTGGCGCGTGTTGCTGCGCGACATCTTCCGCTTCGGAACAGCCACGGCTACTTCTCCTGGTTCTCGGCGAGACCCTCACGGGTGTCGCTGGTCTTGATCCCGTCACCCTCGTCGCCGGGGGCGGCGGAGAGTCCCTGCAGAGCCGCCCACCGGGGGTCGACGGCGTCGTGGTGGTGCGTCGGGTCGTCGCTCAGGCGCGCTCCGCATTCGGAGCACAGGCCCAGGCAGTCTTCCTGGCACACCGGCTGCAGCGGCAGTGCGAGCACCACCGCGTCACGCAGCACCGGCTGGAGGTCGAAGAAGTCGCCCTCCAGGCGGTAAGTCTCTTCTTCCGGGTCCTCGTCGAGGTCCTCGGTCCCGGTGGTCCGGGCGCGATGGCGCTCGTCGGACTCCGGGTAGTAGTACAGCTCCTGGAAGTCCACGTCGACGTCGAACTCGACGGGCTCCAGGCACCGGACGCACTCGCCCTCGACGTGGGCGTCGGCGGTGCCGGTGACCAGCACGCCCTCGACCACGGACTCCAGGCGGAGCTCCAGCTCGATCGGGCTCTTCTCCGGAACACCGATCACATCGATGATCCCGAAGCCCTCGGGAGCCTCCAGGGTCCGGGACACCTTGCGCATCGAACCCGGGCGACGACCGAGCTCGTGCGTGTCGAACACGAGGGGGTCGCGGTGGTCGAGGCGGTTCACGGTGTCCTGACTTCCATTGGAAACGATCGAGAGATTCCCCATACAGGTCGACCTTGCGCGGGCAAGCCGACGGCCGGACATGGGGATGCCGGAGTGGTCAGACTACCGGAGTCTCCCGCCAGGCCCAACTTCGGTCCCGTCAGGAGACTCCGCGACGGTCCGCTCAGCGGCCACCGAGCTCCCGCAACCTGGTCATGTCGATCACGCTGGTGTCGAAGAAGCTGGTCTCGTCCAGGCCCTGCTGCTGCTGCGGCACGGCCGGCGGGGCGGCGGGCGGCTGCGGGTAGTTGTAGCCGTCGTACTGCTGCGCGCCGTAGCCCTGCTGCTGGTGCTGGTGCTGCTGGTAGGCGTAGCCGTCCTGCTGCTGGGCCGGGTAGCCCTGCTGCTGGTAGCCGTCCTGCTGCCCGCCCCACTGGGTGTTGTACGGGTCCCCCTGGGCGGCCGGGTCGTAGCCGCCGCCGTACACCTCCGCGTACTGGCCGCCCTGCTGCTGGGCGGCGGCCGCGTACTGGTCGGCGCCGGGGTCCTGCCAGCCCGCCGCGGCCGGGGTCTGCTCGGGCCAGGTCTGCTGCTGCGGGACGTCCTCGCGGTACCAGGCGATGTCCTCGCCGTCGGCGTCCGTGGCGAAGCCCGCCGCCACCGCCTCGGCCCGCTCCTTGGCCTGCTGCGCCTCGTCGGCGGCGGCCAGGTAGGCGCCCAGCTCGTCGATGGGCCGCTTGCCGAGCAGCTTGTCGCGGCCCTTGCCGACGGCCTCCAGGGTGGCGCTGAGCACGTTCTCCAGCGTGGCCAGCTTCACATCGACGTACTCGTCGACCTCGGGGCTCGGGCTGATCCGCTGCGGCCGGAACTCCTCGCCGTCCGTCTCGCCGTCGTGCTCGGTCTCGAAGACGCCGGAGTCCCCGCGCAGCTTGGTGCGGCCGCGGCCGACCGCGCCGAGCGTCTTGGTCAGCACCACCTCGAAGTTGGCGAGCTTGCTGTCCACGTAGTCGTCGGCCTCGGCCCGCTTGGTGTCGACCTCGGCCCGCGCCTCGGCGAGGATCCGGTCGGCCTGGGACTGGGCCTGGCGGACCACCTCGGTGTCCGAGATCAGCGAGCCGCGCTCGGCGTGCGCGCCCTGGATGATCAGCTCGGCCTCGGCCTGGGCGCCGGCCACCACCTGCTCGTGGTCGGCCATCACCGACTGGGCCTGGGCCAGTTCGGCGGGCAGGGCCGCCTTGAGGTCGTTGAGCAGGCCGATCAGCTCGGCCCGGTTCACCACGCAGGAGGCCGACATCGGCATCGAGCGGGCGTTCTCGACCGCCGCCACGATCTCGTCGACCTTGTTCTGCACGTCCACGGGGCTTCGTCTTTCCGTGTGCCGCCGACGGTCCGGCGGAGGCAGGCCCGGCGCGGTGGACCTCACCGCAGGGCAGGGACTACAGACTGTACGGCCACCTCGGGGCACGGTCACAACACCCGAGCCGAACCGGCCTCCCGGCCATCGGACAAGACGTGACGAACCGGCAGAAAGGGACGTCCTGCCCCCGGGAGGCCGACCGGCCGCCCACCGCTCCGCCTACTGCTCGGCCTTGCGCTCCGCGATCCGCTCGACCAGCCGGCGGTGCACCGTCTCGGGCAGCAGGTGCGAGACGTCGCCGCCGTACGAGGCGACCTCCTTGACCAGCGTCGAGGAGAGGAAGCTGTAGGTCGGCGAGGTCGGCAGGAACAGCGTCTCGACGCCGGTCAGCCCGTGGTTCATCTGGGCCATCTGCAGCTCGTAGTCGAAGTCGCTGACGGCGCGCAGGCCCTTGACGATCGCCGGGATGCCGCGCTCCCGGCAGAAGTCCACCAGCAGGCCGAGGTGCGACTCGACCACGATGTTGCCGTACTTGGCGGTGGTCTCCTCGATGAGCTCGATCCGCTCCTCGATGGTGAACATGCCCTGCTTGTTCCGGTTGATCGCGACCGCGACATGCACCACGTCGTAGAGCTTCGAGGCCCGCTCGATGATGTCCAGGTGACCGTTGGTGATCGGGTCGAACGACCCGGGGCAGACGGCTCGGCGCATGGCGTGTGTGCTCCCTCGTGGGGTGACGGCTCTTGCGGGCCCGCGGCCCGCTACTCCTGCTGGTCGGCCGCGGCGGCGCGACCGTACCAGAGCGTGCCCTCGCCGTAGCGGCGGGAGCGCAGTCCCTCGAAACCCCCGGGCCAGTCGAACTCGCCGCCGCGGGTGCTGCGCTCCACGGTGACGAGTGTGTCCTCCGCCAGCCAGCCCCCGGCCAGGAGTGTGATCAGCATCTCGCGGAGTTCCGCGTCCGTCACGGCGTACGGCGGGTCGAGGAACACAAGGTCGTACGGGCTCTGCGGGGGCGGCCCGGCGATCACCTTCTCCGCCTTCGCGGCCCGCACCTCGGCACCCGGGAGGCCGAGCGTGCGGACGTTCTCCCGGATCACCCGGGCCGCCTGGTTGTCCGCCTCGACCAGCAGGACGTGCTCGGCGCCGCGCGACAGCGCCTCCAGCCCGACCGCGCCCGATCCGCCGAACAGGTCGAGCATCCGGGCCCCGTGCACCGTGCCGCGCAGCGCCTCCAGGGTGGAGAACATCGCCTCGCGGGCCTTGTCGGAGGTCGGTCGGGTGCCCCGGCCGGGCGGTACGGCCAGCCGGCGGCCGCCGGCCGCCCCGGCGATCACGCGGGTCATGGTGGTGGGAGGTCCTTTCGTCGCTGCCCGACCACGCTATCCCGCCCGCCGCACCGGCCCCACACCGAGCGGGTGCGGCCCGGTGGACGGCTCCACCGGGCCGCACCCGCGCACTCGGGTGGTCAGCTCGCCTCGGAACCCACCGACTGGCCCGGGACCGACCCGCCGAGGAGGGCCGGCGAGGCGTAGCGGGACCAGGACAGGCAGCCGTCGGGCGGGCAGAACTCGGGGCGGCGCGGGTCGTGCCCGAGCTCGCGCAGCTTGGTCCGGACGGAGTCGGGCGTACGGCCGAAGCGGGCGGCGATCCGGGCGACGGTCTCGCCGTCGTGGAAGCGCCGGACCAGCTCCTCCTCGTGCTGCGGCACCCAGGGGGCGCCGTGGCCGGGGTACAGCTCGCGCAGCACGTCGCGGTCGGGGATGGGCTCGGAGACGTCGGCGACGATCGCCAGCGCGCGCAGCGCGCGGTTCAGCGCGATCCGCAGCGAGGCGACGTCCTCGACCGGCAGACGGAGCTTGCCCGAGGCGAGCGGCGCGGCCGCCGCCCCCTCGCGCCAGCCGGTGAGGGTGAGGGTGACCTCGCGGTCGTCGTCGCTGGCGAGTTCGATCCGGAAGACCTTGTCGCCCAGCGGGAGCTCGTTGAGATGACGGAATGCCATGGCAGGACCCCCAAGTGTCGTGCCAGGTACGCACCTTGGAGGTGCGCCCTGAACACCTTCATTCTCTCCCGGGGGTCTGACAATCCGGCTCGTCCGAGGGGCCGCTCAGCCCTTCTCCATGTAGGCCGCGCGGTCCTCGTCGAGCAGGCTCTCCAGGGCGGTGCGCAGCTCCGGGTGAGCGGCCAGCTCCGGGTCCTCGGCGACCAGCCGGGTGGCCTCGGTCCGCGCGGTGAGGATGACCTCCTCGTCCTCCAGCACCGAGAGCACCTTGAGCGAGGACTTCACCCCGGACTGCGCCTGGCCCAGCACATCGCCCTCGCGGCGCTGTTCGAGGTCGATCCGGGAGAGCTCGAAGCCGTCCAGGGTGCCGGCCACCGCGTCCAGCCGGGCGCGGGCGGGGCTGCCGCCGGGCATCTCGCTGACCAGCAGGCAAAGGCCCGGTGCGCTGCCGCGGCCGACCCGGCCGCGCAGCTGGTGGAGCTGGGAGACGCCGAAGCGGTCGGCGTCCATGATGACCATCGCGGTGGAGTTGGGGACGTTGACGCCGACCTCGATGACGGTGGTGGCGACCAGCACGTCCACCTCCCCCGCGGCGAACCGGCGCATCACGTCGTCCTTGGCGTCGGGCGCCAGCCGGCCGTGCAGGATCTCCACCCGCAGACCGGCGAGCGGCCCCTTGACCAGCTTCTCCGCGGTCTCCACCACGGAGAGCGGGGGCCGCCGTTCGTCGCTCGCGGCGCCGGCGTCGGCGACCTCCTCGAAGTCCTCCTCGGCCGCCTTCCGCTTCTTCTTCGCGGCCTTCGGATCGGCTGCGGGCTCCTCGTCCCCGATCCGGGGGCAGACCACGTACGCCTGGTGGCCCTTGTCGACCTCCTCGCGGACGCGCTCCCAGGCCCGGGTGAGGAAGTTGGGCTTCTCCAGCGCGGGGACGACGTGGGTGGAGATCGGCGAACGGCCGGCCGGCAGCTGGTCCAGGACGGAGGTCTCCAGGTCCCCGAAGACGGTCATCGCGACGGTGCGCGGGATCGGGGTGGCCGTCATCACCAGCAGGTGCGGCGGCTGCTGCCCCTTGGCGCGCAGCGCGTCCCGCTGTTCGACGCCGAAGCGGTGCTGCTCGTCGACCACCACCAGGCCGAGGTCCTGGAACTCGACCTTGTCCTCGATCAGCGCGTGGGTGCCGATGGCGAGCCCGGCGTCCCCGCAGACCATGTCCAGCAGCGCCTGGCGGCGCGCGGCGGTGCCCATCGAGCCGGTCAGCAGCACCACCCGGGTGGCGTGCTCGGAGCCGCCGAGCATGCCGCCCTCGGCGAGGTCCCCCATCATCTCGACGATCGAGCGGTGGTGCTGCTGGGCGAGCACCTCGGTGGGCGCGAGCAGCACGGCCTGGCCGCCCGCGTCCACCACGGCGAGCATCGCCCGCAGCGCGACCAGCGTCTTCCCGGAGCCGACCTCGCCCTGGAGCAGCCGGTGCATCGGGTGCTCGGTGGCCAGGTCGGCGGCGATCTCGGCGGAGACCTTCTGCTGGCCCTCGGTGAGGGTGAACGGCAGCCGGGCGTCGAAGGCATCCAGCAGGCCGCCCGCCCGGGCCTTGCGCGGCTTGGCGGGCAGTGCGGAGTCCGCGGCCCGGCGCTGGGCCAGGGCGACCTGGAGGACGAAGGCCTCGTCCCAGCGCAGCCGGCTCTGGGCGCGCTCGCGGTCGGCCTGGCTGCGCGGGCGGTGGATCAGCTCCAGCGCCTCGGGCAGCGGGATCAGGTCGTGGCGCTCGCGCAGTTCGGCGGGCAGCGGTTCGCCAACGTCGCCGAGGTGCTTGGTGAGCGCGGTCTCGATGCAGATCGACAGCTTCCAGCTGGGCATCTGCGCGCTGGCGCCGTACACCGGGATCAGCCGGCCGGCGAACTGCTTCGCGGCGTCGGAGCCGGCCTCCTCGTCGAGCAGCTGGTAGTCGGGCGAGACCAGCTGGCGGCTGCGGTTGAAGACGCCGACCTTGCCCGCGAACAGGCCCTGGGCGCCGGCCTTGAGCTCCTTCTGCCGCCAGCCCTGGTTGAAGAAGACCAGCGAGAGCCGGCTGCGGCCGTCGGTGACGACGACCTCCAGGCGGTCGCCCTTGCGGCCGCGGAACGGGATCAGGGTGACCTTCTCGATCCGGGCCAGCACGGTGACGTGCTCGTCGATCTCCAGGTCGTCCAGGCTGGTGAGCTGGCCGCGCTCGACGTAGCGGCGCGGATAGTGGTGCAGCAGGTCCCCGACCGTGCGCAGCTTGAGGCTGTCGGCGAGCACCTTCGCGGTGCGGTCGCCGACGAGTTTGGTCAGTGGTTCATCGAGAGCGCCCATCAGGGCCCTGTTTACACCACGGGACCGACGAACCGGGCCTCGCGCCGCCCGCCGCCGCGCCCGGACGGGCCGCTACTCCACGCCGATGAGCAGCGGCGCCGACTCCTGCCCGCCGTGGAACACCACCGCGTCCACCTCGGGCCGCCCGTGCCGCACGTGCGCGACCAGCCGTTCGGCCAGCGCCTCGTCGGTGCCGTCGCCCAGGACCAGGGTGACGAGTTCGCCGCCCGCGCCGAGCATCCGGTCCAGCACGCTCGCGCCGACCTCCTCCAGGCCGGTGCCGATCACCGCGACGTCGCCGTCGATCAACCCGAGCACGTCCCCGGCCTGGCAGACCCCGGCCATCGTCCAGGACTCCCCCTCGGCGACGGCGAGTTCGGCGTACCGGGTGGCCCCGGCGGCGGAGGTCATGGCGACCACGTCCTCGTCGAAACGGCGGCCGCCCTCGTGCACCGCGAGCGCCGCCAGGCCCTGCACCGGCGAGCGGGTGGGCAGCACGGCGATCCGGACGCCCTCCTCGCGCAACTGGTCGGCCGCGGCGCCGGCGGCGGCGCGCAGCTCCGGGTCGTTGAGCAGCAGGACGACCTCGCGGGCGGCCGAGCGGCGGACGGCGGCGGCGAGTTCGGCGCTGGCCGGCGGCCGGTCCGGGTCGGCGTGCAGGACGACGGCGCCGGCCTGCTCGCACAGCTCGGCCAGGCCCTCGCCGGAGACCACCGAGAGCACCGCGCGCGCCCGCTCCTCGCGCTCGCCGCGCTCGGTGGCGGTGCCGGCCCTGGCGGCGGCCTCGGCGAAGTGCGTGATCCGGATCCGGTGCGGGCGCCCGGCCTCGACCCCGGCCTCCACGGCGGCGCCCGCGTCGTCCACGTGGACGTGCACGCTCCACAGGCCGTCGCCGCCACCGACCACCAGGGAGTCGCCGAGCGCGCCGAGCCGCTCGCGCAGCACGGGGAGCGCCTCGTCGGGGGCGTCCAGCAGGTAGATGACCTCGAACGCGGGGTGGCCGGGGCCCACGGAGGGGGCATCGCGCAGCGATCCGAGCGAATAGTGCGGGCGGGCGGCGGCGAAGGGGGCATCGCGCAGCGATCCGAGCGAAGGGTGGTGGCGGGCGGCGGGTGGGCGGACGTGCGCCTCGCAGCCCGCCACGGCCCGGACGTCCCCGCGCAGCGCGACCGGCCCCATCGGCTGCTGCCCGGCGACGGCGTCGGCGAGCGCGCCGAGGACGGCGACCAGGCCCCGCCCGCCGGCGTCCACGACGCCGTTCTCGGCGAGCACGGCGAGCTGCTCCGGGGTGTGCCGCAGGGCGTCCCGGGCGGCCCGGTAGGCGGTGTCGGCGACCTGCGCGAGCCCGTCCCCGGCCCGGACGGCCTCCCGGGCGGCGACCCGGGCCACGGTCAGCAGGGTGCCCTCGACGGGCTCCGCGACGGCCTGGTAGGCGGAGTCGGCGGCCCGCTGCAGGGCGGCCCGCAGCTGTTCGGCGCCGCCGCCCTCGGCCAGCGTCTCGGCGGTGCCGCGCAGCCACTGGGCGAGGATCACGCCGGAGTTGCCGCGGGCGCCCACCAGCGCGCCGCGGGCCATCGCCCGGACCGCGTCCGCCAGTCCGGGGGCCGGGTCGGCGGCGGGGTCGGCGAAGCGGCTCTCCACCTCGGCGGCGGCGGACTCGACGGTCAGGTAGAGGTTGGTGCCGGTGTCGCCGTCCGGGACGGGATAGACGTTGAGCGCGTCGATCTCCTCGCGGGCCTGGCCGAGCGCGCGCAGGGCGAGCTGGCACCAGCTGCGCACGGCCGGCGCGTCGAGCGTGTGCAGCACCAGGTCTCCTCCGGATGGGACGCCGCGACGGCCCGTGGGGGGCGGCAGCACCTTCGAGGCGGCGGCGAGGGGTGATACCGGCAGGCTATCGGGGGCGGGGCGGGGTGGGCCGTCCGGACCGGCGGCCCGAGCGATCACTCGGCCGGTCATGGTAGTTTCGTGGGACGGAAGCAAGCGTTGTATGCTCTTCCGGTTGCCTGGAACCGTCCAGGCTCACCCCCTTGTCCGGTCTGGTTCACGTGAGTGCTCCGGTGGGTGGGCGGGGTTTTCGAAAGTATCTGATCTGAAGTCTTGGAGTGACTCCTGTGGCTGCCAACTGCGACGTCTGCGGCAAGGGGCCGGGCTTCGGCAACAGCATCTCCCACTCTCACCGCCGTACCCCCCGTCGTTGGAACCCCAACATCCAGACGGTGCGCGCTGTGATTGGGCGGACGCCGAAGCGGCTCAACGTCTGCACCTCGTGCATCAAGGCCGGTAAGGTCTCGCGCTGACGCGCAGACCGGCATGCCGGTCCTCCAGTGAGCCGGTTCATCCTCGGATGGGCCGGCTTCGCTGTTTCCACGGCCGGCAACGCCGTATTCCGGACTCACCGGTGGTGGGCGGACCCTCTCCAGGGGCCCGCCCACGACTGTTTTCCGGGACTCCTCGGCTTCCGGGACTCCTCGGCTTCCGGACTCCTCGGCTTTCCGGACCCCTCAGCGCCAGCGCCAGGCGTGGTCGACCGGCCCGATCCCGGCGCCCAGCGCGAAGCCGCCGGCGATCGCACCGGTGATGTACTCCTTGGCCGAGCCCACCGCCTCCGGCAGCGGCTCGCCCTTGGCCAGGCCGGCCGCGATCGAGCTGGCCAGCGTGCAGCCGGTGCCGTGGGTGTGCCGGTTGTCATAGCGCGGCGCCCGGTACCAGTGGATCTCCTCCGGCCCGCCGTACAGCAGGTCGGCGGCCTCGCCCTCCAGGTGGCCGCCCTTGACCAGCACCCAGCGCGGACCGAGGTCGAGCAGCGCCTTGGCGGCGTCCAGCATCTGCCCCTCGTCCTCGACGGTCCGGCCGGTGAGCTGCGTCACCTCGTGCAGGTTGGGGGTGGCCAGGGTGGCGACCGGCAGCAGCTTCTCGCGGACGGTGCCGACGGCCTCGGCGGCCAGCAGCGCGTCACCGTGCTTGGAGACGCCGACCGGGTCGACCACGACCGGGGCATCCACCCCGGCCAGCAGCTCCGAGACGGTCTCGACCAGCTCGATCGAGGCGAGCATGCCGGTCTTCACGGCCTGCACCCCGATGTCGTCCACCACGCTGCGGAACTGTGCGCGGACGGCCTCGGCGGGCAGTTCCCAGTAGCCCTGGACGCCGAGCGAGTTCTGCGCGGTGACGGCGGTGATCACGCTCATGCCGTGCACGCCGAGGGCGAGCATCGCCTTGAGGTCGGCCTGGATGCCGGCGCCGCCGCCGGAGTCGGAGCCGGCGATGGTGAGCACGCGCGGGGGTGCGGCGGAGGCGCCGGGGGTGCGAGGGGGGAGGACCATGGCCCCAACCTACCTGCGCGGATTCAGAGCACGGCTTCGGATTCCACCCAGCGGCCCTCCGGCACCGTCTTCAGCCGGGTCACCGCGTCGCCGATCGGCAGCAGCTCGATCCCGGTCCGGCGCAGCGCGGTGAAGTGCCCGAACGCGCCCTGGTGGACGGCCTCCACCGCGTGCCAGCCGAAGCGGGTGGCGAGCACCCGGTCGTAGGCGGTCGGGGTGCCGCCGCGCTGGGTGTGGCCGAGGATGACCGGACGGGCCTCCTTGCCGAGCAGGTTCTCCAGCTCGTGGGCGAGCCGGTTGCCGATCCCGCCGAAGGTCCGGTGGCCGTACTGGTCGACCGCGCCGTGGTCGAAGCGCATGGTGCCGGGCATCGGGGTGGCGCCCTCGGCGACGGCGATGATGGCGAACTTCTTGCCGCGGGCGAAGCGGTCCTCGACCATCCGCGCCACCGCCTCGATGTCGAACGGCTTCTCCGGGATGAGGATGCCGTGCGCTCCGCCGGCCATGCCCGCGGTGAGGGTGATCCACCCGGTGTGCCGGCCCATCAACTCGACCACCATGACCCGCTGGTGGGACTCGGCGGTGGTCTTCAGCCGGTCGATCGCCTCGGTCGCGACGTGCACCGCGGTGTCGAAGCCGAAGGTGACGTCGGTGGCGTCGATGTCGTTGTCGATGGTCTTCGGCACCCCCACCACCGGCAGTCCGGCGTCGCTGAACAGCTTCGCGGCGGTCAGCGTCCCCTCGCCGCCGATCGCGATCAGCGCGTCGATGCCGATGTCCCGGGCCAGCACCTTCGCGTTCTCCACCGCCCAGGCGATCCGGTCGCGCCGCACGCGGGCGGAGCCCAGGATGGTGCCGCCGAGGGTGAGCAGCCCGGTGACGTCGTCGTGCGAGACCGTCCGGGTCCGGCTCTCGATCAGGCCGAGGAACCCGTCCAGGATGCCGACGATCTCGTCGCCGTGAACGTCCGTACCCCGGTGCACCACCGAACGGATCACCGCGTTGAGGCCGGGGCAGTCGCCGCCGCTGGTCAGTACACCGATGCGCATGTCAGGTGTGCTCCCGCTCGCAGTGGTTCGGGCCACCCGCGCCGGACGGTGTGGTGGCGGGCGGGCTCGGATGCCGCAAGCCTACGCAAAACACACCCCCGAATCCCGTCCGCCGCACGCCCTGGGCGTCATCTGCCGCGACGGCGTCCAGTGCCCATCAGCCGTACGCCGTACGCCGGTCGGCGACGCCGCCCCGGGCCGGCGGGCGCGCCGGTACCGGGCGGTCGGCGGCGCCGGTTCCCGATCGCCCGGGGGCGGGCGGGCCGGCTCACTCCGCGAAGTGGTCCCAGCCGCCGACCCGGTCCCAGGGCGCGCCGTCCACGGTGACCCGGCCGCTCCGGCTGCCCGTCGGCCGGCCGGTCACCTCGCCCACCACCCGCCAGCGGGCCGGGAGTTGGACCCCGCGCGGGAAGGTCGCCACGATCGCGTGGTCCTCGCCGCCGGAGAGCACCCAGACCAGCGGGTCCACCCCGACGGCCTGGCCGATGTCCGCCATCTGCGCCGGGACGTCGAAGTCCGCGGCCTTCAGGTCGATGTCCACCTCGCTGGCCCGGGCCACGTGGCCGAGGTCGGCGACCAGTCCGTCGCTCACGTCGATCATCGAGGTCGCGCCCAACTCGGCCCCCGCCGGGCCCGCGTGGTACGGCGGTTCGGGCCGCCGGTGCGCCTCGACGAAGGCGCGCGGGGAGCGGAAGCCGCGCTGCAGCACGGTCAGCCCGGCGGCCGACCAGCCCAGCCAGCCGGTCACCGCGACCACGTCGCCGACCTGCGCCCCGGAGCGCGTCACCGCCGCACGCCCCTGCAGGTCGCCGAGCGCCGTGATGGCCAGCGTGACGGTGTCGCCGCGCACCACGTCACCGCCGACCACCGTCGCCCCGGCGACCTGGCACTCGTCGCGCAGCCCGTCCATCAGCTCGGTCGCCCACGTGGTCGGCAGGTCGGCGGGGGCGACCAGGCCGAGCAGTATCGCGGTCGGCACCGCCCCCATCGCGGCCACGTCGGCGAGGTTCTGGGCGGCCGCCTTGCGGCCCACGTCGTAGGCGGTCGACCAGTCCCGGCGGAAGTGCCGGTTCTCGATCAGGACGTCCGTGGTCGCCACCACCCGGCCGTCCGGTGCCCGCACCACCGCGGCGTCGTCACCCGGGCCGAGGTCGACCGCATCGGTGAGCGGTACCCGGGCGGTCAGCTCCCTGATGAGGCCGAACTCGCCGAGCTCGCCCACGGTCCCCTGCATCTGCCGTCCTCTCGCCTTTCATTCCGGATGGCGCTGTCATCCGTTCCGGTCCCCGTCGCGCTCCCCCGCGCGCAGCGTACGCCCTTCGGGGGTGCCGAAGTCTCCCCTCCCCGGCCCGCTGCGCGGTAGCGTGGTGATCAGACTGCCGTTGAGCCCGTTCCATCCCGACGCCTGACCGGGCGACCACGGCGGCGATCCCCGTAACCGGCCGCCGGGAGGTCCTCGTGGTACAGGCATACATCCTGATCCAGACCGAAGTTGGAAAGGCCACCGCGGTGGCCGAGTTGATCTCCGAGATCCCCGGCGTGCTCACCGCCGAGGACGTCACCGGCCCCTACGACGTCATCGTCAAGGCCGAGGCCGAGACCGTCGACGAGCTCGGCCGCATGGTCGTGGCCCAGGTCCAGAAGGTCGAGGGCATCACCCGCACCCTGACCTGTCCGGTGGTCCACCTCTAGCCCCGGCTCCGCGTAGGGCCCGGCTACCATCGGCGGGTGGCCAGAGAACTCCGCGTCCCGAAGGCGCTGACCGCCCTGCCGGCACCGATCCGCTGGCTGGCCCTGCCCGTCGCGCTGACCTGCACGGTCGTCGTGCTGGTCGGCAGCTGGGGCCCGGCCGACGGGAAGATCGAGGTGCCGGAGCCGAGCGGCAAGGCCGCCGACTACTGCCGGGCCCTGGCCGCCGCGCTGCCGCAGGAGCTGCTCGGGCACGCCCGCAAGGACCCGTCGCCAGCCTCGCCCTACGTGGCCGTCTGGGACAGCTCGCCCCGGACGGTCATGCGCTGCGGCGTCGACCGGCCGGAGCAGCTGAACGGGGAGCACGCCAAGGACTGGTCCCCGACCGTCGACGACCTCACCTGGTGGTCGCAGAAGCTCGACGACGGCGGCTACCGCTTCGTGGCGACCATGCGCGCCGCCTACGTCGAGGTGACCGTCCCGTCCGGGGCCGCACGGAACCCCTTCGACCCGGCCGCCGCGCTGACCCCGCTGGTCAAGGCCAACATCCCCGGCTGAGCCGGGCCGTACCGACGTACGGAGGGCGGGCCGGGAGCTCCCGGCCCGCCCTCCGCCGTAAGGGACCGCTAGCGCAGGCCGGTCGAGCGGCGCATCGCCGTCTGCAGCAGCCGGTCGATCAGCTCCGGGTACGAGACCCCGCTGGCCTCCCACATCTTCGGGTAGGCCGAGATCGGGGTGAAGCCGGGCATGGTGTTGATCTCGTTGATCATCCAGGTGCCGTCCTCCAGCAGGAAGAAGTCCACCCGGGCCAGGCCCTCGCAGCCGAGCGCCTCGAAGGCCTCGACCGCCTGGCGCTGGATCTCGGCGAGCTCGTCGGCGGTGAGCTTCGCCGGGATCTGCACGTCGGAGGAGTCGATGTACTTGGCCTCGAAGTCGTAGAAGTCGAAGCCTTCGCCGACCAGGACCTCGCCGGCCACGCTGGCCCGCGGGCCGTCCTCGAACTCCAGCACGCCGCACTCGATCTCGCGGCCGGTCACGCCGGCCTCGATGATCAGCTTGGGGTCGTGGCGACGGGCCTCCTCGATCGCGGCGTCGAGGTCGGCCAGGTCCTTGACCTTGGTGATGCCGATGCTGGAGCCGGCCCGGCAGGGCTTCACGAACACCGGCAGGCCCAGCTCGGCCACCCGCTCGCGCACCGCCGCGCGGCCCGCCTCGGTCTCCCACTCGCGCGGACGCACGATGGTGTAGTGGCCGACCCCCAGACCGTGCGAGGCCAGGATCCGCTTGGCGAACTCCTTGTCCATGCCGGCCGCGCTGGCCAGCACGCCGTTGCCGACGTAGGGGACGCCGGAGAGCTCCAGGAGGCCCTGCAGGGTGCCGTCCTCGCCCCAGGGGCCGTGCAGCAGCGGGAACACCACGTCGACCTCGCCGAGGGCCTTGGGCGCGCTGCCCGGCTCGCTGAGCAGCACCTCCCGGTTGCCCGGCGCGACCGGCAGCGCGACCTGCGCGTCGACGGACTCGGCGACGTGTGCCACGTCCGGCAGCTTGCCGTCGGTGATGGCCATCCGGGCCGGCTCGTCGCTGGTCAGCGCCCAGCGGCCCTCGTGCGTGATGCCGATCGGCAGCACGTCGTACTTGTCGCGGTCGATCGCCCTGAGCACACTGCCCGCGGTGGAGACCGAGATGGCGTGCTCGGAGCTGCGCCCGCCGAAGACCAGTGCGACGCGCGGCTTCGGGGCGGACGGGTTCGGGGAGGACTGTTCGATGCTCATATCGGGTTTGAGACTACCGTGCGACGTGTTTCCGGGACGTCAACCGCCCCGGTGGCCCCCGCCGCCCGGGCCGTCAGCGCCGCCGCTCCGCCTTCGCCGAGCGCGACATCAGCGTCTGCAGCGCCTCCTGGGTCGGCCGCCCGTTGTGCACGACGTCCACCACGGCCTCGACGATCGGCATGTCGACGCCGTTGCGCCGGGCCAGGTCCAGCACCGACTCGCAGGACTTGACGCCCTCGGCGGTCTGCCGGGTGGCCGCGATGGTCTCCGCGAGCGACATGCCCCGGCCCAGGTTCATGCCGAAGGTGTTGTTGCGGGACAGCGGCGAGGAGCAGGTGGCGACCAGGTCGCCCATCCCGGCGAGCCCCGCGAAGGTGTGCGGGTCGGCACCCAGCACCTCGCCGAGCCGGGTGGTCTCGGCCAGCCCGCGGGTGATCAGCGTCGCCTTGGTGTTGTCGCCGAGCCCCATGCCGGCCGCCATGCCGACCGCCAGGCCGATCACGTTCTTGACCGCGCCGCCGAGTTCGCAGCCCACCACGTCGGTGTTGGTGTACGGCCGGAAGTACGGCGTGTGGCAGGCCGCCTGAAGGCGCTTGGCCACCGCCTCGTCCGTGCAGGCGACGACACTGGCCGCGGGCTGCCGGTTGGCGATCTCCTTGGCCAGATTGGGCCCGCTGACCACCGCGACGCGCTCCGGGCCGACCTTGGTGACCTCGTCGATCACCTCGCTCATCCGCTTGGCGGTGCCGAGTTCGATTCCCTTCATCAGGCTGACCAGCACGGTCTGCGGCTCGATCAGCGGCGTCCAGGCGGCCAGGTTGTCGCGCAGCGTCTGCGAGGGCACCACCAGGACCGCGAAGTCGGCGCCGGCCAGCGCCTCGGCGGCGTCGGTGGTGGCCCGCACCGAGTCGGGCAGCCGGACGCCCGGCAGGTAGTCCGGGTTCTCGTGCGTGGAGTTGACGGCGTCCACCAGCTCCTGGCGGCGGGCCCACAGCACGACCTCGCAGCCGGCGTCGGCGAGCACCATCGCGAACGCGGTGCCCCAGGAGCCGGTCCCCATCACGGCGCAGCGGGTCACTTGCCGGCCTCCTCGGTGCCCTTGCCGCGCTCGCCCTTGGCACGCCGGCGCTCGGCCAGCGCCACGGCGGCGCGCTCGCGGGCGGCCTTGCGCATGTCGTAGCGCTCGGCCGGCGGCTGCTCGCCGCGGACCTCGGCCAGCACGGCGGTGATCGCCGTCATGATGTCCTCGGTCGCGTCCGCGAGCACCTGGGAGGTGAGCTCCTGCCCCTGGTACTTGCTCAGGTCCACCGCCGGACCGGCCGCGACGGTCACCCGGTGGCGCGGGAAGAGGTTGAACTTGCCCTTCCCGTACCCGGGCCGGCCGTACGGCGGGATGATCTCGTGCGCGCCCCAGTGGGCGACCGGGATGACCGGCGCGCCGGTCATCAGCGCGACCCGGGCGACACCGCTCTTGCCGGTCATCGGCCACAGGTCCGGGTCCCGGGTGAGCGTTCCCTCCGGGTAGAACTGCACGCACTGGCCGCCGTCGACGGCGTCGATCGCGGCCCGGAAGGCCTGCGCCGCGTCGGTCGACTCGCGGAACACCGGAATCTGACCGGTCTTGCGCAGCATGAATCCGATGAAGGGAATGGAGAACAACGAGGACTTGCCGAGAATTCGCGGCGGGCGACCGCTGTTGTACTGCCAGTGCGCGTAGATCACCGGGTCGATGATCGAATTGTGGTTCACCGCGGCGATGAAGCCGCCTTCCTTGGGAATGTGCTCCCAGCCGCGCCAGTCGGGCTTCACCAGGGCGGTCGTCACCGGCTTCACCAGCACGGCCGCGAAGCGGTACCAGATGCCGTAGTCGGCGTTGCCGAACTTGGCGTACGAGCGGCGGGCCACCCCAGCTCCTTCTCATCCGATGCGGCACGTGGAGTGCCGCGGTCATGGCCTCCCGGGGCCGCGCACCGGTGCCAGCGGTGCCCGGGCCACGGGCGCCGAACAGTGTCGCCCGCCCGCTCACCGGCTGTCGAGCGGCCGCGCCAACCCGCCGGGCCGGCGTGATCAAACGCACGTCCGCACAGTTCGGACGGCCTGGCGAGGGCTCCGGGACCGGCGACACAATGACGCCGATGACCCAGGACACCGTACGCCCCAGCGGGCCCGTCGCGCCCGCCGCACCCACCGCCGGCTGGTCGCTGGTGCTGCCACTCAAGCCGCTCGCGCAGGCGAAGAGCAGACTCGCCCCCTACGCCGGACCGCACCGGGCCGACCTGGCGATGTCCTTCGCGCTCGACACCGTCGGCGCCGCGCTGGCCACCCCGGGCGTCGACCGCGTCCTGGTGGTGACCCGCGACGCGGTGGCCGGTGCCCGGCTGGCCGCGCTGGGCGCGCTGGTGGTCGCCGACGAGCCCGGTGGCGGCCTCAACCGGGCGCTGGCGCACGGCGCGTCGACCGCCCTGGCCCTCGCCCCGGCGGCCCCGCTGGCCGTCCTCTCGGCAGACCTGCCGGCCCTGCGTCCGGCCGAACTGGCCCGGGTGCTGGGCGCGGTGCCGCCGGACGGCCGGGCCTTCCTGCCGGACTCCCCCGGCCTCGGCACCACCCTGCTCGCCTGCACCCCGGGGCGTCCGCTCTCCCCCGCCTTCGGGGACGGCTCGCGCGCCCGGCACGCGGCCGGCGGGGCCCTCGAACTGCGCCTCGCGGACGTGGAGTCGGTGCGCCGGGACGTCGACACCGGTGCGGACCTCGGCGAGGCCGCGGCGCTCGGCCTCGGCCCGCACACCAGCACGCTGTTCGCCCGTCTGAGCCCGCCCTGACGTCGCCCTGAGCCCGCCCTGATGCCGTCCGGCTGCCGCCCCTCTTGTCTGTCCCGGCCCGCGGACCGACCCCGCTCCGGCGCCGCTACCGCGCCGTCCCCGGTCCTGCTCCCGGGGGCGCAGCGACCTGCTCGCTATGCTGCTGACATGCAGGCCACCGCGTTCACCTTCGACCCCGCCACCCGGGCCGGCTCCGTGCTGCTCGACGACGGGACCCCGGTGCCGTTCGACGCGGCCGCCTTCGACGCCGGCGGCCTGCGGCTGCTGCGCCCCGGCCAGCGGGTGCGGATCCGCACCGAGGGCACCGGCGAGGCCCGCCGGGTGGTCTTCGTGACGCTGCAGACCTTCCCCGACCCCGCCGGGCACTGACGCCCGCGGGGCGCCCGCCCGCCGGGTTGCTTCCACCACCGACCGTCCGGTCCCGCGGCCACGACCGCCCGGTCCAGCCGCACGCCGTCGAATCCTGACCGAGCGCCCGGAAACCCGAAGAGCCGCGGCGCCCGGTCTCCGTGCGTTCACGGGAGGGGTGTCGCGGCTCTTCGCCGAAGGCCGTCCGAGGACGGTCGCACGGGACCTACTTGGCAGTGGTCTTGCGCGCGGTGGTCTTGCGGGTGGCGGTCTTCTTCGCCGGAGCCGTCTTCTTGGCCGTGGCGGTCGCCTTCTTGGCGGTGGCCGTGGTCTTCTTGGCGGCAGCCGTGGTGGTCGCCTTCTTGGCAGCGGCCGTCTTCTTGGTCGCGGCCGCCGTGGTCTTCTTGGCGGCGGTGGTCTTCGCGACGGTGGTCTTCGCCGCGGCCTTCTTGGCGGTGGCCGCCTTCTTCGCGGTGGTGGCCGTGGTCTTCTTGGCGGCAGCCGTGGTGGCCGTCTTCTTGGCGGCGGCCTTCTTGGTGGCCGGAGCGGCGGCGGCAGCGGTGGCGGCACGCTTGGTGGCGGCGCGCTTGGCGGCCGGGGTGGCGGCGACGCCGCTCTTGCCCGGGGTGAGGGAGCCCTTGGGGGCCTTCTTCACCGAGGGGCCCTCCTTCGGCAGCTTCTTGCTGCCGCTGACCAGGTCCTTGAAGCCCTGGCCCGGGCGGAAGCGCGGCACCGAGGTCTTCTTGACCTTGACCCGCTCGCCGGTCTGCGGGTTGCGGGCGAAGCGCGCGGAGCGCTCCACCTTCTCGAAGGTGCCGAAGCCGGTGACCGAAACCCGGTCGCCGGCCACGACGGCACGGACCATGGTGTCGAGCACTGCGTCGACGGCCTCTGCGGCAGCCTTGCGACCGCCCAGCTGCTCGGCCACCGCTTCGACAAGCTGAGCCTTGTTCACGTCTTCCCCTTCGGAAACGAGCGCCGGATGATTCCATCCGTTCTTTTCGCACGTTAGGTATGTATCTGCGGACTTTCAATTACCAAACGCGCGAATCACCCTAGTGTCGCAATGGATTTGCGCGTCGGCGACCTCAGCCGAGCGGCGGGCGCCCCTCGTCGAGGTCATGTACAAAGCGACTCAACCGCCTTGCCGCCTCCGGAAGATCGCGCTTGGCGGTCTCGGTGACGATGAGGAGTTGACGGGTGAGAGCGGTCTTTGCATCGGCAGACACGTTCAGCGCATGCACGCGGGCGTGAGCTTGCTTCAACCGCTCGGCCACGAGCGCGTAGAGCGCTGCGACTTCCTGGTCGTCCGGCCCCTCAGCTGGCGCGGAGGTGACGTCCGGCCGATCGTCAATTCGGCGTTCGGATGGCCGGCCCATGGAGTCCTCAGCCGCGGGTTCGCCGCCCGCGTACGGAGGTTCATGGTGCCGGTGCATGTACTGATTGTGCCATCTACCCGCAGTTGTACTTGCGCGGGGCCCTCTTCCGCAAAGCCAAATGGGCAATCCGGGGCGGGCCCCGGCGCTAACTCGTGCTCCGGAACGACGGATGGCCCGGCCCCCCCGAGGGGGGCGCGGGCCACGCGGCGGATCGTCAGAATGCTTGTTCTGAGGGGAACTCAGGCGACCGGCAGAGTACGGGGCTTGAAGGCCGGACGGGTCGCCTCGAAGGCCGCGATGTCGGCCTCGTTCTGCAGCGTGATGCTGATGTCGTCCAGGCCGTTGAGCAGCCGCCACCGGACGTTGTCGTCCAGTTCGAAGGCCGCGGTGACGCCTTCGGCCCGCACTTCGCGCGCCTCCAGGTCGACGGTGATCTCGGCCGAAGGGTCACTCTCGGTGAGCACCCAGAGCCGTTCCACGGTCTCCTGCGGCAGCACGACCGTCAGCAGGCCGTTCTTCAGGGAGTTGCCCCGGAAGATGTCGGCGAAGCGCGACGAGATGACCGCGTGGAAGCCGTAGTTCTGCAGCGCCCAGACGGCGTGCTCGCGGGAGGAGCCGGTGCCGAACTCGGGGCCGGCCACCAGCACCGTGGCGCCCTGCCGCTCGGGCCGGTTGAGGATGAACGACTCGTCCTTGCGCCAGGCCTCGAACAGCCCGTCCTCGAAACCGGACCGGGTGACCTTCTTGAGCCAGTGGGCCGGGATGATCTGGTCGGTGTCCACGTTGCTGCGGCGCAGCGGGACGGCCCGGCCGGTGTGGGTGGTGAACTTCTCCATGGCTCAGGCCTCCACGGCAACGTCGGTGTCCGCCGCGTCGGCGGCGTTCAGGTCGGCGGGCGAGGCGAGGCGGCCCAGGACGGCGGTCGCGGCGGCGACCTGCGGGGAGACCAGGTGGGTGCGGCCGCCCTTGCCCTGCCGTCCCTCGAAGTTGCGGTTCGAGGTGGAGGCGCAGCGCTCGCCCGGGGCCAGCTGGTCGGGGTTCATGCCCAGGCACATCGAGCAGCCCGCGTGGCGCCACTCGGCACCGGCCGCGGTGAACACCTTGTCCAGGCCCTCCTCGACGGCCTGCAGGGCGACCCGGACGGAGCCGGGGACCACCAGCATCCGTACGCCGTCGGCGATCCGGCGGCCCTCCACCAGGGCGGCGGCGGCCCGCAGGTCCTCGATCCGGCCGTTGGTGCAGGAGCCGACGAAGACGGCGTCGACCTTGACCTCGCGCAGCGGGGTGCCGGCCTCCAGCCCCATGTACGCCAGGGCGTTCTCGGCGGCCTGGCGCTCCTGCGGGTCGGCGAAGGAGGCCGGGTCCGGCACGTCGGAGGCCAGCGGGGCGCCCTGGCCGGGGTTGGTGCCCCAGGTGACGAAGGGGCTCAGCTCGCTCGCGTCGATGAAGATCTCGTGGTCGAAGACCGCGTCCTCGTCGGTCACCAGGGTCCGCCAGTACGCGACGGCGGCGTCCCAGTCCTCGCCCTGCGGGGCGTGCGGGCGGCCCTTGAGGTACTCGAAGGTGGTCTCGTCCGGGGCGATCATGCCGGCCCGGGCGCCGGCCTCGATCGACATGTTGCAGATGGTCATCCGGGCCTCCATGGACAGGCTCCGGATCGCCGAACCGCGGTACTCCAGGACGTAGCCCTGGCCGCCGCCGGTGCCGATCTTCGCGATGACGGCCAGGATCAGGTCCTTGGCGGTGACGCCCTCGGGCAGGTCGCCCTCGACGGTGATCGCCATGGTCCGGAACGGGGCCAGCGGCAGGGTCTGGGTGGCCAGCACGTGCTCGACCTGGCTGGTGCCGATGCCGAACGCCAGTGCGCCGAAGGCGCCGTGGGTGGAGGTGTGGGAGTCGCCGCAGACCACGGTCATGCCGGGCTGGGTCAGGCCGAGCTGCGGGCCGACGACGTGCACGACGCCCTGCTCGACGTCGCCGAGCGAGTGGATCCGGACGCCGAACTCGGCGGCGTTCCGGCGCAGGGTCTCCAGCTGCACCTTGGACACCGGGTCGGCGATCGGCTTGTCGATGTCCAGGGTGGGGGTGTTGTGGTCCTCGGTGGCGATCGTCAGATCGGTGCGGCGGACCGGACGGCCGGCCAGTCGCAGTCCGTCGAACGCCTGCGGGCTGGTGACCTCGTGGAGCAGGTGCAGGTCGATGAACAGGAGGTCGGGCTCGCCCTCCGCGCGCCGCACGACGTGGTCGTCCCAGACCTTCTCTGCGAGTGTCCGTCCCATCGGATTCCCTCCAGCCGGCCGCGTTGCCGGCCTTCTCGTGTCGTCGAGGTCAAAGCTGCGCCGCCCTGCCGGGGGCGCTTCGCGCGACCTGCACGCCGGATCGCTGTCCACGATGCGGACACTCGGAGGAGGCCACATCCTGGATGTCTCCCGGGCTGCTGCATCCAGAGTGGCGCTTTTCCGGAAAGATTGAACTTGCGTCTCGCGGAATGAGACTGCAGTCTTAGGGCATGGACAACACTAGCGGCGTCGGCGTTCTCGACAAGGCCGCTCTGGTGCTGAGCGCACTGGAGTCGGGCCCCGCCACGTTGGCGGGGCTGGTCGCCGCCACCGGTCTGGCGCGCCCCACGGCCCACAGACTCGCCGTCGCACTCGAACACCACCGTCTGGTCACCAGAGACATGCAGGGACGTTTCATCCTCGGTCCCCGCCTGTCCGAACTCTCCGCCGCGGCGGGCGAGGACCGGCTGCTCGCCACCGCGGGCCCGGTCCTGACCCACCTGCGCGACGTCACCGGCGAGAGCGCACAGCTCTACCGCCGCCAGGGCGAGATGCGGATCTGCGTAGCCGCCGCCGAGCGGCTCTCCGGCCTGCGGGACACCGTCCCGGTCGGCAGCACCCTGCCGATGAAGGCCGGCTCGGCCGCCCAGGTCCTGCTCGCGTGGGAGGAGCCCGAGCGGCTCCACCGCGGTCTGCAGGGCGCCCGCTTCACCGCCACCGCGCTGAGCGGCGTGCGGCGGCGCGGCTGGGCCCAGTCGATCGGCGAGCGCGAGCCGGGCGTCGCGTCCGTCTCCGCGCCCGTCCGCGGCCCCTCCAACCGGGTGGTGGCCGCGGTGTCGGTGTCCGGCCCGATCGAGCGCCTGACCCGCCACCCGGGCCGGCTGCACGCCCAGGCCATCATCGAGGCCGCGAACCGGCTCACCGAGGCGCTGCGCCGGAGCTGACCCGGCCCTTCCCCCACCCGTCCCTTTCCCCCCACCCCACCCCACCCCTCCCCCACCCGGCCGTCCCCCACCGAAAGCCGAAAGGGCCCCGCTCGGAGTCGAGCGGGGCCCTTCGAAGCATTTCCCGGTGCACAAACAAAAAGACCCCGGAGAACCGGGGTCTTCCATTTTCTGGCTGGGGTACCAGGACTCGAACCTAGACTAAATGAACCAGAATCACTCGTGCTGCCAATTACACCATACCCCAACACAAAGCAAGGGCCGATGGGGCGAGCCCACCGGCTTCCTGCTCTGAAGTACCCCCGACCGGATTCGAACCGGCGCTACTGCCGTGAGAGGGCAGCGTGCTAGGCCGCTACACAACGGGGGCTTCCTGGCGATCCCTTGCGGGATCAGTACCCCCGACCGGATTCGAACCGGCGCTACTGCCGTGAGAGGGCAGCGTGCTAGGCCGCTACACAACGGGGGCTTTCCAGGTGATCCCTTGCGGGATCAGTACCCCCGACCGGATTCGAACCGGCGCTACTGCCGTGAGAGGGCAGCGTGCTAGGCCGCTACACAACGGGGGCTTGATCTTCATTTGTTCTGCGGTACTCATCGTACTGCGCTGGGGTACCAGGACTCGAACCTAGACTAACTGAACCAGAATCAGTCGTGCTGCCAATTACACCATACCCCACCAGAGTTGAACCCTCGTCGGGATCTTCTCAGGCGTTGCGCCTCTCGTTCGGTCCCGGCCGGGGGGCTTTCGCTCCCTCGTCCGTTCCCTCCCGGGCGGCGCAGAAAGAACATTACCCGACGTCTGCCCTGGCTCCAAAATCGATAACCCCAGGCAGCGGCCGGGAGGCCGGCGGATGACCTCCGGGTACGCCGCGGGCCCGGCACGCAGCCGGGCCCGCGGCCTGCTCAGCGGCCCGCTCAGGCGGCCGGCAGGGCGTCCAGGGACGAGCGCAGGCGGCGCAGCGTCTCGGGGCGGCCCAGCAGCTCCATGGACTCGAACAGCGGCGGCGACACCCGACGGCCCGTGACGGCCACCCGCAGCGGCGTGAAGGCGAACTTGGGCTTGATGCCCAGCCCGTCCACCAGCGCCTCGCGCAGGGCCGCCTGGATCGGCTCCGGGGTGAAGTCCGCCAGCTCCTCCAGCGCCTTGATGCTGGCCTCCAGCACCGGGCGGGCGTCGGCGGTCAGCACCTTGGCGGCGTCGTCCGGGTCGACGGCGAACTTCTCCGGCGCCACGAACAGGAAGCCGGCCATGTTCACGATCTCGCTCAGCACGACCATCCGCTCCTGGGTGAGCGGCGCGACCTTGGCGAGCACGTCCAGCTGCTCGGCGGTCGGCTCGGCCGGCAGCAGGTCGGCGGCCTGCAGGAACGGCACCAGGCGGGCGGCGAAGTCCGCCGGGGCCAGCTTGCGGACGTGCTCGGCGTTGATCGCCTCGCACTTCTTCAGGTCGAAGCGGGCCGGGTTGGCGTTCACCTTGGCGATGTCGAAGGCGGCGACCATCTCGTCGATGCCGAAGATGTCCCGGTCCTCGGCCAGCGACCAGCCCAGCAGGGACAGGTAGTTGAGGAGACCCTCCGGGATGAACCCGCGCTCGCGGTACAGGTTGAGCGAGGCCTGCGGGTCGCGCTTGGAGAGCTTCTTGTTGCCCTCGCCCATCACGTACGGCAGGTGGCCGAAGCGCGGGGTGGTGCCGTTGCCGACGCCGATCTCGGCGAGCGCGGCGTAGAGCGCGACCTGCCGCGGGGTGGAGGACAGCAGGTCCTCGCCGCGCAGCACGTGGGTGATGCCCATCAGGGCGTCGTCCACCGGGTTGACCAGGGTGTACAGCGGGGCGCCGTTGGCCCGGACGATGCCGTAGTCCGGCACGTTCTCCGGCTCGAAGGTCAGCGTGCCGCGCACCAGGTCGTCGAAGGAGATGGTCTTGTCGGGCATCCGGAAGCGCAGGATCGGCTCGCGCTTCTCCAGCTTGTAGACGGCGACCTGGTCCTCGCTCAGCTCCCGGCAGTGGCCGTCGTAGCCGGAGGGCTTGCCGGCCGCGCGGGCGGCCTCGCGGCGGGCGTCCAGCTCCTCGGTGCTGCAGTAGCAGTGGTAGGCGTGGCCGGCCTCGTGCAGGCGGCGGGCGACGTCGGCGTAGATGTCCATCCGCTGCGACTGGCGGTACGGCTCGTGCGGGCCGCCGACCTCCGGGCCCTCGTCCCAGTCGAAGCCCAGCCAGCGCATCGCGTCGAGCAGCTGGTCGTACGACTCCTCGGAGTCGCGGGCGGAGTCGGTGTCCTCGATCCGGAAGACCATCGTGCCGCCGTTGTGGCGGGCGTAGGCCCAGTTGAAGAGGGCGGTCCGGACCAGGCCCACGTGGGGGTTGCCGGTCGGGGACGGACAGAAGCGAACCCGGACGGCCGGGTCAGTGTTAGCCACGCTTGATCACCTTGTTGGTGAGAGTGCCGATGCCTTCGATGGAGACGGCGACCTCGTCGCCGACGTTGAGGGGGCCCACCCCTGCGGGCGTGCCGGTGAGGATGACGTCGCCGGGCAGCAGCGTCATGGCCTCGGAGATGTGGACGATCAGCTCGGCCACCGAGCGGACCATCAGGGAGGTGCGACCGGTCTGGCGCAGCTCGCCGTTGACCGTGCAGGTGACGGCGAGGTCGCTCGGGTCCAGGTCGGTCTCGATCCACGGCCCGAGCGGACAGGAGGTGTCGAAGCCCTTGGCCCGGGCCCACTGGCCCTCGCGCTGCTGGACGTCCCGGGCGGTCACGTCGTTGGCGCAGGTGTAGCCGAGGATCACCTCGGGCACCCGGTCCAGCGGCACCTCGCGGCACATCCGGCCGATCACCACGGCGAGTTCGGCCTCGTGCTGGACGTCCGAGGAGAACGGCGGGTACGCGATGTTCTCGGTCGGGCCGATCACCGAGGTGGACGGCTTGAAGAAGGTCAGGGGGACGTCCGGGACGTCGTGGCCCAGCTCCTGGGCGTGCGCCGCGTAGTTGCGGCCGACCGCCACGATCTTGTTCGGGAGCATCGGGCTGAGCAGCCGGACGTCCTGGAAGCGGTAGCTCTCGCCGGTGGGCTGGGGTTGGCCGAACGGGTGGCCGGCCAGCGCGTGGACGACCAGCGAGTCGGGCTGGGAGGGGTCGCCCTCCACCACGCCGAAGGAGACGCTGCCGGCGGCAGGGCTCCCTTCCCGGACGGAAAACCTGGCAATGCGCACGGCTGGGCTACCCCTCGCTTCGTCGGCCGCCCGGGGCGCGTCGCGCCCGGGCGCTGGTGGGCGCCCCGCCCGCGTGGGCGCGGCCCCGTCAATCGGCCTCCAGGCTATCGCGTGGGGGCCCGGCTGACCGCTTTGCCCCTGTTCAGCCCGGTCGGGGCGGAAGCGCCAGGACACCCCACCCGAGCACCCCGCACCGCCCCGAGCCGGATCCGGACGGCAGAGGGCGCCGCCGCCACGACAGTTCGTGGCGACGGCGCCCTCCGGGGAACGCGCCGGGTCCGGCGCACCCGGTCGGACGTGCCGGGGTCCGGCGTGCCGGGTCAGTCCGCCGGCACGACGACCGGCGCGACCATCAGCTGGGTGCGGCGCGGGTTGGCGGTGCTGGCCGGCAGCTCGGTGCCGTAGGTCAGGACGTCCTGGGGCTTGCGGGCACCCGGGATCTTGCTGAAGTCCTCGACCGAGGCCAGCGTCGTCCGGCGCGGGTTCGCCGTCGGGCGGCAGGACAGCGTGGACTTGTTGGCCTTCTTCGCCTGGGACATCGAGAGCACCTCGTGGTCGTGGCCGGGCGGATCCGCAGCGGATCGGCGCCGGCCTGAATGATTCCGATTGATTCGGAGGGGTTCTGGGCAGGCTGATCGGGGCCGTGCTCCGGAGCAGCCAGGTTACGAGATCTCTTTCCACAGAGACCGTGACCAAAGCTACACATTAGTCTGTGATTTTGATCACAAAATGCAGAGCAAAAGGCAGATAAGCGACATATCGCCGCATCGGAATTTTCCGACATTCGACAGGTATCGGGCATTCCGGAAGGTCTATGACTCTTTTCGATCTACGGTCCGGTTGGCATGTATCCGGCGAGTGTCCGAAAAATGCGGTATTCCGGTCCGGTTACCGCACAGTCAGTGAGATCGCACAAGCGGTCGGTAGCGCCGGGCGTCCGGTTCCTGCGGCCCTTGTTGGGATTCCCCGGCTGTGCTGGAATGCGACGGACCGTGGGTAGGGAGTGGTCCACCCCGGTGACCCGCTCTCCCGGACCGGCCGGGGAGCGGATGGAAACTCGACACCGTCCAGGCCGTGGCGACGCGGCGGGACGCCCGGTCCAGAGGTTGCGACGCCAGTGCAGGGACGTTTCAAAAGGGGTAGCGGCGCCGCGGGTAACCCGGAGTCGCGCGAGCCCATGGCAGCCCCCCAGCAGGCGGCGGCGCCCGGTGGCCCGGCAGAGCCGATCACACCCGAGGCCCTCGGCCGCCCCGAAGGGGACGGCCAGGAGCGGACGTCCACCCGGGACAGACTCCGAACCTCGCTGACCCGACGCCGGGCGACCGGTCTGAACCGGCTCGCGATGCGCAACTGGCGCATCCGGACGAAGCTGATCGCGCTGCTCGCCCTCCCCGTCCTGGTCTCGCTGGTCCTCGGTGGCCTGCGCATCCAGACCTCGATGGAGAACTCGCAGCAACTCGCCCAGATGGCCAACCTGTCCGATCTGGCCAAGAAGGCGACCAACCTCGCGGACGCGCTGCAGACCGAGCGCGACATCAGCGCCGGCCCGATCACGCACGACCCGAACGGCCAGCTGGACGACGACATCGTCGCCGCCCGCAAGGCCACCGACGACCTGAGCCGCACCTTCACCGCGTCCTCCGACAAGTTCGAGAACCTCGAACTGTCCGGCGGAAAGGCGCTGCTGCTGCAGATCCGCCGCGACCTGAACTCGGTCGCGGACACCCGCGGCGCGCCGTACCAGGTCAACCAGAACATCCAGTCGACGATCACCGCCTACGACGTGATCATCCGCGACCTGCTGTCCATCACCCAGGACATCGCGCTCGCGTCGAACAACAAGGACCTGGTCGTCTCGACCCGCGCGCTGCAGCAGTTCTCGCTCGCCAAGAACGCGACCTCGCAGCAGCGGGCCCTGATCAGCGCGGCGCTCGCCAACCCCAAGGGTCCGGACCTCAGCCTCAGCGACGAGTCCTTCGGCATCCGCCTGCGCCTGTCGTACGAGAACGCGATCGCCAGCTTCAACAACATCTACACCGCGCACGACCTGGACAACCTGCGCAGCCAGCTGAGCTACAACGGCGTCGTCGCCGACGCCGACCGCTACGCCGGCACGGTCCTCACCCAGGGCGGCATCCACCAGACCGAGCCGGTCACTTACAAGGACTGGTACGAGAAGGCCAGCGCCAAGATCAACGCCGAGAAGCGGATCGAGGCCAAGCTGATCGAGAACCTCGACGGCAAGGCCCAGGACCTGCAGTCGCAGGCCGACACGGACGCCCTGATCATCGGTGTCGCGGTCGCCCTGGTGCTGCTCGTCGCCCTCGGTGGCGCCGGTCTGATCGCCCGCTCGATGGTGCGCTCGCTGACCCGTCTGCAGGCCGCGGCCGAGGACGTCGCCGAGCGCCGACTGCCCGAGCTGGTCAAGACGCTCTCCGAGAGCGACCCGCACGACGTCGACACCACGGTCGAACCGGTCGCCGTCGACTCCGCGGACGAGATCGGCCACGTGGCGCACGCCTTCGACATGGTGCACAGCGAGGCCGTCCGCCTCGCCGCCGAGCAGGCCCTCCTGCGAGGCAACATCAACGCGATGTTCACCAACCTCTCGCGCCGCAGCCAGGGCCTCATCCAGCGCCAGCTGTCGCTCATCTCCGAGCTGGAGAGCCGCGAGGCGGACCCGGACCAGCTGGCCAACCTCTTCAAGCTGGACCACCTCGCGACCCGCATGCGCCGCAACGGCGAAAACCTCCTCGTCCTCGCCGGTGAGGACCCGGGCCGCCGCTGGACCAGGCCCGTTCCGCTCGTCGACGTGCTCCGCGCCGCCGCCTCCGAGGTGGAGCAGTACGAGCGCATCGAACTCGCCGCGGTGCCGTCGGCCGAGGTCGCCGGCCGCGTCGTCAACGACCTCGTCCACCTGCTCGCCGAGCTGCTGGAGAACGCCACCTCGTTCTCCAGCCCGCAGACCCGCGTCCGGGTCACCGGCCACGCGCTGCCGGACGGCCGCGTGCTGGTCGAGATCCACGACACCGGCATCGGCCTGAGCCCCGACGACCTCTCCGAGATCAACGAGCGCCTCGCCAACCCGCCGACGGTGGACGTCTCGGTCTCCCGCCGCATGGGCCTCTTCGTGGTCGGTCGCCTCTCGCTGCGCCACGGCATCCGCATCCAGCTCCGCCCCAGCGACTCCGGCGGCACCACCGCGCTGGTCATGCTCCCGGTGGACGTCACCAACTCCGGCGAGCGCCGCGGCGCCGGCCGCCCCGGCCCCGCCCAGGGCAAGCAGCAGCGCGGGGTCACCCCGACGCCGCGTCAGCAGCGCCAGATGCCGCCCGGCCGTCAGGGCGGTCCGGCCGCGCTCGGCCAGGGCCCGGCCGGCGGTGCCCCGCAGGGCGGCCGCCCGCAGCTCGGCCAGGGCGGTCCGGCCGCTCCGGCGGGTCCGGGCGCGCAGGCAGGTCCGGGGGCGCAGGCCGGTCCGGGTGCGCCCGGCGGCCGCGCCGGCGGTCTGCCGACCCGCCAGGTCGGCAAGGCGCTGCGCGAGAACCCGGTCGTGCCGAACCAGGGCCAGGGCCAGGGCCAGGGCCGACGCGGCCAGCAGCCCGCGCAGCCCAAGCAGGCACAGCAGCAGCAGCCGCAGCAGTCGCCCCAGGGCGGGCTGCCGCAGCGCACCCCGGGCCGTCAGGGTCCGCCGCAGGCCGGCCAGGACGGCCTGCCCCGCCGCGGCCGCCAGCAGCAGCCCGGCCAGCAGCAGCCCGGTCAGGAGCGGCCGCGCCCCGGTGGCGAGTTCGACGGCGCTCCCGGTCCCCGGACCGGCGAGCAGCCCCAGCACGGCCGCCCCGGCGGTCCCGGTGCTCCGCAGCAGGGCGCCCGTCCGGGCAACCGTCCGCAGGACGGCCTGCCGCAGCGCGCCCCCGGCCGTCAGGGTCCCGGTGCGCCGGGCGGCCCCGGTGCGCCGGGTGCTCAGGGTGCCCCCGGCCGACCCGGTGCCCAGGGCCCGCGCCGTCCGCAGCGCCCCGGCCCGGACGCGCCGCAGCGCGACCGCCAGCCGCAGCAGCCGCAGCAGCAGGCCCCGCAGCAGCCCCAGCCGCTGCCGTCGGCCGAGCCGGCGCCGGTGGAGAGCACCCAGCAGTTCGCCCGCCCGCGCTTCGAGGCCAGCCAGATCGATCCGCGCGACCCGCTGGGCCTCGGCCTGGTCGAGCCGGTGCTGCCGAACGTGCCGAACCCGGCGCGTCCGGAGCCGGTGCGCCAGGAGCAGGCCCCGCAGCAGCTGCCGTACCAGGAGCCGATGGCACTGCCGACCGGCCCGTCCGCGGCCGCCGGCCAGCAGCAGGGGCAGGGGCAGGGGCAGGGGCAGGGTCAGCCGCGGTCCTACCAGCCGCGACGTCCCGGCACCTCCTCGCCGGAGTTCCTGGAGCAGGCCCCGCAGCAGCAGGCTCCCCAGCAGCAGGCCCCGCAGCAGCGGGCTCCGCAGCAGCAGCCCCGCCAGCAGCAGCCCCAGCAGCCGCGCCAGCCCCAGCCGCAGCAGGCCCAGCCGCAGCAGCCGCAGCAGCCGGGTGCCGACGACGCGCCGTGGCGCCCGTCCGCGAACGACGAGCGCTGGCGCCGGGCCGAGCAGGTCCGCGAGCCCTCGACCAACGGCGTCACCATGTCGGGCCTGCCCCGACGGACCCCGCAGGCCAACCTGGTCTCCGGCACCGCCGAGGCCTCGCCGCTGACCGGTCCCCAGGTCTCCCGGGCCCCCGAGGAGGTCCGCGGCCGACTGACCAACCTGCGCCGCGGCATCCAGCAGGGCCGCCGGGCCGGGGCCGAACAGGCCGCCAACCCGCCGGGGCTCCAGCATGGTGCCCAGCAGCCCGGATTCGATAGTTTCGGTGGCCGGAGCGACGGCAACGGCGCAGATCACCAGGAGCGTTGAGTTGAACCAGATGAGCCAGGCCGCACAGAACCTGAACTGGCTGATCACCAATTTCGTGGACAACACCCCCGGGGTGTCCCACACCGTGGTGGTCTCCGCGGA
>NZ_JBITTM010000039.1:0-99755 GCF_044541955.1 Kitasatospora sp. NPDC085464
GGGCGCCCCCCCCGCGCGGGCGCCCCGGGCCCACCCCCCGCCCCCCCCCGGCCCCCCCCGGGGGCCCCCCGGCCCCCCCCCCCCCCCGCGGCCCCCCGCCGCTTCGGGTCCGGCCCGCCGCTTCGGGTCCGGCCCGTCGGGTCAGACCGCGATGCCGTAGCCGGACGCGCGGGCCCCCGGAGCGGTGCCGGCGCCGGCACCCGCCCCGGCGTAGGCCTGCCACTCGCGCGGCGAGAGCCCGTACACGGCCCGGAACGCCCGGCTGAAGTGACTGGCGCTCACGAAGCCCCAGCGGCTCGCCACCGCCGCCACGGTGGCCCGGCCGCCCGTCCGGCGGGCGAGGTCGCGGCGGCACATGTCCAGCCGCTGGCGCTGGATCCAGCGGGCCAGCGTGACCCCCTCGAAACGGAAGAGCTTGTGCAGGTACCGCACCGACACGTGGTGGGCGGCCGCGATCCGCTCCGGGGAGAGGCCCGGGTCCCCGAGGTTGCGCAGGATGTGGTCCTTCACCCGGGCCAGGACGGCCAGGGCCGCCTCGGGGGCCTCCGCCAGGGACAGGCCGCGGCGCTCGTGGGCGAGCACCGCGAGCAGGTCGAGCGCCGTGGTGGCGAGCCAGCACGCGAGCTGGGGCTCCATCGAGCCGGCCGACCGCGAGAGGCACTCCAGGTACGCGGCCACCAGCCGGGCCGTGCCGTCGGCGCTGTCGAAGACCGTCGTGGTCAGCACCTTCAGGTCCTCGTCCGAGACGCCCACGGCCGTACGCGGCCAGTGCAGGGCGGTGAAGGCGAAGGCCTCCGGCAGCTCCTTGGCGAACGGCCGTCCGGCGTCGGAGACCGCGAACGTACCGGGCCGCAGCACCACCCGGTGGCCGTCCTGCTCCAGGCGGGCGGTACCGCGGTGCTGGAGTGCCAGGGTGAGGTGGTCCTCCCCGCCGCGGGCGATCAGCCCGGCGCTTCGCTCGACCCGCTGCGGCCCGGCCTCCACCAGGGAGAGCTGCACGTCGCCCACGCGGTGGCTGGTGATCGTCGCGGGTGCGGGCGCCCGGTCGAGCAGCGCCACGTCGAGCGGGATGAAGGTGCGGGAGACGGCCTCGTGCCAGTACTCGGCGCGGTCGTCGGACGGAACGTCGGTGGTGTCGAGAACGACGGGCATCAGTGCTCCTCGGAGGGGGTCTGTCCGGTGGGGGTCTGTCCGGTGGGGTGCGTCGGGCGGCGGGTCTCACCACGAACGGCTGTGCAGGGCCATGTGCACGGTGTCGACGACCTGGATCAGCGCGGCCCGGGCGGTGCCGGTGGGGCAGTGCCCGGCGAGCAGCAGGAAGCCGTGCACCACGCCCTGGTAGCGCGTGGCCACCACCGGAACGCCCGCCGCGCGGAGCCGGGCCGCGTAGGCCTCGCCCTCGTCGCGCAGCACGTCGGCCTCGGCGGTGACCACCAGTGCCGGGGGGAGCCCGGCGAGCCGGTCCAGCGGGGCGCGCAGCGGCGCGGCGGTCGGTTCGGCCCGCCCCCGCGGGTCGGGCAGGTAGTCGTCCCAGAACCGGCGCATGTGGTCGCGGTGCAGGAAGTAGCCCGTCGCGTAGCGATGGTAGGACGGGGTGTCGAAGTCGGCGTCGGTCACCGGGTACAGCAGCACCTGGTGGAGCAGCGGGACGTCCCCGTGCTGACGGGCCAGCAGGGTCAGCGCCGCCACCAGGTTGGCCCCCGCGGACTCGCCGACGGCGACGATGCGGCGCCCGTCCAGCCCGATCCCGTGGCCGTGCTCGTGGATCCAGCGGGCCACCGCGAGGCACTGCTCGACGGCCACCGGGTAGCGGGCCGCGGGCGCCCGGGCGTAGTCGACGTACACCACGGCGGCGTCGGTGCCCAGGGCGAACTCCCGGACCAGCCCGGCGTAGCAGGCGGCGTCGCCGAGCGACCAGCCGAGGCCGGGCAGGAACAGCACCACGGGGCTCGGCCCGACGGTGCCGGCGGGTCTGGTCACCTGGACGTGCACCCTCTCGGTCGGTCCGCAGGGCAGGGCGAGCCACTCCGTCGAGGTGCCGTGCGGGTCGTCCGGGTCCGGCTCCCCGTCGGGGCCCCAGTCGAGCCCGTCGTCCGGGCCGCCGTACGGCCCGTCGCCCGGTACCCCCGCCGGGCCGACCGGGCCGGCCCCGCCGACCGCCGGGCCGTCCGGGGTGAGGAAGGAGAGGTCCGGCAGCGGTTCCGTCGCGGAGCGGCCGGCCCGGGCGTCCAGGAACTCCTGGAGGGCCCGGTCGAGCACCGGGCGCGGGTCGGACAGGGGGGTGGGGTCGGACAACGTCTTCGCTCCTGGCTTCGATCAGTGGGGCCGCACGGCATCGCGTGCGTCGCGGCGGGTGCCCGGGTGCGTCGGGCGGGCGGCCCCGCGCACCTCCCCCGGGGGTGCGGCGGCGCCCCGCTCGACCGTACTGCCGGGGCGGTGGCCGCGGTGGACCGGCCCGGGCCGTGCGGCGGCCGGCCCGGCGGCTCGTCAACCGGCGGCACCGCCCGGGGCCTCCCGCCGCTCGCGCCACTCCCGGGGGGAGACGCCGTACGCGGCGCGGAAGCTCCGGCTGAAGTGCGCCGGATTGACGAAGCCCCAGCGCTGGGCCACCGCCGAGACCGTGGGCGCGGTGCGGCCGCGGCGGGCCAGCTCGCGGGCGCACGCCTCCAGTCGGCGCTGCTGGATGAGCCGGCTCACCGTCACCCCCTCCCCCTCGAAGATCCGGTGCAGGTAGCGCACGGAGATGTGGTGGGCGTGCGCGATCCGCTCGGGCGCCAGCTCCGGTTCGGCCAGGTGCTGCTCGATGTACTCCCGCACCCGGCGGACCAGGTGCGCGTTCGGGGTGTCCGCCTCGCCGGCCGGACGGGCGTCGGCCAACTGGGCGACGAGGGTGCTCAGCAGGTCCGCGACGCTGCCGGCCAGCCGGTCGCCGACCGGGGCCGGGTAGGAGTGCGCGGAGGCGGCGAGGACGGCGAGGAACGGCAGGAGCACCGGTCCGCAGCCCTCCGTGGGGCCGAGGGCCGTCGCCGCCGCCTGGCGCAGGTCCCGCTCCGGCACGCCCAGCAGTCGGCGCGGCAGGTGGAACAGGTGGGTGCGGAAACGCTCCGGGTAGTCGACGGCGTACGGACGCGCCGTGTCGTACACCACCAGGCCGCCCGGGGACACCTCCGCCCGACGCCCGTCCTGCTCCAGGACGGCCCGGCCCTCCTCCTGCACGCCGACCCCGATCTGCGGCTCACCGCCCGGGGCCCGCTCGATCAGCGCCGCCGTGCGGGAGAACCGGGCGGCGTCCGCCTCCAGCGTGGAGACCCGCACGTAGCCGAGCCGGTGGGAGACCAGCAGCCCGTCGAACGGCCGCGGGGTGAGCGGGTGCACCTCGACAGGGACGACCGTCCGCGACACCGCCCCGTTCCAGTACGCCGCCTTGTCCTCGTCCGCGACCGAAGCGGTCGTCACCCGCACGCCCATCTGCCCGCCCCTTCCGCCGAATCCTCGCGATCCCAGCCTGGGGCGGGTGGGCGGCGGACGGTTAGGTCATCTGACTGCTCTTTCCGGCAGTACCCCGCGGGCCCGCCGGGGCACCCGGGGCGGCGCCGGAACGGGCCCGGCCGGGCGGGCGTCAGCGCAGGTCAGACGCTGTCGGGTGCGGTGTCGAGCGCGTGGGCGAGCGCGGCCCGGGAGGTGATCCCGAGCTTCGGGAAGATCTTGTAGAGGTGGGCCGCGACGGTACGGGGCGACAGCTGGAGCCGACGGCCGATGTCCTTGTTGGTCAGACCGGTCGCGGCGAGCCGGGCTATCCGCAGCTCCTGGCCGGTGAGGCCGGACGGCGCCTCGGCCGGTGCCCCGGGCGGCGGCGCCACCGGGTCGCCGGCGGCCCGCAGCTCCGCCTCGCAGCGCTGTGCCCAGGGCTCCGCCTGCAGGCGGCGGAACACGTGGTGGGCGGCGCGCAGCGGCTCCCTGGCGCCGGGCCGGTGACGGCGGCGCAGCCACGAGCCGTGGGCGAGCCGCAGCCGGGCGAGGTCGAACGCCCACCGCTCCGCGCCGGGGACGGCGTACACGGCCCGGTAGGCGGCGTCGGCGTCGGCGTCCTCGGCGGCCAGGGCGGCGGCGGCCGAGCACAGGAAGGCGTGGCGGTCGGAGATCTCGGCGGAGCGGGCCGCCCGCCCGGCCTCCAGGTGGGCCCGGGCCTCCTCGTGCCGGCCGGTGTGCACGGCGGCCGTGACCAGGTCGAGGACCAGCGCGTGGTGCCAGGGCGGGCCGCCGGGCAGCCGACCGGGCGGGGTGATCTCGCAGAAGTGCGCGTACGCCTCCTCGTGGCGCCCGTGGGCGAGCGCGGCCAGTCCGCGCAGGTGGGTGAGGCGGTCGAGGACGTAGCGCATCCGGGCCCGGGCGGCGGTGGGCCGGATGGCCCGTTCGACCTCCCGCAGGCCGGCCTCGTCGCCGCGGCCGGCCAGGTAGTGGGCGTAGTACTGACGGAACATCAACGCGTTGGTGTGGTAGCCGAGTTCGTCGGCGATCTCGGCCTCGCGCAGGCAGACGGCGGCCTGGTCCCAGTGGCCGAGCAGGAAGTCCTGGTGGCACTTGGCCTTGGCGATCGAGCCCTGGGTGGCGAAGCCGTGCAGTCCGGTGAAGCGGTGCCACAGGTCGCTGTCGGGGCAGTCGAGCGCCGAGGCGGTCCACAACAGCAGCCAGGCCGCGCCGGCCTCCTGTTCCTCGGTCATGCCCTCGGCGACGGCCCGGAGGGTGGCGGTGGTGTCCGGGCCCGGGTCGGTCCAGGCCCGCAGGCACAGCCGGCCGGCCTCCGAGACCTCGCCGCGGTGCCGTTCCAGGGCCCGCCAGGCCCAGGGGTCGTCGGTGTAGGTGGCGGCCAGGAGCAGTTTGAAGTAGACCTGCTCGGTCAGCCCGCCGAAGGTGTCGGCGCCCGGGGCGGTGAGCGCGTCCAGGGCGGCGGGCAGCAGCGCGGCGGAGGACTCGAAGTCCACGTGGTGGCTCTGGTCGGCGTAGACGACCGCGTACGCGAACAGCGGGGCGGCGTCCTGCGGCACGCTGCTGCTCTTCAGCTCCTCCACCAGGGCGGCGGTGTGGCGCAGTTGCCCGCCGCGGGCCGACATCACCGCGGCCCAGGCGAGTCTGCGGACGCGGTCGCAGGAGCTGGGGCTGAGGACGGCGGCGCGTTCGAGCAGCAGGGCGCCCTCCGCGTCGCCGCCGCGGCGGGCGAGGTCGCGGCCGGCCTCCTGCAGGCGGCTTGCGAGGCCTTCGTCGGGCAGCAGGGCGGCGGCGGCCTCGTGGACCAGCCGCCGGGGGTCGTCCGGTGCGAGGGCCTCGGACAGGGCGCGGTGGGCCTCGCGGCGCGCGGTGTCGGAGGCCGCGGCGACGACGGCGGTACGGACCAGGGGGTGGCGGAAGACCAGCTGGCCGGCCGGGTCCAGCCGGGCCAGGCCGGTGGCCTCGATCCCGTCCGGGATCTCCCCGGCGTCGCCGTCCGCGGCGGCGCGCAGCCAGCCGCCGTTGGTGAAGTCCGGGCCGGTGGCGAGGGCACCGAGCAGCAGGTAGCGGCCGACCTCGGGCGTCACCGCGTCCAGCCGGTCGGCGAACATCCGCTCCAGCTTCTCCCCGAGCGGCAGCCGTTCCGGCAGCGGGGCGGTCCCGCGCTGCTGGGCGGCCTCCAGCTGGCGCGGCAGTTCCACCAGCGCCAGGGGGTTGCCGGCCGCCTCCGTCAGGACGCGGTCCCGGGCGGCGGCCGCGAGTTCGGGGTGGTGGGTGCCCAGCAGCAGGGCCGCGTCCGTCCGGGGCAGGGCCCGGACCTCGACGGCCTCGGCCGACCAGGTCTGGGCGGCCGGTCCGTCCGGCCGGGTGGCGCCGACGATCACCACGGGCAGGTCGGCGCAGCGCCGGTGGAGGAAGGCGAAGACGGTCGCGCTCGACGAGTCGACCCAGTGCAGGTCGTCCAGGAGCAGCAGCACGGGGGCGGTGCGGACCGCCTCCTCCAGCAGTGTCAGGGCGGCGGCGCCGACGGCGAAGCCGCTCGGGGTTCCGGCGCGGATGCCGAGCGCGCTCTCCAGGGCCTCCCGCTGGTGGGCGGAGAGGAAGGCGGAGCGCTGGAGCAGCGACCGGAAGGCCTGGTGGAGCGCGCCGAAGGCGAGGTCCGTCTCCGCTTCGGCGCCGACGGCCCGCAGGACGGTGAAGCCGCGTTCGCGCGCGGCGTGCTCCACCCAGGACAGCAGGGTGGACTTGCCGACGCCGGGCTCGCCGCGCAGCAGCACGGTGCACCCGCTGGCGCCGTCCTCGGCCTGCACCAGGGCGGCGGTGAGGAGCTCCGTCTCCCGCTGCCGCCCGACCACGGCCGGTCCCCGGCTGTCGTGCACCACTCTTCTGTTCCCCTCGCGTCGGTCCCCCCGCCACGGGAAACCAAGGTTAACGCCCGTCAGGACCAGCCGTTACCACGCTGGGTGTGGCCCCGACCACATGCGGCGACGTGCTCGCGGAGGCGGCCGGCCTCCCCGGCGGCGGCCGAACGTGTTCAGCCAACTCAAGGCGTTCGTCCGCCGTACAGCGGGCAGTCATGAGTGGTCCGCCGGGCAGTACCCCGCAGCCGCTGTCCTTGGGGTGCCGTCCTCCACCCCCGTCCTCCAGAGGTCACCCACCCATGGCAGAGCTGAACCGCCGCCGTTTCCTCCAACTCGCGGGCGCCACCGCCGCGTTCTCCACGCTGTCGCAGAGCATCGCGCGCGCTGCGGCGATCGCCCCGCAGGGCGCCACCGGCACCCTCCAGGACGTCGAGCACATCGTCGTCCTGATGCAGGAGAATCGTTCCTTCGACCACTACTTCGGTGCGATGAAGGGGGTCCGCGGCTTCGGCGACCCCCGCCCGGTGACCCTCCCGAGCGGCAAGTCCGTGTGGCACCAGACGGACAGCGGGAAGAAGGAGGTGCTGCCGTTCCGCCCGCAGGTGAACGACCTGGGCATGCAGTTCGTCCAGGACCTCAACCACGACTGGGCCGGCGGCCACAAGGCCTTCAACAACGGCAAGTACGACCAGTGGGTCCCCGCCAAGACGGCCACCACCATGGCCTACCTGACCCGCCAGGACATCCCGTTCCACTACGCCCTCGCCGACGCCTTCACGCTGTGCGACGCCTACCACTGCTCGTTCATCGGCTCCACCGACCCGAACCGCTACTACATGTGGACCGGCTTCACCGGCAACGACGGCACCGGCGGCGGCCCCGTCCTCGGCAACCAGGAGGCCGGGTACGGCTGGACGACCTACCCCGAGCGGCTGGAGAAGGCCGGGGTCTCCTGGAAGGTCTACCAGGACGTCGGCGACGGCCTGGACGCAGCCGGCTCCTGGGGCTGGATCAGCGACGCCTACCGCGGCAACTACGGCGACAACTCGCTGCTCTACTTCAACAGCTACCGCAACGCCAAGCCCGGCGACCCGCTGTACGACAAGGCCCGCACCGGCACGAACGCCAAGGCCGGCGACGGCCTCTTCGACCACCTGCGCCGCGACGTCCAGGCCGGCACGCTCCCGCAGATCTCCTGGATCGCCGCCCCCGAGGCGTTCACCGAGCACCCCAACTGGCCCGCCAACTACGGCGCCTGGTACGTCTCCCAGGTGCTGGACGCGCTCACCTCCAACCCCGACGTGTGGGCCCGCACGGCGCTGTTCATCACCTACGACGAGAACGACGGCTTCTTCGACCACGTGGTGCCGCCGTTCCCGCCCTCCTCCGCCTCCCAGGGCCTGTCCACGGTGTCCACCACCGCGGACTACTTCGCCGGGAACATCTCCAACGCGGCCGGCCCGTACGGCCTCGGCCAGCGGGTGCCGATGCTGGTGGTCTCCCCCTGGAGCACCGGCGGCTTCACCTGCTCGGAGACCTTCGACCACACCTCGATCATCCGCTTCATGGAGCGCCGCTTCGGCGTGCTGGAGCCCGACATCTCGCCCTGGCGGCGCGCCATCTGCGGCGACCTCACCTCCGCCTTCGACTTCACCGCCTCGAACACCGCCCCGGCCGCGCTGCCCTCCACCGCCGGCTACCTCCCGCCGGACCGCAACCGGCACCCCGACTACGTGCCCACCCCGCCCGCCACCGGGACCATGCCGAAGCAGGAGGCGGGCTCCAAGCCCACCCGCCCGCTGAAGTACGCCCCGTCCGTCGACGGCGCGGCCGACACCGGCACCGGCAAGTACCGCCTCACCTTCAGCGGCGGCGCGGCGGCCGGCGCCCAGTTCCTGGTGACCTCGGCCAACCGCACCGACGGCCCGTGGACGTACACCGCCGAGGCCGGCAAGACGATCTCCGACGCCTGGAACACCACCTACTCCAAGGGCGTCACCGACCTCACCGTGCACGGACCCAACGGATTCCTGCGCCGCTTCCGCAACCCCGGCAAGACCGCCGGGCCCGAGGTCACCGCACGCCACAACCCGACCACCGGCAGCCTCGACCTCACCCTCACCAACGCGGGCACCGCCGACGCCGTGCTCACCGTCGCCAACGCCTACGCCGGCACCCCGCAGACCGTCACGGTCCGCCGGGGCGCCACGGTCACGTACACCGTCGGCCTGCGCACCTGCCGCAACTGGTACGACGTGACGGTCACCTCCACGGCGACCGCCGACTTCGTCCGCCGCCTGGCCGGCCACGTCGAGACCGGCGCGCCGGGCCTGTCGGACCCGGGTCTGCTCACCTACTGACCCGGGCCCGCCCACCTGCCGACCCGGCCGGCCCCGCACCGGCCCGACCCCGCCACCACCGACACCGGCGGCCCACCCCGGGCACCTCACCCGCCCGGGGCGGGCCGCCGGGCCCGGTGGCGGCGGCCATTCGGCGCAGTGCGACCCCGCACGGCGCGGGCCCGGCCCGGGCGGCGTGCCTATCGTGGGCGGATGACCGACCGTCGGACCGCCCGGCCGGCCGAGGGCCGCTTCCACTACCTGGTGGCCGCCGCCGCCTTCGCCGTCTGCATGACCGGCACCACCCTGCCCACGCCGCTCTACGGGCTCTACCAGGAGAAGATCGGCTTCTCCGAACTGACGGTGACGGTGGTGTTCGCCGTCTACGCATTCGGCGTCATCGGCGTCCTGCTGCTGATCGGCAACGTCTCCGACACCGTCGGGCGCCGCCCCGTCCTGCTCTGCGGGCTGGGGTTCGCCGCCGGCAGCGCCGTCGTCTTCCTCGGCGCGGACAGCGTGCCGCTGCTGCTCCTGGGCCGGCTGCTGTCCGGCTTCTCGGCGGGCCTGTTCACCGGCGCCGGCACCGCGTACGTGCTGGAGCTCGCCCCGCCCGGGCAGCGGGCCCGCGCGGGCTTCGTCGCCACCGCCGCCAACATGGGCGGCCTGGGCTTCGGACCGCTGCTGTCCGGCTTCCTCGCCGAGTACGCGCCGCGGCCGCTGGTCCTGCCGTTCGTCGTCCACCTGGCCCTGCTCGCGGTGTCCTTCGCACTCACCCTGCGCCTGCCGGAGACGGTCGCCGGGGCCCGCCCGCTGCGCACCGCGCGGCCCGACCGGCCGTCGCTGCCGCCGGAGGTCCGCCGGGTGTTCGTCCCGGCCGGGATCGCCGCGTTCGCGGGCTTCTCCCTGCTGGGCGTCTTCACCTCGGTCAGCCCCGCCTTCCTCACCACCGACCTCGGCGTCGACAACCACGCCACCGTCGGCCTGATCGTCTCCTCCGCCTTCTTCGCCTCCACCCTGGGCCAGCTGGCGGTGCCCCGCCTGGGCACCGCCCGGGCGATCCCGCTGGGCTGCCTGGTGCTCATCGCCGGGCTGGCCCTGCTCGCCGCCTCGCTCGCCTGGACCACCCTCGCGCCGCTGGTGCTCAGCGCCCTGGTCGGCGGCGCCGGGCAGGGCATGGGCCTGCGCGGCGCCGTGGGCGAGATCGCCGCGGCCAGCCCGGCCGAGCACCGCGGCGGCGCCCTGTCGGCGCTGTTCGTGGTCGCCTACTTCGGCATCTCGATCCCGGTCATCGGGGTGGGCCTGCTCAGCGAGCCGGTCGGCCTGGCCGACGCCGGCCTGGTCTTCGCCGCCTGCATGGCCGTCCTGGCCGCCGCGTCCGGCGCCTACCTGGCGCGCCGGGCGAGCGCCGGGACCTGACCCCCTGTTCCGCCTGCCGGTGCTTGCCGCCCGACCCCGGGACCGATAGACACGGTCCCGACACCGAGCGTGACACCCGGAGGTCTCCGCCATGAGCGTGACGAGTCGGTACAGGGACGCCTGGGAGGGCTTCTGGCGCGAGGCGCCCGAGGAACCGGGGGCGGTGATCTGGGACGCCGAACCGGCCGTCACCGCGGAACGCCACCTCGCACTGTTCCGCCCCCACCTCGCCGACCCGGAGCTGCCCCTCGTCGACCTGGGCTGCGGCAACGGCACCCAGACCCGCTTCCTCGCCGACCGCTTCGCACGCGTCCTCGGGGTCGACCTGTCCGTGGCCGCCCTCGACCACGCCCGGCGCCGGGACCCGGCCCGGCGGGCCGAGTTCGCCCAGCTGGACGCCACCGACGCCGACGCCGTCCGGGCGCTCCACGGGCGTCTCGGCGACGCCAACGTCTACCTGCGCGGGGTGATCCACCAGAGCGAGCCGGCCGACCGCCGACCGGTCGCCGAGGCCGTCGCCGCACTGGTCGGCGAACGCGGCCGGGCCTTCCTGGTCGAACTGGCCGAGTCCGCCAAGAAGGTCCTGGCCGACCTCGCCCACGACCCCGCCGGGCCGCCGCCGAAGCTTCGCCCGGTCTTCGCGCACGGCCTCGCCCCCGCCGAGGTCGCCGACGCGGCCCTCACCGCCCTGCTGCACACGGCCGGCCTCACCGTGCTCGCCTCCGGCGACCTGCCGCTGGCCACCACGGAGTCCGCCCCCGACGGCCGGCCGATCGAACTCCCGGCCCGGTGGCTCGTCGTGGGTGCCGGACCGGGCCGCCCCTGAGCCGCCGCCGATCCCCATTACCACGGCGCGTCGCCGGGCCCGACCGGCTAGCCTGGACCGCTTCCGAGACCGACACCCGTCCGAGGAGCACAGCGCCGTGTCCGACAGCTTCGCGCATCTGCACGTCCACACCGAGTACTCGATGCTGGACGGTGCGGCGAAGAACGGGAAGCTCTTCGCCGAGGCGCAGAGACAGGGCATGCCCGCCATCGCGATGAGCGACCACGGCAACATGTTCGGGGCGTACGAGTTCTTCCACGCGGCCGCCAAGACCGACGTGAAGCCGATCATCGGCATCGAGGCGTACGTCGCACCGGCCTCCCGCTTCCTGAAGAAGCAGGTGTTCTGGTCGCCCGGCGGCCAGCGCCCGACCGGCGCCGACGGCGAGGGCGGCAAGGACGTCTCCGGCGGCGGCCGCTACACCCACATGACCATGTGGGCGCAGAACGCCACCGGTCTGCGCAACCTCTTCAGGCTCTCCTCGCTCGCGTCGATGGAGGGCTACTACATGAAGCCCCGGATGGACCGCGAGCTGATCGCCGCCAACGCGACCGGCATCATCGCCACCACCGGCTGCCCCTCCGGCGAGGTGCAGACGCGGCTGCGCCTGGGCCAGTACGAGGAGGCGGTCAAGGCCGCCGGCGCCTACCAGGACATCTTCGGCAAGGAGAACTACTTCCTGGAGCTGATGGATCACGGCCTGGACATCGAGAAGGACGTCCGCGAGGACCTGCTCCGCCTGGCGAAGCAGCTGAACATCCCGCTGCTGGCCACCAACGACTCCCACTACGTGACCGCCGACCAGGCCGACGCCCACGACAGCCTGCTCTGCGTCGGCGTGGGCAAGAACAAGGACGACCCGAACCGCTTCAAGTTCCAGGGCACCGGCTACTACGTGAAGACCGCCGAGGAGATGCGCGAGCTCTTCCGCGAGCTGCCGGAGGCCTGCGACAACACCCTCGCGATCGCCGAGCGGATCGAGTCGTACGAGGAGGTCTTCACCTACGTCGACCGGATGCCGCAGTTCGACGTGCCCGAGGGCGAGACCCAGGCGTCCTACCTGCGCAAGAAGATCGAGATCGGACTGCAGCACCGCTACGGCGACAGCCCCAGCCAGGAGGTGCTGGACCGGATCGAGCTGGAGATGGGCGTGATCACCCCGATGGGGTTCGACGCCTACTTCCTCGTGGTCGCCGACATCTGCCAGTACGGCCGGGACAACGGCATCCCGGTCGGCCCGGGCCGTGGTTCGGCGGCCGGCTCGATGGTCGCCTACCTGACCGGGATCACCCAGCTGGACCCGCTGGAGCACGACCTGCTCTTCGAGCGCTTCCTCAACCCCGAGCGCATCAACCCCCCGGACGTCGACATCGACTTCGACGACCGCCAGCGCGACCAGATGGTCCGCTACGTGACCGAGAAGTACGGCGCCGCCTACACGGCCCAGGTGAACACCTTCGGCACGATCAAGGCCAAGGCCGCCGTGAAGGACGCCAACCGCATCCTCGGCTACCCGTTCGCGATGGGCGACCGGATCACCAAGGCGATGCCGCCGGACGTCATGGGCAAGGGCGTGCCGCTGGCCGACCTGTTCGACGAGAAGCACGCCCGCTACAACGAGGGCACCGAGATCCGGGCGCTCTACCAGAACGAGCCCGACGTCAAGAAGATCATCGACACCGGGCGCGGCATCGAGGGCCTGATCCGCGGCACCGGCGTGCACGCCGCCGCCGTCATCCTCTCCTCGACCCCGCTGCTCGACCTGATCCCGCTGCACATGCGGGACAAGGACGGCGTGATCATCACCGGCTTCGACTACCCGTCGTGCGAAGCCATGGGCCTGATCAAGATGGACTTCCTGGGTCTGCGGAACCTGGGCATCATCGACCACTGCATCAAGATCGTGAAGGCCAACCGGGGCATCGACGTCGACATCGAGAAGATCCCGATCGACGACCCCACCACGTACCAGCTGCTGGCCCGCGGCGACACCCTGGGCGTGTTCCAGCTCGACGGCGGCCCCATGCGCGCCCTGCTCAAGCTGATGAAGCCCACCGAGTTCGCCGACATCTCCGCCGTCTCCGCGCTGTACCGGCCCGGCCCGATGGGCATGAACTCGCACACCAACTACGCGCTGCGCAAGAACGCCCAGCAGGAGATCATCCCGATCCACCCCGAACTGGAGGAGCCGCTCAAGGACGTCCTCGGCCCCACCTACGGCCTGATCGTCTACCAGGAGCAGGTCCAGCGAGCCGCCCAGGTGCTGGCCGGCTACTCGCTCGGACAGGCCGACCTGCTGCGCCGCGCGATGGGCAAGAAGAAGAAGGAGGTGCTGGAGAAGGAGTTCGTGCCCTTCCACGCGGGCTGCAAGGAGCGCGGCTACTCCGACGAGGCGATCCAGGCGGTGTGGGACGTCCTGGTCCCGTTCGCCGGCTACGCGTTCAACAAGTCGCACTCCGCCGCCTACGGCCTGGTCTCGTACCAGACCGCCTACCTGAAGGCCAACTACCCCGCCGAGTACATGGCCGCGCTGCTCACCTCGGTCGCCGACGACAAGGACAAGATGGCGGTCTACCTGGCCGAGTGCCGGCAGATGGGCATCAAGATCCTCTCCCCCGACGTCAACGAGTCGGTGGTCGACTTCACCGCCGTCGGCAGCGACGTCCGCTTCGGCCTCAAGGCGGTGCGCAACGTCGGCGTGCCGGTGATCGAGTCCCTGGTCGGCACCCGCGCGGAGAAGGGCAAGTACACCTCCTTCGCCGACTTTCTGGACAAGGTCGAGCTGGTGGTCTGCAACAAGCGCACCGTCGACTCCCTGGTCAAGGCGGGCGCCTTCGACTCGCTCGGCCACACCCGGCTCTCACTCAGCACCGTGCACGAGAGCGCCATCGACGCCGTCACCGGGGTGAAGAAGCAGCAGGCCATCGGCCAGGACGACCTGTTCGGCGCCCTCGACGACGGCACCGACGGCGGGCCCGCCATCGGCCTGGACTTCCAGCTCACCGACAACGAGTGGCCGCGCCGCCAACTCCTCGCCCTGGAACGCGAGATGCTGGGCCTCTACGTCTCCAGCCACCCGCTCGACGGCGCCGAGCACATCCTCTCCCAGAACCGCGACACCTCGATCGCCGAACTCCTCGGCTCCGGGCGCTCCGAGGGCGAGGTCCGCCTCTCCGGCCTGATCACCGGCGTCGACCGGCGCATCAACAAGGCCGGCAACGCGTGGGCGATCATCACCCTCGCCGACCGCGATGGCTCGGTCGAGGTGCTGTTCTTCCCCGCGACCTACAACCTGATGGCCGAGCAGATGATCGAGGACAACGTCATCTCGATCCGCGGCCGCCTCAACGAGCGCGACGGCTCGCTGAGCGTCTTCGGCCAGGAGATCACCACCCTCGACGTCTCCTCCGCCGAGCTCGGCACCAAACCGCCCGTCCAGATCACCGTCCCGGCCTCCCGGATCACCCCCGAGGTGGTCGCCGAACTCAAGCTCGCCCTCCAGGCCCACCCCGGCGACGTCCCGATCCGGCTGCTCACCACCAACTGGGACAAGAGCACCCTCTACGAGCTGGGCTTCCGGGTGAACCCCGACAACGGCCTCGCCTCGGACGTCAAGACCCTCCTCGGCAACCGCGCCTGGGCCGGCGCGGCCACCCGGGCCTGAACCGCGGACGGCCGTTCTCCTGCCCGGGCAGGAGAACGGCCGTCCCGGTGCGCGGATCCCGTGGACTCAGCCGCGGCCGAGGACCCGGTCCACGGCGATCTCGATGACCACCCGGTCCGGGTTCACCCGCGGCTGGCGGTAGCGCTCGGCGTAGCGCCGCTCGGCGTCCGCGACCTGCTCGGGCTCGTCACGGACGACCGCGACGCCCTCCAGGGTCGCCCAGCGGGCGCGGTCCACCTGGCAGACCGCGACCCGCAGGCCCTGCGGCCCGGCCGCCGCGACGTTGAGCGCCTTGCGGCTGGTGCGGCTGGTGATCACCCGGGCGGTCGCCGTCTCCGGCTCGAACGTGACGCCGACCGGCACCACGTGCGGCGTGCCGTCCGGGCGGGTGGTGGTCAGGGTGGAGATGTGCCGTTCGCGCCAGAAGGCGAGCATGGCGTCGTCGAGGTCGCGCGGGTCATGGGCCATGATCGCGATCGTACGGCCCCCGGGGAACGATCAAGCCCCCGGGGGCCGTTCGCGTCGCACCCCGGTGTCCCCGGGGGCCGTACGGGCGGTGCCTCAGTGCCCGCGGGCGACCCACTCCGGCAGGGCCGGGGCCTCGGCGCCGATGGTGGTCGGGTCGCCGTGGCCGGTGCGCACCACCGTGTCGGCCGGGAGCGTCAGCAGGCGCTCGCGGATCGAGTCGATGATGGTCGGGAAGTGCGAGAACGACCGGCCGGTCGCGCCCGGGCCGCCCTGGAAGAGGGTGTCGCCGGTGAAGACGGTGCCCAGGTCGGGCGCGTACAGGCAGACCGCGCCCGGGGCGTGGCCCGGGGTGTGCAGGACGGTCAGCTCGGTGCCGGCCACCTCGATCCGCTGCCCGTCGGCCAGCTCGCCGTCCGGGAGGCGGTCGGGGTGGGTGAGCTTCCACAGCGGCAGGTCGTCCGGGTGCAGCAGGATCGGCGCACCGGTCCGGGCCGCGAGGGCCGGGGCCGCGTCGATGTGGTCGTTGTGCGCGTGCGTGGAGACGATCGCCCGCAGCCGGCGCCCGGCGAGCGCCGCCTCGATGGCCCCGGCGTCGTGCGCGGCGTCGATCACCACCGCCTCCTCGTCGTCGCCGACGATCCAGACGTTGTTCTCCACCTCCCAGCTGCCGCCGTCGAGCTCGAAGGTCCCGGCCGTCACCAGCCGGTCGACACGGGCGGTGGAGGTCACAGGATCACCACCGAGCGGAGCACGTCGCCCTGGTGCATGCGCGCGAAGGCCTGCTCCACCGCGTCGAGTTCGATCGTCTCGGTGACGAAGGCGCGCAGGTCCAGGCGGCCCTGGAGGTAGAGGTCGATGAGCATCGGGAAGTCCCGCGAGGGCAGGCAGTCGCCGTACCAGGAGGACTTCAGGGCGCCGCCGCGGCCGAAGACGTCGAGCAGCGGGAGCTCCAGCCTCATCTCCGGGGTCGGCACGCCGACCAGGACGACGGTGCCGGCCAGGTCGCGGGCGTAGAAGGCCTGCCGGTAGGTCTCGGGCCGGCCGACCGCCTCGACGACGACGTCCGCGCCGTTGCCGCCGGTCAGCTCCCGGATGGCCTCGACCGGGTCGGTCGTGCGGGAGTTGACGGTGTGGGTGGCGCCCAGCGTACGGGCGGTCGCCAGCTTGCGGTCGTCGATGTCGACGGCGATGATCTTCGCCGCCCCGGCCAGCCGGGAGCCCATCACGGCCGCCCCGCCGACGCCGCCGCAGCCGATGACGGCGACCGAGTCGCCGCGCCCGACATTGCCGGTGTTGATCGCGGCGCCGATGCCCGCCATCACCCCGCAGCCCAACAGGCCGGCGACGGCCGGCTCGGCCGCCGGGTCGACCTTGGTGCACTGGCCGGCCGCGACCAGGGTCTTCTCGGCGAACGCCCCGATGCCCAGCGCCGGGGACAGCTCGGTGCCGTCCAGCAGCGTCATCTTCTGCTTGGCGTTGTGGGTGTCGAAGCAGTACTGCGGACGCCCGCGCCGACAGGCACGGCACTGGCCGCACACCGCACGCCAGTTGAGGACCACGAAGTCACCGGGCGCGACCTCGGTGACGCCCTCGCCGACCGACTCCACGACGCCCGCGGCCTCGTGGCCCAGCAGGAACGGGAACTCGTCGTTGATCCCGCCCTCCCGGTAGTGGAGGTCCGTGTGGCAGACACCGCAAGCCTGGATCCGGACCACCGCCTCACCCGGACCGGGGTCCGGCACCACGATCGTGGTCACCTCCACGGGCGCGCCCTTGGCGCGCGCGATCACTGCCTTGACCTGCTGGGCCATCCGATTCCACCTCCGACGGCCGGTGCGGCTCTGCACCGGCGTGACCTGCGACGACACGACTGCAGTAGGACTGCAGAAGCACTGCCCACGAAGCGTAGCGCCCGCTCCGGCGGCCACCGGCGGAGCGGGTCGGCGATCCGGCGCGATCCGGCGTGATTCGCCTCACCGCACGTGCCGACGACATGTTCCCGACGTTCCGGCAGCTCACGGCGCCTCACCCGGCACATGCCACGGGCCTACCCGCGGGACCGCCCGCCGACGGCCCGGCACGGCCCCGGAACGGGGGCGCACGGACGGCGCTGAGCGCTCGTCAGCGCGCCTCGAACCGCCCGGAAAGCACCGGTGTTGGCTGGAACTGCCGCAGACGGGCGCCCCGCGGCCCACGTACGGTCGTAGCTGAGACGGTCCACGCGACCACGCTCAGCACACCCGCCCCACCTGACGGTGCGCCACCGCACACCGTCCGTGCCCGGCGCGCACCGAACGTACGCCCCCGCACATTTCGCGCCACCCCGCAGCAGATGCCCTACCCAGCCCCGGCACGTGTCGAGCCGCCAGCCGGCCGCACCACCCGTCCCCGCACCATCCTCCGATCCACCCCCCGTCGGGCCGCGCCGAGCGGCCCACCGCCCTGGAGTCTGGAGTACGGATGTCCACCGAGAACAGTGCGACCGGTGCCGGGCCCGGCACCGCCCCGCTCCCCCCGCTGCACTGCCTGCGCCACCTGGAACCCGGACCGCCGCGGCTCGCCGCGCTGCCCACCGGCACGCCGGTCTGGCTGGTCAGCCGGCACGCCGACGTGCGGCAGGTGCTGACGGACCCGCGCCTGGGCCGCGCCCCGCTCTACGCGCCGGACGCGCCGCCGGTCACGGTCACGCCCAACATCCTGGACGACCCGCAGAGCATGCTGAACATCGACGGCACCGAGCACCAGCGGCTGCGCCGCACGGTCCAGCGGGCCTTCACCCCGCGCGCGATAGCCCGCTGGAAGCCGTGGGTCGCCTCGGTCGTGGAGTCGCTCATCGACGAACTGATCGACCAGGGCTCCCCCACCGACATCGTCGCCGCCTACACCCGGCCGCTGCCGGTCGCGGTGATCAGCCGGCTGATGGGCCTGGACAACCTGGACACCAAGCGGCTCGCCCACTGGAGCGACCACGCGCTCTCCACCACCGCCTACCCGGCCGAGGCGATCGTCACCGCGATGAACGAGTTCTCCGCCTTCGGCGCCGGGGTGATCGCCGAACGCCGTGCCGAACCCGGCGACGACCTGGTCAGCAGCCTGCTGACGGCCGCCGCCGAGGACGGCTCGATCACCGAGGGACAGCTGGTCGCGCTGGTCGTCGGCCTGGTCGTGGCCGGCCACGAGACCACCATGACCAGCCTCGGCAACGCCCTGGTCTACCTGCTCCACGACGGCCGCGAGGCCTGGCAGCAGCTCGCCTCCGACGAGGCCAGCGCCGCCGCCGCGACCGAGCAGCTGCTGCGCGCCGTCCCGCTCGGCGACGCCCACGAGCACATGCCCGGACTGATGCGCCGCACCGTCGAGGACGTGGAGATCGGCGGGGTGGTCATCCCGGCCGGCAGCGTGGTCGCCGCCGACACCGCCGCCGCCAACCAGGACCCGGAGGTCTTCACCGGGGACCTGCGCACCGAGCTGTTCTCCCCGCTGGCCGCACCGATGCTCACCTTCGGGGCCGGGCCGCACCACTGCCTGGGCGCGTGGCTGGCCCGGATGGAGCTGGAGCTCGCCCTGCACCGGCTGGCCCGCCGGCTGCCCGCCCTGCGGATGGCCGACCAGGTCGAGCGGATCGACTGGCGGCGCGGCCTGCTCACCCGCAGCCCGAACTCCCTGCAGGTGACCTGGTGACGCGCGGGGCGGACACCGAGCTGGTGGTCGTCCGGGTCGACCGGGACCGCTGCATCGGCTCCGGGATGTGCGCCCTCAGCGCGCCCGACTCGCTGGCCCTCGGCGCGGACGGACTGGCCGCGCCGCTGGCCGACTTCGCCGACGGCGGTGCGGAGTTGACGGACGGGCTGACCGAGGCCGTGGACTGCTGCCCGGTCGAGGCACTCACCCTCCACTCGGCCCGCGGCGGCTACCGGATCGACCCGGCGGACTGAACCCGCCCCGGTGGCGCCCGCCGCCGCGACCCGCTCGGGCGGGTGCGCGGCCGGCGCCACCGGGAGCCGGGCCGCCGTACGCCCGGATCGATCAGCCGGGCTCATGGATGGAGCTGATCCACCTCAAGGCCGACCGGGCGACCCTGGCGCAGCGCCTCGCCGTCCGCAACGGCCGGGAGGGCGCCAACGCCGTCACCGTGCGGCGCCGAGCTGTTCGCCCGCTACCTGGCCCACTTCGAGGAGCCGCGGGGCGAGGGCGAGCAGGTCCTGCTGCAGCCCTCGCCCTGACGGCACGCCGCCGCGTCAGTCGATCGCCACGCCCGTGCCCGAGACCCGCACCCGCGGGTCCTCCGCCCGCAGTTCGACCCGCAGCACGCCGGGGCGGCCCAGGTCCTCGCCCTGGTGCAGCGTCAGCACCGTCGGGGCCTCCACCGCGCCCAGCTCCCGCAGGTACGCGCCGAAGGCGGCCGCGGCGGCGCCGGTGGCCGGGTCCTCGACCACGCCGCCGACGGGGAACGGGTCGCGGACGTGGAAGACCTCGGGGGCCTCGCGCCAGACCAGCTGGAGGGTGGTGAGGTCCCGGGCCCGCATGTAGGCCGCCAGGCCGTCGAAGTCGTAGTCGAGGCGGGCCAGTCGGCCGCGGGTGTCGGCGGCGAGCACGAGGTGCCGGGCCCCGGCGTAGGCGACCCGCGGCGGCAGGGCCGGGTCGAGGTCGGCCGCGGACCAGCCGAGCAGGGCGAGCGCCTCCTCGACGCCGGCCGCGGTGACCTCCTCGACCTTCGGCTCGACGCTGGTGAGCGTGGCCCGCAGCAGCCCGTCGGCGCCGCGCTCGACCTCGACCGGGACGTCCCCGGCCGCCGTCGCGAAGAGGTACCGCCCGGGGCCGGTGCGCTCGGCGAGCGCGACGGCGGAGGCGACCGTCGCGTGCCCGCAGAACGGCACCTCGGCCAGCGGGCTGAAGTACCGTACGCGGTACGCCCCTTCGGCCGGTCCGGTGGTCAGGAAGGCGGTCTCGGAGTACCCGAGCTCGGCGGCGATGGCGAGCATCCGGCGGTCGGTCAGCCCGGTGGCGTCGAGTACCACGCCGGCCGGGTTGCCGCCCTCGGGGCGGGTGGCGAAGGCGGCGTAGCGGAGGATCTCGGGCGAGGGGGCGGCGGAGACTACAGCGTCGTCGGTCATGCCCGGACGAACGCGTTCCGCCCGGCTGCTGTTCCCGACCGCCGTCGCCGTCCGCCCGGTCACCGCAGGACCGCCTCCAGGAAGTCCGAACCGAGACGGGCGCTGCCCGCCAGGTCGAGCTGGTAGAGCATGTACCGCCCGCGCCGCTGCGTGGTCAGCAGCCCCGCCTTCCGCAGCACCGCCAGGTGCCGGGACACCTCGGGCGCGCTGAGCTGCCAGGCGGAGGCCAGTTCGCCGGTGGTGTGCGGGCCGCGGGCCATGGTGCGGGCCAGCCGCAGCCGGACGGGGTGGGCCAGCGCCTCCAGGCGCTGTTGGACGAGGGCGAGCGAGACCGGTTCGGGCAGGCCGGCCTCGGCGACGGGGTACTGGAGGACGGGCCGCCAGCCGGACGCGTGGACGACCAGGAGGTGGGGGCGGCCGAAGGCGGTGGGGATGAAGGTGACGCCCCCCTTGTCGGCGGCGCTGGTGGTGCTGTCCTGCAGCTTGTCGATGACGATCCGCCGCCGCCCGCCGCCCTGGTCGAGACTGACGGAGGGTGAGACGGCCGCGAGCGTCTCACCGAGGCCCCGGCGGGCCAGCAGGTCGGCCTTGCGCCGGGCGTCGGCGGCGAGGTCGGGCAGGACGCGCTGCCAGGCGTCGGCGAAGAACGCGGACACGCAGTCCTCCAGCATCCGCCGCACCAGCGCCCGCACGGCGGGCGGGTCGGCGAGCAGCCGGTCGGCGAAGGCGGCCTGCCGGGGGCCGCGGGCGAGGGCGAGTTCGCGGGCCCGCTCGTTGGCGGCGGGGTCGGTGAGCGGGGAGGTCTTCCGGAAGGTGAGCCGCGAGGAGCCGCAGGTGGTGATGAGGGCGCCGGCCACGAACAGCTCGTCGTCGAGCCGGTCGACGGCGTCGAGCTCCTCGGCGAGGGTCGCGCCGGGCAGGCCGGGGACGAGGAAGTCGGCGCGCGAGGAACGCCAGAGGAAGTCGGCCTCCAGCAGCCGCTCGGCCAGCTCCGGCGGGATCGCCGCGGTGGTACTGCTCGCCCAGCCGCTCAGCGCCGGGTGGTGCGCCGGCTCGGCGAGGACGTGCAGCATGGCGTTCAGCTCGGCCAGCGGGGAGGGCGTGAAGAGCAGGCCCTCGTCGGACAGTCCGGTGATGTCGATGGTCACACTCACGCAGGAGATCCTGTCACCCGATCCGGTGACGCCTGCCGCCGATTGACGGGAACCGTCAATCCACGTGCCAGGCGGCCGGGCCAGGGCGGACGGTACCGGCCATGAGCCTGATCCAGGAGAAGTCCGTCCATGACCACGCCGCCGCCCGCACCGGCGCGCCGCCCGCCCTGCCGGTCGGCACCGGTCGCGGCGGCCCGTCCGCGCTGCTGAGCCTGCTGACCGCCGCCGGCGGGTCCCGGTACGCCGCCGCGCTCGCGGTGGACGCGGTGGGCGGCGGCATGCTGCGGCCGTTCCTGCTGCTGTACGGGATCGGCATGCTGCACCTGGGCGCGGGGGCGGTCGGGCTGGCGCTGTCCGCCGGGATGGTCGCGGGCCTGCTGGTGGTGCCGCTGACCGGCCGCTGGATCGACCGCGGCGCCCGGACCCTCCCCGCGGCCGTGACCCTGTTGCTGCGGGCGGCGGGCGCACTGACGCTGCTGCTCGCGGACGGCCTGCCGGTGTTCACGGCCGCGGCGGTGCTGTTCGGGGTGGGCAGCCAGTCCTGGCCGACCACGCACGCGGCGGTGGTGAGCACCCTGACGGAGGGTCGGCTGCGGGACGCGGCGCTCGCTGCGGGGCGGTCGGTGCGCAATGCGGGGCTGGGCCTGGGCGCGCTGCTGGCCACCGTGGCGGTGAGCGGCGGCGCGGGCGCGATCCGGCTGCTGGCCGGGGTGACGGCGGTGGCCTGCCTGGTCGCCGCCGCGCTGGTCGGCTCGCTGCGGGTGCGGGCGCACCGGGAGGCGCCGCGCAGGGCCGTACGGGCCGACGCCCACGCCCACGCCGACACCGACGCCCACACCGACACCGACGCCCACGCCCACGCCGACACCGGCGCCGACGCCGGCGCCGGCGCCGGCGCCGGGGAGCGGCGCGCACCGCTGCGCCGGATCAGCCTGCTGAGCCTGGCCAACCTGCCGTACGCGTTCTGCTTCGACGTGCTGGAGGTGGCGCTGCCCACGCTGCTGGTGCTGCAGCTGCACGCCTCCCCGGCCTGGTCCTCGGGCCTGTTCGTGGGCAACACGGTGCTGGTGATCGCCCTGCAGCTGGCGCTGGTGCTGCGGCTGGCGGACCGTTCGCGGCGGGCCGTGCTGGCGGCCTCGGGCGCCCTGCTGTCGCTCTCGTACCTGGGCTTCTGGGCGGCCGGGGCGCTGGGCGGCACGCCGGGGGCGGCGGGCATCGCGGTGGTCTCGGTGCTGTACACGCTGGGCGAGATCCTCTACACCGGCTCGGGTACGGCGCTGGTGGCGGCCGTCGCCCCGCCGCACCTGCTCGGGCGCTCGCTGGCCCGCTGGGAGCTGTCGATGGGCGTGGGCCGGGCGGCCGCGCCGGCCGTGGTGACGGCGCTGCTCGCCGCCGGTCCGGGCGCGCTGTGGCTGCCGCTGGCCGCCGCCACCGCGCTGGGGGCGCTGGCGGTGCTGCGGCTGGGCCCGGCGCAGTAGCACCGGCCCGGTGGGATGATCGGCTCCATGGCCCTGACCCCGTACCAGCAGCACCTGCGCGACCGGATCCTGGCCGCCTCGGTGACCGCGCCGCCGGAGCCGTGGCGGCCGGTCGGCCGGGGGACGATCCCGGTCGGCGGGCTGCTCGGCATCGGCTTCGCCGTCCACCCGGAGAGCGGGCACGACCTGGTGCTGACCGTGTCGCACGGCGGGCACGGACTGTTCGACGCCGTGACGGGCCTCAAGCTGGCGCGCGACCACGACCCGGCCGAGGACCCGGACGGCCCGGACCTCTGCTGCCCCGGGCTCGGCCAGGTCACCGACGTGCGGATCCCGGTGGCCGGGACGTGGGGCGGCGGCCTGCACGCCGACGCCGAGGGCGGCTGGCACGTCGAGGTCGCCGCCCCGGAGTGGCCGCACCACCGGGTGCTGCTCGCGACCGGCCGCGGACCGTGGCAGGGCGAGCACGGCGAGAGCTGGTGGCAGGTCTTCGACTCCAGCTGGTCCACCCTGCGCGCCGCGGGCTTCTCCCCCACCGGCCGGACCCTCGCGGTGGCCACCAGCAGCGACCTCACGCTCTGGACCCGCGCCTGAGGTCCCGCCCTCCGGCGGCGGGCGCCGTACGGGCACGGATCCCGGGCGGACCCGGGCGCCGTACGGGCAGGGGCGCCGGCCGGCTGCGGCCGCCTTCCGGATGCGCCCGGGACGCCCAGCGCCGATGCTGGCGGCGAGGCGTGCCAGGCCCGAGGAAGGACACCCGATCCCATGAGTGCGCTCGACTTCGAGATCGTCGACAGCCCCGACAGCTCGCTCAACAAGACCTCCGTCCTGGTCACCGGCCCGCACGACGCCATGCTGGTGGACGCCGGGTTCACCCGCTCCGACGGCCGCCGCCTGGTCGAGCGGATCAGGGCCACCGGCAAGCGGCTGACCACCGTGTTCGTCAGCCACGGCGACCCGGACTTCTACTTCGGGGCCCAGGAGGTGCAGGACGCCTTCCCGCAGGCCCGGTTCCTGGCCACCGCCATGACCGTCGACCACATCCAGGAGACGTGGGAGGACAAGCTGCGCGCCTGGTCCCACCTGGGCCCCGAGCTGGCCACCCGGCTGGTGCGGCCCGAGGCGCTGCACGGCGACGAGATCGTCTTCGAGGGCCACCGCTTCGAGGTGCGCGGCGCCGACTTCCACCTGCCGGACCGGCACTACCTCTGGCAGCACCACCACCGCGCCGTGCTCGGCGGGGTGCTGCTCTTCGAGGGCCTGCACGTGTGGACGGCCGACACCCCCACCGCTGCCCAACGGGCCGCCTGGATCGACCTGCTGGACGGCATCGAGGCGCTCCACCCGACCTGGGTGGCGGCCGGCCACCGGGTCGCCGACGCCCCCACCGACCTGAACGCCGTCGACCACACCCGGGCCTACCTGCGCGCCTTCGAGACCGAGATCGGCCGGGCCGCGGACGCGGCCGCCGCCAAGGAGGCCCTGGAGCGCCGCTTCCCGGAGCTGGGGCTGCGGATCGCGGTGGACATCGGCACCAAGGTCGTCATGGGCGAGATGGCCTGGGGGTGAGCGAGTCGTGATCGAGATCCCGAGGGACGTGGCCGGCTTCGCCGAGTCCTCCGCGCCCGCCGACGTGGTCCGCCGCCAGTACCTGGCCGCCGCCCGGGGCGACCTGGCCGCGCTGCGCGCCACGCTCGCCGAGGACGTCGAGTGGACCGAGATGGCCGGTTTCCCGCTGGCCGGCACCTACCGAACCCCCAAGGGCGTCACCGCGAACGTGATGGAGCGGCTGGCCGCCGAGTGGCACGACTGGACGGCGCACGACGACACCTACGTGGTGGACGGGGAGGAGGTGGTGGTCCTGGCCCGCTACACGGCCGTCCACAAGACCACCGGAAAACCACTCGCGGTCCGGGTCGCCCACCACTTCACCGTGCGCGGCGGACGCATCGTCCGGTTCGAGCAGTTCACCGACACCGCGCTGGTCAGGGACGCGATGACGCCGTAGCGCCGCCCGGTCCCCCCCGGACCCGCCGTTCACCCGTACGGGCGAGCGGGGCGCGACGCGCCCGCCACGGTCTCGACACACCACCCGGACGGCGTCAGGCTGACCCCGTTTCCACGGCCGGACAACGAGGAGTCGAGCATGGCGGGCACGGACATCGGCACCACCGGAGCGGGCGGCGGGCAGGACCGCCCGATCGTGATCGTCGGCGCCTCCCTGGGCGGCGCTAAGGCGGCCGAGGCGCTGCGCGAGGCCGGGTACGAGGGCGGCGTCGTCCTGATCGGCGAGGAGCACGAGCGCCCGTACGAGCGGCCGCCGCTGTCCAAGGGCTACCTGCTGGGCAAGACGCCCCGGGAGAAGATCTACGTCCACCCGCCGCAGTGGTACGCCGAGCACGACATCACGCTGCGCCTGGGCACGGCGGTGGCCGCGATCGACCCGGCCGGGCACACCGTGACGCTCGCCGACGACGGCCGGGTGGAGTACGCCAAGCTGCTGCTGACCACCGGCTCGGTGCCGCGCCGGCTGCCGGTCCCGGGCGCCGACCAGGACGGCGTGCTCTACCTGCGCCGGGTCGACGACAGCGACCGGATCAAGGCGGCGCTGCGGCCGGGCGCCCGGATCGTGGTGATCGGCGCGGGCTGGATCGGCCTGGAGGTGGCGGCCGCGGCCCGCGAGTCGGGTGCCGAGGTGACGGTGCTGGAGGCGCTCGAACTGCCGCTGCTGCGGGTGCTCGGCCGGGAGGTCGCCCAGGTCTTCGCCGACCTGCACCGGGACCACGGCGTGGACCTGCGCCTCGGCGTCAAGGTGGCCGAACTGACCGGCGACGGCACCACGGTGAGCGGGGTGAAGCTCGCCGACGGCACGACGGTGGCGGCCGACGCGGTGGTGGTCGGCATCGGCATCGCCCCCGCCGCCGGACTCGCCGAGGCGGCCGGCCTGGAGGTCGACAACGGCATCAAGACCGACCGGCAGCTGCGCACCTCCGACCCGGACGTCTACGCGGCCGGCGACGTCGCGAACGCCTACCACCCGCTGTTCGACCGGCATATCCGGGTCGAGCACTGGGCCAACGCCCTCAACCAGCCGCAGACCGCCGCCCGCGCACTGCTCGGGCAGCCGGACGCGGTCTACGACCGGATCCCGTACTTCTTCAGCGACCAGTACGACCTCGGCATGGAGTACGTCGGCTACGTCGAGCCCGACGGCTACGACCGGGTGGTGTTCCGCGGTGACCCGGCCGCCCGCGAGTTCATCGCGTTCTGGCTGTCCGGCGGCCGGGTGCTCGCGGGGATGAACGTCAACGTCTGGGACGTCACCGACCCGATCCGCGAACTGGTCCGCTCCGGGCGGGTGGTGGACGCCGACGCGCTGGCCGACCCGAAGGTCCCGCTCGGCGAGCTGTAGCCGTCCGGCGTCACGACCACCCGTGCACCCCGGCGTCCCGGTGCGGTCAGCCCACCGGGACGCCGGGGTTCGCCACGCCCCGGCCCCCGGTGACGGTGTTGCCCGCGCCGATCGTCACCGGGCACTTCACCGCGTCGTAGTTCGTCACGTCGATCGCGTAGCGGTCCGCTCCGGTGGCGCCGGTGAGGTCGGAGCGGTTGCCCCGGAAGACCGTGCCGCAGCCCCAGCCCGGCTGGACGCTGTGGGTCTGGTAGCCGTCGTCGGTGGTGCGCCTGCCGGTGTTGTTCTCGATGACGTAGCCGTTGCCCTTCACGTCGACCCAGGAGTCGTCGTAGTTGCGGCCGGTGAGGCCGTCGCCGTCGAAGGAGTTGCCGGAGACCAGGCCGCCGGTGGTGCCCTCCTTGAGGTCGACGTTCTCGGCGCCGATGTTCGGGCCGAAGGTGTTGCCGGTGATCTGCACGTGGTCGCTGCGGTCGGTAAGGGTGCCGGCGGTGCCGACGTACACGCCCTCGCCCAGGCCGTCCCGGTTCAGACCGGTGTCGTGGATGCGGGAGTTGCGCAGCGTGCCGTAGCTGCTGGAGTTGCGGAAGTGCACGCCCTCCATGGTGGTGTGGTGGACCGTCACGCCGTCGATCACCACGTGGTTGGCGGCGTCCGCCATGATGCCCTTCTGGGCGCCGGTGACGGTCAGGCCCTGGACGGTCCAGTAGCTCGCGCCGTCGAGGTGGAGGCCGTAGCCGCCGCCGGTGGGGGTGGTGAGCACGGCCTTGGCGGAGCCGGTGAGGGTGATCCGGGCGGCGGCGGTGCCGGGCACGGTGGCCTTGAAGCTGCCGGAGTAGGTGCCGTCGGCGAGCTGGATGGTCCGCCCGGGCACGGCGGCCGCGAGCGCGGCCTGGAGCTGCTTGGCGGTGCCGACCTTGACGACGGTCGCGGCCGGGGCGGCCGTCGCACCGGGGGCGGTGCCGACGGCGAGGGCGGCGGTGGCGACGGCGACGGCGACGGCGACGGCGACGGCGACGGCGGTGAGGGTGGCGCCGAGGGCGCGGGGAGACGTCGGTTTCATGGACGGTGCTCCTTGCGGGACGGGTGGTGACAGGAACATGCCGTCGATCACACTGGACTGGACCATTCCGAAGCGTCAAGGGTGCCGCCGTCGGGCGATACTGGGATCCGGGGGGAGCCTCGGACGGCTTCTGGAAACCATCGGGCGGGGGCAGGGAGGCACGGTGGGCGGGACGGCCGGATTCGCCGTGGTGGTGTTCGGTGCGCTGGGCGGAGTCGTCGCCTACCTCGCCGGAGTCGTCGGGCTGCGCGAGCAACGCCGGCTGCGCCGGGTCGGCGTCCCCGCCTCGGCCCTGGTGCGCGCCCGCATCCGGGGGCCGGAGGACCACGCACTGCCGCCGCGTCCGCTGCTGCAGTTCGAGACGACCGACGGCCGGGTGGTCGAGATCTTCTCCCCCGTCCCCTCCACCACCCGCCACCCGCTGCCGGACGGCCGCTACGTGCCCGTCCGCTACGACCCGGCCGACCCCCGGCAGGTGCTGGTCGACGGGCGGGAGCGGACGGGGCTGGAGTACGGGTTCCTCGCCCTGGGGGTGCTGGCCGTCCTGGGCTCGATCACCATCGCCGCCACGGCGCTCTAGGCGGCCGGCGCGCCGCGCCTTCCGGGACGGGCCCTACGGGCGCTCCCGGCCCGCGCGGAGCCCCGCCGGGGTGAGGCCGGTGTGCAGGCGCATGGTGCGGGTGACGGCGGCGGCAAGGTCATCACCATCGTGACGTCGCTGCTGGCCGCCTTCACCGACGGCTACTCCACCTACGCCGGCGCCAAGGCCCCGGTGGAGCACTACACGCGGGCCGCGTCCAAGGAGTTCGCCGCCCGTGGCATCTCGGTCAACCCGTCGCCGCCGCCTCCTGGCCGTTGGAGCCGGTGTGGCCCCCCTCCCGGGCCGCGCCCCCGCCCAGGGCCTCGACCAGCCGCCGGGCGCGGGTGTCCTCGTCGAGCAGCGCCCGCACCAGCGGGCCGGGGGCCGCGCCCGCCAGGTAGGCCTCGACGGAGCGCGGATCGGCCGGGAGGGCGACCGTCCCGGCGGTGAGGGCCGCACGGGCACGGGCGTAGTCCAGCCCGACCCAGGCGAGCAGCTCGCCTCCGGTGTCGTCCACGTCCGGCTGCGGCCGGTGGCCCAGGACTTCGTGGACGGCGAGGAGGGCCAGCAGGACGTGTTCGGTGCCCGGCGTCCGGCGGCCGAGGCGCAGCGCCTGGCCGTCCGTCTCCCGTCGGATCCAGTCCGCGGACGGCGCCGCCGGGCCGGCCGCACCGGGCTTCAACAGGCGCTTCCAGAGCGGGAGTCGGTGCGACCGGCGGCCGAGCAGGGCATCCCGGGTGGGATGCAGCAGCGGGTCCAGCGCGTCGGAGGCGCCGTCCGGGGCCGTGGCCTCCGGTACGGGCGGTGCCGTCGGCGCAGGTGGTGCTGCCGGTGGCGCCTCCCGCGAGGCCTTCGGCCCGGGGTGCGTCGCGTCCAGCCGGTCCCGGACGGCCTGCGGCGCGACGCCCGCCGCGCGCAGCAGTTCGGCGGCGCGGGTGCGGTCGTCGGCCAGCAGCGCGCGCAGGACGTGCTCCGCGGTGAGCTGCCGCCCGCCGCCGCGCCGCACCGCCGTCACCGCGGCGGACAGTGCGCGGGCCGCGGCGCCGGTCAGGACGAGGTCCGGGGCCCTGGTCGAGCCCAGGATCTCCCGGGCCGGCACACCGGCGTCGGCCTCGTCGTCCGCGGCCCAGCCCCCGCCGCGTTCGCGGTCGGCGCCACCGTCGCGCCCGCCGTGACCGTGGCGGTCGCGGTCACGCAACAGGGTGCGCAGCTCGCTCTCGGTGGCCCCGGCAGCAGCGAGGGCCGCACCGGCCGGGCCGCTCGACCCCACCACCGCGGTCAACAGGTGCTCCGTACCGAGCCGGCCGCCGCCCGTCGTGCCGAGCGTGCGCCAGTCCGCTTCCAGCGTGGTCTCCATCAGGCCCTCCCCGCACAGGTGGCTTTGCCCACACCATACGCTCGCTTTGCCTTCTCTTTGTAATGGGCCGCCCGTCCGGACGGCATCGCGAGCCCGTGGCGGAAGCATCGGCGACGCAGCGTTGTTGGAGAGCGGGAGAAGCCGCGCCGGCGAAAAGGGGTGAGCACCGTGGCCGACACGCTCCCCGGGCCCGAGCACGTACCCGACGGCGGCACGACCGGCCCCGACGGCGGAGCCGCCGAGGCGCTGGACGCCTACTCGCGGATCGTCACCACCGTCGCCGCCGCGGTGACTCCGCGCGTCGCCGCTCTCCAGGTGCCCCGGCGCGGCCGGGGCGGCTGGTTCAGCACCGCGCTCGGCTCGGCGGTGGTCTTCACCGACGACGGCTTCCTGCTGACCAACGCCCACGTCGTCGGCCACGCCGACGCCGGGACCCTGGCCTTCGCCGACGGCACCACCTCCCCCTTCCACACCATCGGCGCCGACCCGCTCTCCGACCTGGCCGTGCTGCGCGCCGACGGCCCGACTCCCACCCCGGTGCGGCTCGGCGATGCCACCGCGCTGCGGGTCGGGCAGCTCGTCGTCGCCGTCGGCAACCCGCTCGGACTCGCCGGGACGGTCACGGCGGGCGTGGTCAGCGCCCTCGGCCGCTCGCTCCCGGCCCGCTCCGACACCGCCGTACGCGTCATCGACAACGTCATCCAGACCGATGCCGCCCTCAACCCCGGCAACTCGGGCGGCGCACTGACCACCGCGACCGGCGAGGTCGTGGGCATCACCACGGCCGTGGCCGGCAACGGGCTCGGCCTGGCCGTCCCGATCGACGCCACCAGCCGGCAGATCATCGCCACCCTGCTCACCGACGGCCGGATCCGCCGCGCCTACCTGGGCCTCGCCGGCGTGCCCGCCCCGCTGCCGCCCACCCTGCGCCGGCGCGCCGGGCAGCAGACCGGCCTGCGGATCGTCGAGGTCGTCCCCGGCGCCCCCGCAGACCACGCCGGACTGCACGAAGGCGACCTGCTGCTCACCGCCGCCGGCGAACCGATGACCAGCGCCCGCACCCTGCAGCACCTGATGCTGGCCGACGGCATCGGCCGCCCGCTGGCCCTGACGGTGCTGCGCGGCGCGGCCCTGGTCGACGTGATCGCCGTCCCGACCGAACTGCCCTCGGACGACTAGGCCGTGGTCCGGACGCGGCCACGGTGAACTCGACGAAGGCGGGTCCGAAACGTGACGGGCGCCGTCTCACGGGTGGTCGCGCGCGGGTTCGGCGTCGGGGGAGAATCGGCGGGTGACCGAGGTGAACGTGGTGCACGTCTTCCTCTCGCGCGGCCGGTTCTCCTCGTACGACGACATCCGCGACCACGTCGACGAGGTGTGGTCGGAGAACGGGGACGCGGAGCCGTCCGCTCTGATGCGCGAGGTCGGGATCGCCGAACTCGAACCGATGGGCGTCGAAGTCGTCCACGCCCGGGACGACGGCCACCCCGCGCCGGTCGCCCCCGAGGTGCTGCTGCACGACGCCTCGTACGCCGACCAGTGGCTTCCCCAGGTGGAGTCGGCCGAGCCGGCCGACGCTGCGATCTGCGTCTTCGCCCCCAACGTGGTCACCGACCCGCGTGGCACCTCCCTGCACTACCTCGGCCGGTTCACCTATCGGGCCTGAGGGCCTTCGACCGGGACTGCCGGCACCACGCGTCGAGGCAGCCGGGCGGGGTGCGCGGAGCGGATCGCCGGGCCGCCCCTGACGGGTGGCCCCGGTCCGAACGTGCGGCCCGCTCCGCGCACCCCGTTTCCTGTGTCCCACCGCTTCGGCGGGGAGCTCCGGAGTACCGGCCGGAGCCCCCGGCCTCGCGGTGTGGTCCGCCGCCGGCGCACGGGGAGGCCGGCGGCGGACCGTTCGGGAGCGCCTCAGGGCCGGTGGTCGAGGCGCAGCGTCGACACCCGTACGGTGCGCCGTGGCAGCGCCGCGGGCAGGGCGACCAGCAGGGCGGTGGCGGTGAACACGGCGTAGTGCGCGCTCTCCGGCCAGGGCCCGGACCAGCCGAGTTCGGCGTGGCGGTGCTCGGCGAAGGCGTTGCAGCAGAGCCAGGCGGCCAGGCCGACCACCGGCGCGGCCCGGGGCCGGGAGAAGCCGCCGACCAGACCGCACAGCGCCACGTACGCCACGAAGGCGAGGCCGCCGGAGTGCAGTTCGCCGAGCCCGCCGAGGCCGAGCGCCAGCAGGCCGCCCGCGAGCAGGGCGACCGTGCCCGAGGTGCCGACCGGCAGCCGCTCCGGCACGGGGCGGAAACGGCCGGCACCCGGGCGGGCCGCGTACATCCGCACCGCGGACTACCGCTTCGCCGCGAGGAGTTCGGGCGTCGGGCCGACCGGCAGGTGCCAGCGGGCGCGGCGTTCCCGCGCCTCCAGCTCGTGCAGGTCGTGGAGCAGTGCGGGCACCGGGACGGTCAGCACCGGGCAGCCCGCCCGCCGCGCGCAGTACGCGGACACCGAGCGCCGCAGCCGGCGGCGCAGCAGGCCGCCGCTCTGCCCGAGGACCAGCAGGTCGCCGGGCCGGTCGGCGACGTCGACCAGGGCCGGGCCGGTCTCGCCGCGGATCACCACCGGGCGCAGCGGCACCGCGGGGTCGTTGCCGCCGAAGGCCTCGTCGAGGGCCCGGTGCAGGCGCTGTTCGGCGGCGTCCCGGACGGCCGCGAGCAGCGGCGGGCAGGGCGAGCGGCGGTAGCCGTGCTCACCGCCCGGGGGCTCCCAGGCCAGCACGGGCAGGAGTTCGGCGCCCCGCTCACGGGCCTCGGTCACCGCCCGGTGCAGCGCCGCCAGACTGCCCAGCGACCCGCTGACCCCGACCACCACCCTGGGTGTCCCGCCGTCCTCGTGCCGCTCGATGCCGTGCATGACCCGTCCTCGTGTCGTGGTGGCCGCACCGTGTCCCGGCGGCCGTACTCGTTCACCCAACCGCCGGTCCGGGCGCCCACCGGCACTTCTTGACGGCTCCCTGACGCCCGGTGCGGCGATCCCAACGCACTCCATACGGCGAGGGGCCGGGGTGGCGCGGCTCCCGCACCCGGGGCACCGCCCACGGCCCGCACTCCGCGGTCCGCAGCCCCCGCAGCCCGCAGCCCGTAGCCTGCGGGATGAATGGTGCTATCGTCAGTAGCACCATGTTGCTGAAGCTGGACGTCGGGGACACCCGACCACTGCACGAGCAGGTCGCGGGCGCGATCAGACGGGCCGTCGCCGAGGGCGAGTGCGCCCCCGGGGACAAGCTGCCGCCGGCCCGGGAGCTGTCCCGGGCGCTGGGCGTCAACTCCAACACCGTGCTGCGCGGGCTGCGCACGCTGCGCGACGAAGGGGTGCTGGAGTTCCGCCGGGGCCGCGGTGTCACGGTCGCCGCGGGGGCCGACACCCGCTCCGAACTGGTCGACCGGGTCAGGCAGTTGATCGAGGACGCGGCCCTGGCGGGCTACAGCAGGAACGATCTCGTGGACATGATAAGGGGGATGTCGTGACGGACGAAGGATCAGGAACGCACCGGCCGGGGGCCCGGAAGCGTGACGGCTGGGGCGGCCGGGGCGGCCTGTGGGCCGCGCTCGCCTGGTCACTGGGGGTGCTGGCCCTGCTGGTCGCGCTGCCGCTGGCGGCCCGCCACCGGCTGCCGGACCCGCTGGCCACCCACTGGGGCGGGCGGGACCCGGACGGTTCGATGTCGCTGACCGGAGCCGTGCTGGTCCCGGCGCTCCTCTGGCTGGTCCTGGTGCTGGTCTCCGCGCTGCTGCAGCGGTACTACGGCGAGCGGACGCCGGGCTGCGGGGCGGCGGCACTGGCGTCCGGCGGGGTGCTGCTCACGGGGGCGCAGACCGCCGTGGTGCACGCCAACCTGGACCGCGCCCGGTGGCAGGACGCCGCGCCGATGGGCATCGAGGTGGTCCTGGTCCTGCTGGCCACGGCCGCCGCCGGCGTGCTGGCCTGGCTGGCCGGCCGCCGGTTCGGGGCCCGGGCCGAGGCGCTTCCGGCCGCCGGGGCACCGGTGCTGGACGTGCCGGAGGGCGAGGAGTTCGTCTGGCTCTCCTGGGCGACGAACCCGTGGCTGCAGCTGCTGGCCGCCGTGCTCGGACTGGTCACGGTGGCGGGTGTGCTGGCTGCGGCGAGCGGGCTGGCAGGCCTGGACTGGTCGCTGGTGCTGCCGTTCGCGCTGCCCGCCGTCGCCGTCCTCGTCTGCTCCTCGGTGCAGGCGCGGGTGACCGCCCGCGGCCTGACCGTCGGCTTCGGCCCGTTCGGCCGGCCCGCCCGGCACTGGTCGCCCGCCGACCTCGTCTCGGCCCGCGTCGAGCAGCGCACCGCCGCGCAGGCGGGCGGCTGGGGCTACCGGATCAACGGGCTCGGGACCACGGTGATGCTGCGCGGCGGCACGTGCCTGGTGGTGCGCACCCGCCGGGGCACCGACTTCGCGGTCAGCGTCGACGACGCCGAGCGCGGGGCGGCGCTGCTCAACGCGCTGATCGCGCGCGCCGGGCAGCCGACGGGCTGAGCCCGGGCGCCGGCCGCGCCGGTCCGGTCGGCGGGTCCGGCGCCGGGTCCGGACGGCGGACCGGTCCTGCCCGCCGGTCGTTCCCACCCGCCGGCCGGCCCTGCCCGTCGGTCAGTCCTGCCAGTAGAACAGCAGGGTGTCGACCTTCAGTGGCCCGCGCTCGCCGAAGTAGTAGACGCAGAGCCCGGTGACGACGGTGTCCCTGGTGGCCTGGTCCACCCAGCGGAAGCCGGCCCCCTCCAGGACCGGGCGGGCCGGGGCGTCGTCCGTGTCCGTGCCTCCGGCGAAGGGGCCGAGGGTGCTGACGAACAGGCTGTCCTCGTCGAGCTCGATCACGTGGTAGGTGCCCTCGCCCTCCCCGTTGTCCTCGTGTGCGGAGACCGGCGGGTCGAAGTCGATCCCGGCGGCCTCCAACGCCTCGGTGACGCGGCGCAGTCGGCCGTCCGCGTCGACGGGCGCGGGCGGATCGGTGCGGAGCGCCTCGACGCGCCAGCGCGGGTCGGTGTCGCGCTCGCAGCGCGCGGCGTACTCGTGGACGATCGCGTGGCGCATCTCCTCGGGCAGGCCGGGGACTTCGACCCGGGGGCGGCCGAGGCGGTCGTCCCACGCGCGGGCCTCCGCGGTGTCGCCGGTGAGGCGGTGCAGCGCGCAGACCGCCCACAGCGCGGCCTCGACGGGCCGGTCCGAGGCGAGGAGGGCGCGCAGCCGCTCGGGGTCGGCCGCGAGGGTGTGGGCCTGGTGGGCGACCAGGCGGTCCGGGTCGGCGAGGGAGTCGGTCACGTCCTGCCCGGCCCGGTGGCGCAGCCGGTCGCGGGCCAGCCGGTCCTCCGGGCGGGCGTCGCCGAGGTCGGCCAGCACGGCCGGGAGCCCGTGGCGGTCGGCCAGCGCGTCCAGCCCGGCCTCGCCGAACTCCCGCCAACGCGACCAGGGGTGGGCGGCGAGGGTGGCGAGTTCGGCCGTTGCCGTGCGGTCGCCGAGGACGCCGCGGGCCTTGAGGAAGGCCTGGCACAGCCCGTACTGCCCGTCCCGGTTCCGGTCCGGGTGCCGCAGCCAGGGCAGCAGTTCGGCGCGGTCGGCGAACAGGTCGAGCAGGGCGACGCGCAGCTCGGCGGTCTCCCCGTGGTTCCTCAGGACGTCGAGCAGGGCGGGGGCGTGCGGCTCCGGCACCCGGCCGGCCAGGGCCTCGACGCAGGCGCGGCGGCGGTACCAGTGGCGTTCCGGGTCGGCCGCGTAGCGGGCGAGCTCGTCGGCGTCGCGGGCGCGCAGGGCGGCCGCGTCGTACGGCCGCTCGAAGGGGATCAGGTCATCGATGCTGGTCACCGGGGGGATATTAGGCGGCCGGAGCGCCGTAAACCACTCAAATCAGTGGTGCTTCGAACGCCAATACGGGTACACAAGTTGACGGCCACTCAGGTTCGGGCGGCGCCCCGTCGACACCGCCCCCGTCCTGTCCCCGGTGGCCGAGAAGTCAGCGGGCGCCCGCGCGCCCGCACCCAAGCAAGGAGGCGTCCGTGACTCACGACTCACGCGCGCAGGACTCCCCGGACACCCGGCGGGGCGTCCAGGACCAACGGACGGTCACGTTCCTCCGCCTCGGCGTCGGGCTGATCGGCATCCTGCTGCCGCCGACCCTGCCGTTCGGCAACTGGCTGGCCGCCGAGGTGACGGGGCGCAGCACGGACGGCTTCTGGCCGGGCTCGATGAGCGCCTCGTACTACACCGACACGCGGAACGTCTTCGTCGGCGCCCTGTGCGCGCTCGGGGTGTTCCTGATCTGCTACCGCTTCGACCGCCGGGACGACCGCTGGAGCACGGCGGCCGGGGTCTTCGCGGTCGGGGTGGCGCTGTGCCCGACGTCGCCGGACGGCGCGTCGGACGTCCAGCGCACCATCGGAGTGTTCCATCTGGTCTTCGCGAGCCTGCTGTTCGTCATGCTGGCGATGTTCTGCCTCTACTCCTTCCGCAATCCCCGTTCCACCCAGCCGGCCCGGGTGGGTACGGCCTACCTGGCGGCGGGGGTGCTGATCCTGGTCGCACTGCTGCTGTCCGTCGTGGCCGGGGTGACGGGCATCGGCGACGACTGGTCGGTGCAGCCGCTGTTCCTCTGCGAGTGGCTGGCGACGTGGTCCTTCGGTGCGGCCTGGATCGGGGCCGCGCTCGAACTGGCGGCGCACCGCCGGGGCGGCTCCGAGACGGCGGCCGTGCCCCGGCAGCCGGGCGGGGCGCTGATGGAACCGCGGCAGCCGGAGGCCCAGTCCTGAGGGCCTGAGAGCCTGAGCCCGGTCAGCCTGGGCCCCCGGCCGACCGGCTCAGGCCCAGAGCCATACCCAAGGGTTCGTCATATCGTCGCACCGGCCGACCGTTACCATGCGCACCAAGGACCGCCACCGAGGCGGCCGGTGACGGATCCCCAGCAACGGGAGGACGAGCATGGCGAACGAGGTCGGGGCGCAGCGCGGTCCACAGGAGGACTACCCGTCGGTGGACCTGCGGATGGATGTTCCGCACTCCGCCCGGGTCTACGACTTCCTGATCGGCGGCAAGACCAACTTCGAGGCGGACCGGGTCGCCGCGCACGCCTCGGTGAAGGCCTGGCCGTCACTCCCGATCTCGATGCGCACCACCCGCGACTTCATGCAGCGTTCGGTGCGCCACCTCGCCGAGCAGTACGGCGTACGGCAGTTCCTGGACATCGGCACCGGCATCCCCACCTCGCCGAACGTGCACGAGATCGCCCAGGCGGTGGCGCCGGATTCGCGGGTCGCGTACGTGGACAACGACCCGATCGTGCTGACCCACGCCCGGGCGCTGATGGACAGCACGCCCGAGGGCCGCACCTGTTACGTGGACGCCGACTTCCGCGACCCGGAGTCGATCATCGGCAACGCCCGGCTGCGCGAGGTGCTCGACCTCTCGCAGCCGGTGGCGCTGTCGCTGATCGCGATCGTCCACTTCGTGCTGGACGAGGACGACCCGCAGGGCATCGTGCGCCGCTTCATGGACGCGCTGGCGCCCGGCAGCTTCCTCGCGCTGACCGTCTTCACCGGCGACACCGACCCCGTCGGGGTGGGCGGCGTCGGCCGGGAGTACAACGCGCGCGGCATCCCGCTGCAGATCCGTGACAAGGCCGAGACGGAGGCCTTCTTCGACGGCTACGAGCTGCTCGACCCGGGCGTCACGCTGGTGCACCACTGGCGCCCGGACGCGGACGCCGCGCCCGTCCGGGACCAGGACATCGCGATGTACGCGGGCGTGGCGGTCAAGCGCTGAACCCCTCTCCCACGGCGGCCCCGCAGCAGCCCACGGCGGGCCGCGGCGGGCCCGGTCACCCGGGGACGGAGACCAGGCCCGCCTCGTAGGCCAGGATGACCAGCTGCACCCGGTCCCGGGCGTCGAGCTTGGCGAGCAGCCGGGTCATGTAGGTCTTGACGGTGGCGATGCCGAGCACCAGCTCGGCGGCGATCTCGGTGTTGGACAGGCCCCGGCCGACCAGCGTGAGGATCTCCCGCTCCCGGTCGGTGATCGCCGCCAGCCGGCCCACGGCCTCGTTCCGCGCGCCGGGACCGGTCGGCCGGCCGGGAAGGGCCCCGGGCAGTCGGCCGTCCCGGGAACCGCCCCATGAGCCGGGCGGACGGCCGGCGGCGAAGGCACCGATCAGCCGCCGGGTGACGCTCGGCGCGATCAGCGCGTCCCCGGCGGCGACCACCCGCACCGCGCCGAGGATGTCGTCCAGTGCCATGTCCTTGACCAGGAACCCGGACGCCCCGGCGTGCAGCGCCGCGTAGACGTGCTCGTCCTCGTCGAAGGTGGTGAGCACGACCACCCGGGTCGGACCGCCGGCGGCGGTCACCAGCCGGGTGGCCTCGATGCCGTCCGTCCCTGGCATCCGGATGTCCATCACCACGACGTCCGGGCACAGTTCGGCCGCCAGCCGGACGGCCTCCGCCCCGGTGCCCGCCTCGCCGACCACCTCGATGTCGGTGGTCTCCGCGATGACCATCTCCAGCGCGGCCCGTACCAGCGGCTGGTCGTCGGCCAGGACGACCCGGATCACGCGCGCACCTCCCCCGCGACCGCAGGGACCGTGACCCCGACCGGGATCGGCACCGGGATCGGCAGCGTGGCCGCGACCCGGAAGCCGCCGTCGGCGCCCGGCCCGGCGTCGAACCGGCCGTGCAGCAGGGCGACCCGCTCGCGCAGCCCGGCCAGCCCGAAGCCGCTGCCCGGGTCGCTGCCGTGCCCCCGGCCCCGGTCGGTGACCTCGACGGACAGCTCCCCCGCCGTCCGGGAGTCGACCCGGACCACGCAGGCGTCGGCGTCCGCGTGCCGGACCACGTTGGTGACGGACTCCTGGATGATCCGGAAGGCCGCGAGGTCGATCTCCGGTGGCAGCGCCCGCAGTTCGCCGTGCCGCCGGACCTCCACCCGCACCCCCGCCGCCGTGGTCGCCCCGGCCAGCCGGTCGAGGTCCGCCAGGCCCTGCGCGCCGGTGCCCGGGCCGTCGCCGTCGGCCCGGCGCAGGACGACGAGCATCCGGCGCAGCGCGGCCAGGGTGTCCCGCCCGGCGGCCTCGATCTCGCCGAGCGCCGCCTTGGCGCGTTCGGGCCGGCGGTCGATGACCCGGCGGGCGGCACCCGCCTGGAGCGCGACGATGCCCAGGCTGTGCGCGACGGTGTCGTGCATCTCCCGGGCGATCCGCAGCCGTTCGGCGGTGACCGCCTCGGCGGCCGCCCGGCTGCTCAGCGCCTCGGCGTGCTCCCGGTTCTGCCGCACCGAGCGCCCGACCAGCCAGGCGACCAGCGCGAGCAGCGCGGCGCCGTCGGCGGAGCCGATGTGGGTGCCGGTGAAGATGCCGACGGTGTTGCCGCGCACCAGGCCGATGTGCAGCACCAGGAAGCCCATGACGAGGGCGAACGCGGCCCGCGAGGTGCGGCGCGGCCGGGTGGCGGTGATCAGGCAGAGCGCGGTGTCCACGGCCAGCAGCGCGCCGGGCGGCACCTGGGCGCCGCCGGACCAGCCGTCGGTCTCGGTCCAGGTGGCGATCAGCAGCAGGACGACCGACAGCACCGGCAGCCGGCGCACCGACGCGGCGCCCGCGAAGGCCACCGCCGTGTCGGCCAGGGTGAACGCCCACCCGCCGTGCGCGGCGGCGCCGTGGTGCTGCGCGGAGCCACCGAGCCGGACGGCGGGGTAGGCGGCGGCCACGCACCAGGCGAGCCCGACCCAGACCTCGGGCGGGACGCGCCGGAACAACGGCGGGGTGGGGGTCGACGGCATGGTCCACGATCGTAACGGCGGCCCGACGAGCCGTCATCCGACCGTGGTTGTACGGCCGGGGGTGACCTGCGCGTACGGCCGGGGGTGACCCGCGTTTCTTCCTCCCGTCCCTCGTCACCGAGCGCTACCGCTGGACCGCCGACCTGCTGCACGCCCTGCCGCTGCCCGCCTGGCAGCGCCTGGCCCGGATCGCCTGGCCGGCTGGCGCCCCAGCGCCTACCCCGCGACCGTCGCAGGCTCCTGGATCACCCTCGCGGCCTGGTCGTTCGCCTCGGTGGCGATCGCGGCACTGGTGATCCACCGCCGGGACCACTGACGGCCGGGGAAGGCCCGAACGACCGGCCACTGCCCGCGCCGACCTGCCACGGCTCAGAACGCCGCGATGCTCCCCGGTGCCCGCTCGGCCCGGCTGAGCGCCCGCAGCATGCCCACCCACCCGTGCCGCCGGACCGCCAGCCGGGCCAGCAGTGCGGCCACGGAGTCGGCGGTCTCCGGCGGGAGTCCGGGGGTCGGGACGCCCACGCTGACCGCCAGGTCGTCGGCGTGGACGGCCAGTTCCATCGTCCGGGTCGCCAACAGGTCGTCGAGCGTGAGCGACCACGGCCCCCAGAACGGCAGCCGGGCCGGGCGGGTGCCGTCCGCCGCCGCCAACGCGGTCGTCAGCTCCGCGACGGCGGCGTCGACCCGGCGGTGCAGTGCGGCCGGACCGTCGGCGGCGAACGCCTCGCTGCCCTGCCGGATCCGGACGTTGATGTCCGCGTCGAGCTCCGCGCCGACCCATGCGACCCGGGCGTAGTGGTCCAGCAGGCCGATCGTCGTCTCGGTCGGCGGCGCGGCGGCCAGGGCCTCGGACACGCACAGGACCTGGAAGGCCAGGTGCCCGGCCAGCCCGCCGACGCTCCACTCCGCCAGCGCGCTCGGCCGCCGCCAGGCCTCGGCCACCTCGGGGGCGCGCAGCAGCTGCTCGGCCGCACGGGCCGCGGCCAGGAAATCCGCTCGGGAATCGCTCACGATCCGCTCCCTACCGCACCACGGAGGCCCGGAAACCGGACCCCACCGACCGCACCGCAGCCGTTCACGATCCACCGCCGCCCGGTCGGCCGGACCCACCGGATCCGTCCGACCCACCCGACCCGGCCGGGGTGGGCGGCGCTCCCGCCGCGGTGTCCACCAAGGCCACCAGCAGAGCCGTCAGCACCAGCCCCGCCGCGACCGTCACGCCCAGCTGGAAGGCCGTCGCCCAGTCCGGGTACCGACCGCGCGCGTGGGCGAAGAACACCGACCCGACGACCGCGATGCCCACCGCCGAACCGACCCGCTGCGCGGTCTGCAGCACGCCGCCCGCACTGCCCGCCCGGGCGACCGGCACCTGCTGGAGGGTCAGCGTCTGGTTCGGGGCGATCACCAGCCCGCTGCCCACCCCGGCGACCAGCAGCGGCAGCGCCGTCGTCCAGCCCACCCGGGGCCCCGACCACAGCTGCACCGCGAGCGCCGCGGCCAGCAGGCCGGCCAGCACCAGCAGCAGCCCCACCACCACCAGCCGCCTGCCGAGCCGGCTCACCAGCCGCCCGCCCACCGCCGCGGCCGCGCCCGAACCGATCGCGAACGGGGTGATCGCCACGCCCGCCACAAGGGCCGAGTAGTGCAGGCCGACCTGCAGGTACAGCGTGAAGATGAAGAAGATCGCGGTGAACCCCGCGAAGTACGCCAACGACAGCAGCACCCCCGCCGCGTACGGGCGCACCGCGAACAGCGCCATGCTCACCAGTGGCTCGTGCCGCCGCCCGTAGTGCACCTCCCAGCCGACGAAGGCCGCGAGCAGCACCGCCGACACCGGCAGCAGCAGCCACCGCGCCGGGCTGTGCCACTGCTGTGCCTGGACGAACGGCAGCAGCAGCGCGACCGTGCCGGCGCCGAGCAGCACCAGGCCGACCGGGTCGAAGTCGCGGTGCCCGGCACGCTCGGCGGCCGGCGGGGGTGCCGGGAGCAGCCGGTGGGCGATCGGCAGGGCGGCGACGCCGATCGGCAGGTTCACCAGGAACACCCAGCGCCAGCCGTCCTGCGGGCCGGACAGGTGGATCAGCAGCCCGCCGAGCAGCGGTCCGACGGCGGTCGACAGCCCGATGGTGGCGCCGAGCGCGCCGAAGGCCCGGCCGCGGTCGGCGCCCCGGAAGAGGGTCTGGATGAAGCCGGACACCTGCGGGACGAGCACGCCACCCGCCGCGCCCTGGAAGAGCCGGGCCAGCACCAGCCACTCCTGGCTCTGCGCCGCGCCGGCCAGCGCGCTGGCCGCGGTGAACAGGGCGAGTCCGGTGAGGAAGACGGCGCGCCGGCTGCGCGCGTCGCCGAGCCGTCCGGCCGGGACGAGCACCAGGCCGAAGGCCAGCGCGTAGCCGCTGAGCACCCACTGCAGGCCGCTCTCCGACATGTGCAGCCCGGCCCGTACGGTCGGCAGGGCGACGTTGACGATGCTGACGTCCAGCAGGGTCATGAAGCCGGCGACCAGGCAGACCGCGAGCGCCCGCCAACGCCGCGTGTCGGCCCGGCCGCCCGCGGCGGAAGCGCCGGGCGGGTTCGGGTGCGCGGTGGCGGACGGGGCGTCGGGGGTCATGGGAGCCTCTTCCCGGTGTCCGGGGCGGCTTGCTCGCCGCCCGGCCGGTGGTCGGCGGGCTTCGCTCGGCTCATCGTCGCCCCGCCCTCCGGGTACCGCCACCCGGGTCGTACCCGGGCAGCGCTCCCTTCCGCTCCCCCGGCCGCCTCCCCCGCAGCCTCACCCGAACGGTCGAACCGGATCGCGATCGGTGCCCGGACCCCAGAGGCTGACGGCATGACCGTCGCCACCGAGAACCCGCCGCTCGCCCCACCGGTGCTGGACGTTCGGCAGCGGAACGTCGTCTTCGCCACGATCGTGCTCGGCATGCTGCTGGCCGCCCTCGACCAGACCATCGTCGGCACCGCGCTGCCCACCATCGTCGCGGACCTCGGCGGGGCCGCGCACATGTCCTGGGTGGTGACCTCCTACCTGCTGGCCGAGACGGTGGCCACCGTACTGGCCGGCAAGTTCGGCGACCTGTACGGACGCAAGCTGATCTTCCAGATCTCGGCGGTCGTCTTCGTCGCCGGCTCGTTCCTGTGCGGACTGGCCACCAACATGACGCTGCTGATCGCCTGGCGGGCGGTGCAGGGCGTCGGCGCGGGCGGGCTGATGGTCACCGCCATGGCGCTGATCGCGGACGTCATCCCGCTGCGCGAGCGCGGCAAGTACCAGGGCGCGATCGGTGCGGTGTTCGGCGTGGCCACTGTGATCGGGCCGCTGCTGGGCGGGCTGTTCACCGATCACCTGTCCTGGCGCTGGGCGTTCTACGTCAACGTGCCGCTCGCGGTCGTGGTGGTGATCGCGGCCGCCCGGACCATCCCCTCGGTGCGCTCGGCGACCCGACCGGTGATCGACTACCTGGGCATCGCGCTGGTCGCGGTCGGCGCCGGCGCGCTGATCCTGGCGACCAGCTGGGGCGGCAACCAGTACCCCTGGGGCTCCGGGGTGATCATCGGCCTGTTCGTCGGCGGCACGATCGCCCTCGGGCTGTTCTGCTGGACCGAGACCCGGGCCGTCGAACCCATGCTGCCGATGCGGCTGTTCCGCAACCCGGTGTTCACGGTCTGCTCGGTGCTCAGCTTCATCGTCGGCTTCGCGATGCTCGGCGCGCTCACCTTCCTGCCGACCTTCCTGCAGTACGTCGACGGTGACTCGGCGACGGTCTCCGGCATCCGGATGCTGCCGATGGTCATCGGCCTGCTGCTCGCCTCGATCGGCAGCGGCACCGCGGTCAGCAGGACCGGCAAGTACCGGGTGTTCCCGATCGTCGGCACGGCCGTCATGGCCCTCGGCCTCTACCTGCTCTCCCGGCTCGAACCCGGCACCGGCACCGCGCTCGCCTCGCTCTACATGTTCGTGCTCGGCGTCGGCATCGGACTGAGCATGCAGGTGCTGACGATCGCCGTGCAGAACACCGTCGACTACGCGGACCTCGGCACCGCCACCTCCGGGGTCACCTTCTTCCGGACCATCGGCAGCTCCTTCGGCACCGCGGTGTTCGGCACCATCTACACCAACAGCCTCACGACCGAACTCCGCGGGGGCGTCGCCACCGCCGCCCGGCTCACCGGCGCCGACCCGGCCGTGCTCGCCCGTGCCGCCGAGAGCCCCCAGAGCCTGCACGGGCTGCCCGCCGACCAGGCCGCGCCGATCGTGCAGGCCTACTCCGACGCGCTGCACACCGTGTACCTGTGGACGATCCCGGTGGCCGTGATCGGCTTCGTCGTCGCGCTCTTCCTCAAACAGGTACCACTGCGCGACACCGCCCGGGCCGGCTCCACCGACATGGGCGAGGGCTTCGCCCAGCCGACCACCGCCGACTCCGACCCGCACCTGGAGTACGCGGTCTGCAAGATCGTCCGCGGCGTGGACCTCGACACCGTCCGGGCCATCGTCTCCGACGCCGACACCCGGGTGGACCTCGGCGGCGCCTGGGCACTGATGGAGGTCGCCCAGCACACCAAGGTGATCGGCCGCGCCGACCTCGACCTCATCGCCGCCCGCAAACGGATCCCGCCCGAGGTCCTGGAGCCCGTCTTCGACCGGATGGCCGCCGAGGGCTACCTCGTCCGCGACGGAGGCGTCCTGGTGAACACCGAGACCGGCACCCGCGAGGTCCGGGCCCTCGCCCGCGCCTGGTCCGACTGGCTCAACGCCCGCCTCGACGCCGACGCCGGCCGACCGCGCAGCCCGCAACTGCGCACCGCCGCGGACGCCATCGCCTGGCGCCTCCTGGTCGAGGACCTCGCCAACGGCCTCCCCGCGAAGGCCCGTTCGACGGACAGCGCACGGGTCTAGACGGTCCGCCGCCCGCGCTTTCCGTTCGCCGTCGGATCGATCGGTTTCGGGGCCTCTGCTGCGCCGTCGTGACGCCGCGTCGTCGGGTGACGCGGTCGGCGTCAGCCGGCCAGCCAGGGGGCCTCGGGGAGCTTGGCGGCGGCGTCGTGGCCGGAGAAGTCCGCCGTGGTCGGCGTGCCCAGGCCGGCCATCCGCATCGTCACCCGCCGCAGCGCGCCGTCGCCGTCGACCCAGTAGGTCAGTGGCGAGCGCCCGCCGTCGGGTGCGGAGCCCTGGGCACGCGGCCCGGCGATGCGGTCGTAGCCGCGGCCGTCGATCCGGTCGCGGCCCAGCCAGCGCGCCCCGGACTGGGCGAGCAGCAGCGGGTTGTCGGGGCGGTCCGCGCCGAGCTGGACCACCAGGCTGAGCCCGGAGTCCAGGGGGTCCGCGGTGTAGGAGCGCGGCGACCAACCCTGCCGCGGCACGTGCTCGGCCTGCTGCCACGCCGGGCCGTCGACGCCGGCCGGTTCCGGGGCCAGGCCGAGGCCGCCGGTGTCCCAGATGATCAGCCCGTGGTCGAGCGGGCCGCTCGCCCCGGTCGTCCGGTAGCGGCCCACGCCGCGGTGGGTGCGGTAGTCCACGACGCCCTCCACCCGGATGGTGACGCCTCCGCCCTCGGCGGCCGTGAGCGTCACCCCGACCGGAGCGGCCTGGTAGAGGTTCAGCCGCGACAGGGCCAGCCGGGAGGCCTCGTCGCTGGTCACCGGCCGCTCGTCGGCCTCGTCGGAGACGGTCCGGTAGACGACGAGACCGCCCGCCGCGGTGCCGCACACCGCGATCGCGGCCAGGGTGAGGAGCCAGCGGCGCCGCCACGGCCTGCGGGTGTCGTCCTTCGTCCTCCGGGCCATGCGGGTGCCTTCTCTCGTGGGTCGGTGTGCGGTCGGTGTGCGGTCGGTGTGCGAGCAGTGAGTGGTCTGCGTGCGGCCGGTTGCCCGCAGCCTGGGCCGGTCACGACAGTCGGGCGGGTTCGGGGACCAGTGGTCCGCGAACCCGCCCGATCCGGCACCGGCACGGATCGCCGGTGCCGGTCTGCCCCTGCCGGGGGTTGCCAGCCCGGCCTGGGGTTGCTAGCCCTGCCGGAGCGCCCTGCGCCTACGGACCAGCAGCACCAGCGCCGCACCGAGGGTGATCAGCGCCGCCGCTCCGGCCACGGCGAACGGGATCGCCGCGCCCGCACCGGTGTTGGGCAGGTGCCCGGGTCCGGGAGCCGGCGGGGCCGGGGGCGCCGGGACCGGGGTCGACGTCACCGGCGGTGTCTCGGTCGGTGTCGACGTCGGGGTGGGTGTCGGCGTCGGCGTCGGCGTCGGGATCAGCCGGTTGACGGCCGTCACCTCGACCCCGTCGTCGAGGTTCCCGCTGGTGAGCACCAGCGGCCCGAGCACCGTGACCTCCGGCGCCGAGTAGCCCGCCGGCGGGCTCAACTCCTGCCAGTAGTACGTGCCCACGACGCCCTTGCCCTGGCAGAGCCCGTCGGCCCCGGTGGTGCACGGTTCGCCCACCTTGGTGTCGGGCTTGTCACCGGTCGGCTGCAGCCCGTCCGTGCCGTTCGTCTCGTGCCACAGCTGGAACTTGGCGCCCGCCAGCGGCCTGCCGTCCTGGTCGTGCTTGATCAGGCGCAGCGCGCCCTCCTGCTGGCGGAAGCCGAAGTCGTAGGTGTGGTCGTTCTGGCCCGGTCCGCCGGTGGTCAGCCCCCGTTCCGGGTACTTGCCGCCGTCCGGGACGATGCCCTTGGAGTCGATGAAGTGGTTGTCACCGACGTCGTGTTCGGTGGGCACCCACTGGAACAGCGGGCCGTCCTTGGCGTAGTCGGCCGGGTTGTCCAGCTTGATCGTGTACTTGGTCCTCGGCTTGAGGCCGCCCTCGACGTTGCTGTCGTCGAAGTAGTACTCGCCGCGCGCCGTCGTCTTCGTCGTACCGACGAGCTTCCCTGACTCGTCGTACAGGTGGACGGTGACACCCGGCACCGGGCGCTGGCCCGGCAGCTGGAGGCCGCTGCGCTCGGGGTCGTACCAGACCCGGTTGCCGATCTGCAGCGGCGCCTGGTCGCAGAGCACTTCGAGGTCGCCCATCGCGGCGCCCTTGCCGAACGGCGGCAGCGGCCCGACCGGGTTGAGGCGCAGGCCGCCGTCGGCCTTGCCGTCGCGCTTCTCGAAGGCGGCGCCGTAGCCGAAGGCCATGCCGTTGGTGTCGTAGCCCGAGGTCGCGATGGAGTCCTCGACCTTGGAGAACGCCATACCGGCGTTCAGGGCGTTGTTGTGGCCGATGCGGTTGTTGTCGAAGAACCGGGTGCCCCGGGTCGTGGCCCCACAGCCGTTGTTGGTGTCCAGCACGTAGGCGCCGTTCACCGGGCAGGCCTTGTTGAGGTCACCGCCGGGCAGGACGTTGGCCATGGTGCCGGCCGTCGGTCCGGCCGCCGACTGGTCGCCGAAGCGGTCCCGGAAGGCGAGCACCATCGAGCCGTCGGTCTCGAAGGCGATCTCGGCCACCGCCGGTTCGGGGTTGGCCATGTAGCCGGTGCAGGTCTGGCCGTTCTGCGTGGCCGGGAAGGTGTCCTGCCACGGGAACCAGCCCGCGCCGGGGCACGGGCCGCCGACGGTGCTGCCGCGCGGATAGTCGAGCTTCTGGTCCAGCACGGCCTTCTTGAACGTGCCGGTTTCCGGGTCGAAGGGCAGCACCACGGCCCGCAGGTCCGCGGTCTTGCCGGTCGACTCGCCCGAGCAGACGCCGCCGAGGTAGCCGGTGCCGTCCTGCAGGCCGAGGCCGTACGGGCGCCAGTCCCCGGCCGCCGGGCAGCCCGGGTCGGGGATCGGGTAGGCGGCCTTCGGCTCCGCCGCCGTCGGCCCGGTGGCGTCGTAGCGGTAGAGCTTGCGGTCGTGGAGGTTGACGACGAACAGGTCCTTGCCGTCGTCGGAGATCTTGACGGCGCCAAGGCTCTCCTTGCCCACCGCGGGCAGGAAGGCGTCGTCGTTGTCCGGGCCGTGCGGCGTGCTGCCGGCGTCCGGAACGGTCGTGAAGAGGGCTGTCGTCTTCTTCACCGGGTCGGTCACGTAGATCGCGCCCGGGCCGCCGGGGCCGTACGCCGTGGTGCGCTTGGCCGAGGCGGCGGAGAAGATCCGCTTGTCCGCCCGGTTCCACGCGATGCCGTAGATGTTGCCGGTCTGCTCGGCCGTGGCCAGGTCGGTCACGGTCGCGTCGGTGCCGGCCACGCCGCGGGCGCTGTACGGGAAGGAGACCAGCGTGCGCGCCGATGCGCCTTCCCGGGGCGCCGGCTGGCAGGTCGACACCAGCGGCGCGTTCTTCTGGCAGTAGTCACCCGGGCTCCACAGGCCCGTGGTGAGCTCGACCTTCTTGCCGCCGCCGAGGTCGACGAACTCCTCGTTGCTGCTGAGCTGGTTCGGCGCGCCGGTCAGGCCCTGGCGCGAGGCGAAGGCCGGGAACAGCACGCCCGGCTTCGGGTTCACCACCTGGATCCGGTACTTGCCGCCGGTCGCCTTGCTGGCGGCCGGTGCCAGTGTCACCGTGCCGTCGGCCGCGGTGGTGCCTTCGATGCCGACACCCGCGTCGTCGGTGAGCGTCACCTTCACGCCCGCGATCCCGGGTTCCAGCACGGGGGTCCACACCCCGGTCGTGTCCACGGCCCGGATCACCCGGACCGTTACGGTGCCGTCGCCCGTCTGCGGAAACGCCGACGGGGCCGCGGCCAACGAGCAGGCGCCGATCGCGACGGCGACCGCCGCCGCGCCGCCTGCGGTGCGGCGGCCGAGCCGAGCCGGTCGCCACCGGTCCGGGTCGCGCGCCGCGCCGACTGTTCGTTCACTTGTCGTCGTCATCCCTGCTCTCATCGTCACGTTGGGCATGCGTCCGGTGGGGGCCTGCCGCCCGACCTCGCACGGGGTTCGCGAGTGGCGGAAAGCCGCCATTGTTAACGGGAGCTTAAAGCGGACGCGAGAAGTTCGCAGGAAAACAAGGAACCTTGACGGGGCGTCAGACGTTTCGACGGCGGTCGCACCAACGCGCCACCCTTCCGGAAGCAGGCCGCTGACCTGCACGGGAGCGTCACCCGGGGGTCCGTCGCCCGCCGAGAAGCATTGCATGAACCTGTCGACAATCGAACACAGTTCCTGCCGAACCTGCACACACCGTGAACCAAACCACCTACGCCACCGACGACTTCCGCACCGCCCCGGCCTCCCCCATCCGGCCGAAACCCCCCTGGCGCAACGACCCCCCACCGCCCACACGACTGGGCGCAGCCCGAGCTGCCCCAGGCTGCGCCCAGTCGTGCGGGGCGGCCCTCGAACCAGTCCCGCGCCGGGCGTCAGCCGGCCATCGGCGGGTCGAGGCGGGCGAAGGCCGCCTGGCGGCGGTACGGGAAGTACGGGTACGGGGCGGTGCGGGCGCTGGCGGCGTCGAGGCGGGCGATCTGGTCGTCCGTCAGCGACCAGCCGACCGCGCCGAGGTTCTGGCGCAGCTGCTCCTCGTTGCGGGCGCCGATGATGACCGAGGAGACGGTCGGGCGGCGCAGCAGCCAGTTGATGGCGATCTGCGGGACGGTGCGGCCGGTCTCGGCGGCGATCTCGTCGAGGGCGTCGACCACCCGGTGGAGCAGCTCGTCCTCGACCGGCGGGCCGTAGTCGGCGGTGTCGTGCAGGCGGCTGCCGGCCGGGAGGGGCTGCCCCCGGCGGATCCGGCCGGTCAGGCGGCCCCAGCCGAGCGGGCTCCAGACCAGGGCGCCGACGCCCTCCTCCCGGGCGAGCGGCATCAGCTCCCACTCGTAGTCGCGGCCGACGAGGGAGTAGTAGACCTGGTGGGCGGCATAGCGGGGGCGGCCGTGGCGGTCGGCCAGGGCGAGGGACTTCATCAGCTGCCAGCCGGAGAAGTTGGAGACGCCGGTGTAGCGGATCTTGCCGACCCGGACCAGGTCCTCCAGGGTGGCGAGCACTTCCTCGATCGGGGTGTCCGCGTCGTAGGCGTGGAGCTGGAAGAGGTCGAGGTAGTCGGTGTCGAGGCGGCGCAGCGCGTCGTCCACCGAGCGGACCAGGCGTGCGCGGGAGGTGCCCGCGTCCTGCGGGCCGTCGCCGGTGGGCAAGCCGGCCTTGGTGGAGACGAGGACCTGGTCGCGGCGGCCGCGGATCGCCCGGCCGAGTACTTCCTCGGAGGCGCCGTCGGAGTAGACGTCGGCGGTGTCGAAGAGGGTGACCCCGGCGTCGATGGCGATGTCGAGCAGGCGGCGGGCCTCGTCGACGTCGGTGGTGCCCCAGGCGCCGAACAGCGGGCCGCGGCCGCCGAAGGTGCCGGTGCCGAGGCTGAGCGCGGGGACCTTGAGTCCGGACGCGCCGAGTCGGCGGTATTCCATGTCGGTGGTGGCGATGCCCATGGTGTTCTCCCCTCGAAGCCCCTAATGGGACTCCCGTTCCGTTAGGATGCTCTGAACCTAGCAGACCCCTCGCGACTAATGGAACAGGAATCCCGTTAATGGCTGCCAGATCCGTCGACCCCGGCGAATCCGTCGACCCCGCCGAGCCCGTGGGCACTCCCGAGCCCGTGGGCACCGCAGAGTCCGTGGGCACCGCGGAGTCCGTGGGCACCGCCGCGTCCGTGGACACCGCCGAGCCCTTCACGCCCGGTACCGTCCGCCCCGGCGGCCGGACCGCCCGGGTGCGCACCGCCGTCCTGCGGGCCGTCGAGGACGCCCTGGTCGAGCACGGCTTCAGCGGTCTCGACCTGGGCGACATCGCCCAGCGGGCCGAGGTCGGCCGCACCACGGTCTACCGCCGCTGGGGCAGCACCACCGCGCTCGTCGCCGACCTCCTGGCGGACATGGCGGAGCAGTCGCTGCCGCGCACGCACACCGGCTCCCTCGCCGAGGACCTGCGGGCCAACGCCCGGCTCGTCCGGCGCACCCTGGCCGACCCCCGGCAGGGCGCGCTGTTCCGCGCGGTCATCGTGGCGGCGAACTGCGACGCGGACGCCGCCGAGGCGCTGCGGCACTTCTACCGGCGCCGGGTGGAGGAGTGGGCGCCGTGCGTCACCGAGGCCGTCGAGCGCGGCGAGCTCCCGGCGGACACCGACGCGTCGGAGGTCGTCCGGGCCGTGTCGGCACCGCTCTACTACCGGATGCTGACCACCGTCGAACCTCTGGACGAGGCCGCCGCCGACCGGGCCGCGGCCGCCGCCGGGGCCGCCGCCCGCGCCGGGGCGTACCGGCTGCAGGGTTCCTGAAACGCGAACGGCCGCACAACGCCTGTGCGTTGTGCGGCCGCCCGGTGCGGAGGGGACGGAGAGGGTCAGTCCTCCTCGTCCAGTTCCTCGTACTCCTCCCGCAGGTTCACCGCGATCTGGCACCAGAGGTCCGACTCGTCCGGCCCCTGGCCCAACTGCTCGACCAGGGCCTCGAACTCGTCGAGCGCGGCGTTCGCGTCGCCGCCGACGACCCGCTCCTCGAAGCCGGCCAGCAGCCCCAGGGCGCCGATCACCGCGGGCAGCGAGTCGGCCGCCCAGCCGCCGTAGCCGCGCGCGTGGTCCCAGCCGTCCGCGTTGTAGATCTTCACGGCGCCGGATCCGGCGTCGACCATCAGGTGCCACTCGTCGAACGTCCCGACGCAGTACCCCCAGTTGCTCGGCGGGGTCTCGTCGTCCGGCGTGCGGTTGCCGAACAGGTCGTCCAGGTCCGCCTCCCACATCCCGCGCCTGGGCAGGTCCGTCGCGTCGAAGCCGACGAAGTCGAGCCCGACGGCCGGCAGGCCGACCTCGGTCAGGAACGCCCGGGCGGCGGGCGACTCCAGGCGCTCGGGCAGCACCTCGGGCCGCCACAGCGTGCCCGGGCCGAAGCAGGACTCCAGCCAGGCCGCGGTGGGATGGCGGGCGGCGTCGAGCAGCTCGGCTTCGGACGTGGTCATCGGTGCGTCTCCCCCGGTCAGAACGTGCGGCGACGACCATTCAAACGCACGGCACCGACAGCACGGGCCGCCGGGGTGGTCCCCGACGGCCCTTCAGGAGCTGCGCCTCCCCGCCGCCTGACGGCTTGCCCGGCGGTTCGCCCGACGGTCTAGAAGAGGCCGTCGTCCTCGTAGTAGTTGTTGACGACGACCTCGGGCCCGTCGTCGTCGAAGGCCTCGTTGAGCAGCGCGCCGCCGACCAGGCCCGCCGCGCCCGCACCGATCAGCGCGCCGGTGCCGAAGCGCCGGCCGCCGCCCTGCGCCGGCTGGCCGGGCGCCTGCGGGTAGCCCTGCTGCGGGTAGCCCTGCTGCTGGACGGGCTGCGGGTACCCCTGCGGCGGGGTGTAGAACGGCGGGACGGTCGTCTGCACCCGCTGGGCACAGGCGGCGCAGGTCTCGATCTGGCGGGGCACGCCCCACTGCGGCGACCACAGCACCGCCGTCGTGCCGGCGCCGTGCGAGGGGTCGAAGAAACACGTCACGGGGGAACTCCCTGTTGCCGGTGGGGTCTGCGGTACGGGGGGCAGTGCGGCGGGCACCGCCGGCGGGGCGGCCGGCACGGCGGGCTTCACCGGAGCCGGAGCCTGCGCCGATGCCGGAGCGGGCGGGACCGCGGGAGCGGGAGCGGGCTGCAGGACGTCGACGCCGAAGTCCGTCGCGATGCCCGCGAGCCCCGCGGCGTACCCCTGCCCGACCGCCCGGAACTTCCAGTCCGCGCCGTGCCGGTACAGCTCGCCGAACACCATCGCGGTCTCGCTGCCCGCCACGGACGCCACGTCGTAGCGGGCCACCTCGGCGCCGCCGTCCGGGTCGGTGACGCGGACGTACGCGCCGCGGACCTGCCCGAAGTTCTGCCGTCGCTGCGCCGCGTCGTAGATCGCCACCGCGAAGACGATCTTCTCCACGTCGGCGGAGACCTCCGCGAGCCGGACCTCGATCTGCTCGCGGTCGGGCCCGCCGCCGGAGCCGCCCTGGTGGCGGACCGAGCCGTCCGGGCTCCGCAGGTTGTTGAAGAAGACGAAGTTCCGGTCCGAGCCGACCTTCCCGTCCGCCCCGCACAGCAACGCGCTGGCGTCCAGGTCGTACCCGGCCGCGGCCGTCCAGCCGAGGCCGATCCGGACCACCTGCAGTCCGGGTGCCTGCTTGCCCAGGGAGACGTTGCCGCCCTTCGTCAGGGCCACACTCATGGGACTTCCTCCACGACCGTACGAGTACCGCTGTTCGACTACGACAACGCTGTAGAAGTCGAGCCGGTTCCCGCTCCCGCCGTCAGGATCGCGTCAGCCCCGGACGCCCCCGGAGGCTCCCCGGATCGACTCGAACGCCCCCGAGCCGCCCCGGCTCAGTACCGGACGGGCAGTTCCAGCAGGCCACGGGCCCGCAGGGTGGGGCGGTGGCGCAGCTGCTCGACCGGCACGTCCAGGGCCAGGTCGGGGAAGCGGCGCAGCAGGGCGTTCAGCGCGACGGCGGTCTCCATCCGGGCCAGCGGCGCGCCGAGGCAGTAGTGGATGCCGTGGCCGAGGGCCAGGTGGCCGGTCTCGCGGCGGCGCAGGTCGAGGCGGTCGGGGTCGGTGAACTGCGCGGGGTCGCGGTTGGCGGAGCCGAGGGCGAGCAGCACGGTCTCCCCCGCCGGGACGGTGACGCCGCCGATGGTGACGTCCTCGCGCGGGAAGCGGCGGATGGCGAGCGGGGCGGGGCCGTCGAAGCGGGCGAACTCCTCGACGGCGCCGTCGATCAGCTCCGGTTCGGCGCGCAGGGCGGCGAGTTGCTCGGGGTGGGTGAGCAGGGCGAGGACGGCGTTGGCGATGAGGTGGACGGTGTTCTCGTAGCCGGCGAAGAGGATGAGGAAGGCGAGCGAGGTCAGTTCGTCCTCGGTGAGGCGGTCGCCGCCTTCCGCGCCGCCGCGGACGGACTCGTCGCGCACCGTGGTCAGGTCGGACAGCAGGTCGTCGCCCGGCTGGGTGCGCTTGCGCTCGATCAGGCCGGTGAAGAAGCCGAGCATCGCCTTGACGGCGGCGCGGGTCGCCTCCGGGCGGTCGGGGTCGGGGGTGATGAGGCTGTCGGTCCAGGCGCGGAAGTCGTGGCGGTCGTCCTCGGGGACGCCGAGGAGGTCGCAGATGACGGTGATCGGCAGCGGCGCGGCGTAGGCGGCGAGCAGGTCGGCGCGGCCGGCCGGGGCCATGGCGTCCAGCAGTTGCCCGGCGACCTTCTCGATCGGGGCGCGCAGTGCGGCGATCCGGCGCGGGGTGAAGGCCTGGGAGACCAGTCGGCGGATCCGGGTGTGGTCCGGCGGGTCCATGTTGAGCAGGTTGGCGTCCAGCGCGGGCGGCAGGGCGAAGCCGCGGTAGTTCCCGGGCGCGGCGTGTGCCTTGTCGAGGGCGAGCCGCGGGTCGGCGAGGGCCTGGCGGACGTCCGGGTAGCGGGTCACCAGCCAGAAGGGCAGGCCGTCCGGGCCGACGACGCGGTGGACGGGCGCGTCGGCGCGCAGCCGGGTGTAGCCGCCGTACGGGTCGGCGATCAGGGAGGCGAGGTCGAGGTCGGGCGCTGTCACCGGGCCAGCCTACGGGCGTCGCGGCGGTACCCTGGCGGGGTGTCAGGTCTGAACCTATTGTCAGGCGACATGACATTACTTCGCCGTACCGCCGGCCTGGCCGCCGCCCTCACCGGAACGCTCGCCGCCCTGCTGGCCCCGGCCGCCGCCCAGGCCGACCCGGCCGGCTGCCGCACCGCCGCCACGGTGTCGCTCGACGCCGAGCAGGCCCGTCTCCAGGACGCCCGCACGGCCGCCTTCACCGAACGGTCCGGCCTGGGCGACCTGCTCCGGGGCTTCCCGGCCGCCCTGTGCTCCGCCCGCACCGCCCACCGCGCCGAACGGGTGGTGGACGCCTGGGGCCGGGCGCTGTGGCAGGCCGGCGTGGACCGCGCCCAGGGCCGCCGGCCCGGCGGCGAACTGCCCGCCGCGGACGACCGCCCGCTGTACTGGACCAGGCTCGCCATGACCGTCCGGCTGGCGCAGTGGCAGCCCGGGTTCGCCGTCGACCGGGCCGGGCTGCGGGCCCGCTTCGAGGACGCCTCGCGCGGACTGGCGGACGGCTTCAGCGCCGCCCACGGCCTGCGGCGGATCTTCGTCAGCGGCTTCGACCCGTACGGCCTGGACACCGAACCGCGCCGCGCCAACCCCTCCGGCTCGGCCGTCCTGCAGCTGAACGGGCGGCGGATCACCCTCGCCGACGGCAGCACCGCCGAGGTGCGGGCCGTCGTCCTGCCGGTCCGCTACGGCGACTTCGACGGGGGGATCGTGGAACGCGCCTTCGGCCCGCACCTGGTGCCCGGCCCGCAGTCCGCCGACCTGATCACCAGCATCAGCCAGGGCTACCCCGGAAAGTTCACCCTGGAGGACTGGGCCGGGCGCGCCCGCTCCGCCGACCCGGCCACCGACAACGTCGGCGCGCTCTCCGGCGGCACCACCCGGCACCCGGTCGACGCCCCCGGGCTGGCCGCCGGGCCCCAGTTCGTCCGCACCACCCTGCCCACCGACGCCATGACGGCGGTGCAGCAGCCCTACCCGGTCCTGCTCAACACGCCCGTCACCGAGATCCCCGCGGGCGCCACCGACCCCGTCGTCCGCGCCGACGGCCCCACCCCCGGCTCCCGCGCGGTCGCCGGCGGAGGCGGCGGCTACCTCTCCAACGAGGTCGCCTACCGCTCCAACCGCCTGCGCCTCGACCTCGCACCCGGCCTGCCCGGCGGCCACCTCCACACCCCGGTCCTCACCGGCCTGCCTGCCGACGGCGACCTGCTCACCGCACCGGAGTTCGAGCAGAACGAGGCCGCGATCGCCGACCAGGTCCGCGCGATCCTGAGCAGCGCCCGCCTCTGAGCCCGCCTCCGAGCACCCACCGGGGCGGGCCGACACCGGCCCCCGGCGGCCCGCCCCGCCCGCCCTCGCCCGCCGACGTCCGCCGACGTCCCCCTCGGCCGCCCGGACGCGCTCCGAAACAACGCGCTCCCAACACAGCCGCCTCCGTTCGGCGGAGTCCACCGGGCGGAGTCCACCGGAACGTACCCGACGGTTCGCGTCGCGCTCGGCGGGAGTTGTCGGACACGCCCTACCATCCGGACCATGGGCAGCCGGCACGTCACGGTCACGGACCACCATCGCAGGAGCGGCGGCCGGCCGCAGGGACGCCCGGAAGGGCCGCTGGCCCGGCGGGACGGGCTGGATGTGCACGGCCGCGACGGCGAGCTCCGCTGCGTCGACGCCACCGGCCGGGTCCACTGGCACCGGCCGTGCCCGGGTCGGCCGAACGCCGCGCACCTCTCCGCCGGCCGGGTCCTGGTCACCACCGACTCCTTCGACTACACCGCCCGGGGCCACCTCGGCCCCGCCCTCCTGCTGGACCTCGCCGACGGCGCGCTCGTCGCCGAACTGCGCGGCGAGCGCGGAGCGGCCCTCGGCGGCGGCCGCTTCGTCCTCGGCCTCCAGGGCTACGACGCGTTCGACACCCGGGCGTACGACCGGGACGGCACCCCGGTCGACTCCTGGCGCAGCTACGGCCACTACGTCGTCGGCAGTGGCCTGCGGGTGGTCGAGACGGACCGCCGCCACCCGACCGGGAGCCGGGCAGTGCGGCTGCTGCCCGGCGGCCGGATCGAGCACGGCCCGCTGCTCGCCGACCCGCAGGCCCCCGAGCCGCTGGTGCTGCCCGACGGCACCCTCCTGGTGCTCGACGCGGGGACGCTGCGCGCCGTCGGACGCGGCCTCGACGACACCGTCCTCGCCGAGCTGCACCCCCTGGCCCCCGACCGGCAGCACCGCTTCACCGGCTCGCTGCGCCGCACGGCCGACCGCCTCGACGTGACCCTGGTCGAGCGCCACCCGACCCGCATGGGCTCGTACACCACGCACGCCTGGACCCTCGAACTGCACCCCCCGCAGCCGGCCCGGAACCCCTCCCCACCTCGCCAGGTCTCGATTGGGCAGCGGAACTGACGGGGTGACGATCCGTCGCCTGCGATTCCCCTACGGTGACGCCTACCTGCACGAATCGTCACCTGCAAGAGGGGGCACTCCATGTCCCGGAGCCGGAAACTCCACCGCCTCGGCAACCCCGACGCCGACGAACGCCGCGCCCAGCGCGTGCTGTTCCGCCACCTGCGCGACGACACCAACGCCAACCGCGGCCGGATGGCCAGGCGCGTCCGCGAGCTCCAGCTCCTCATGGCGATGGACCCCGTCGAGTTCGAGCAGCTCGTGGCCCGGCTGATGGAGGCCATGGGCATGAAGGTCGAGCTGACCGCCCGCTCCCGGGACGGCGGCGTGGACGTCCGCGGCATCGACACCGACCCGTTCCGCGGCGGGAACGTGATCGTGCAGGTGAAGCGGTACCGCGACACCGTGCCGCCCTCGGCGGTGCGGGACCTCTACGGCACGCTGCGGCACGACGAGGCCGCGACGAAGGCCGTCCTCGTCACGACCAGCAAGTTCGGCCCGAGCGCCCACCAGTTCGTCACCGGCAAGGCGGTCACCCTGATCAACGGCGCCGAGCTGGTCGGACTGCTCAAGCACCACGGCTTCCACGAGGTGTTCGCGGCCGCCCAGGAGGACGCCTCCGCCGAGGCGGCCGGCCTGGACGGGCTGCCCGCGATCGAGGTCGCCGCCGAGCCCGCCCGGCTCCTGCTGCACTGGACCGGCGCGGAGGAGTACGACATCGCCGCCCTGGTCTGCCGGGGGAACGTCGCGGTGTCGGACGACCACCTGGTGTTCTACAACAACGCCTCCACGCCAGACGGTTCGGTGCGGCTGGTGACCGGCTACGAGGACGCGAACGCCTGCCTGATGGTCGACTTCGACGCCCTGCCCGCCGACGTCGACCGGCTCGTGATCATCGCCGCGGCCGACACCGGGAACCACCCGGACGCCACCATGGCCGGGTTCGCCGGCCCAGCACTGATCCTGGAGACCGGCACCGGCCAGGACGCCGCCGTGATGCACCTCGCGGATGGCGCGGAGACCAACACCGCCATGCGGCTCGGCCGCTTCGACCGCGACGCCCACGGTGACTGGGAGTTCACCCCGGCCCTCGCCGGCTACCCGGGCGGGCTGCACCAGGCCGTGGTGGCGTACGGCCTGGAGGTCGACGACGCGTAGCCGTGCGGGCCGGCCCGGCCTGCCTCAGCGGACGGTCGCCCGCCAGGGGCCGTCCTCGGGGCGGGCCTCGCCGTCCGTGCCGGGCCAGGGCGGCACGGTGACGGCGGTGATCCGCAGCGGCCCGTCGGAGTCCTCGTCCGCCCGGAACTGGAAGGCGGTGCCGAGCGGTATCGACGCGGCGGTGCCGGGCACGAGCCGTACGATCTCCTCCCGTGCGCCCTGGCGGCGCCACAGCGCGCCGCTGCCCGCGGTGACCTGCCACAGCTCCTGGACGGTGGCGTGCGACACCGCGTGGGTCACCTGCCCGGGAGCGAGCGTGAACACCGCGAGGCTCCCCCGCCCCTCCAGGACCAGCAGCGGGTACACCGCGGCTCCGTCCGGCGCGGTGACGACGGGGGCGTCCGCCAGGCGCGCGGTGCGGAAGGGGTCGTGCTCCGGCTGGTTGCTCATCCGACGACCTGGCCTCTCCCGCGACCGGTCCTGCGACCGAACGACGTGTTTCCCCCACCGTCGATGGGAACACGGCCGCGCGGCCGTCCGCCAGAGCGCCTCAGCCCGATGCCGCCCCGAGCCGGTCCTGCCCGTCGCCGAAGTCGCGCACGGCTTCGGTGACGATCGCCTCCAGCCGGGCGTGGTGGGCACCGCGCCAGTAGGCCTGGCCGCACTCGGTGCACTGGGCGAAGGCGTCGTAGGAGCGCTCGGTGCCGTCCCGCAGCTGCTCGCGCACCGAGGTCTTGGTGACCGTGCGCAGCGTGCCGTTGCAGGTGGTGCAGCGGCTCCAGGGGGCGAGCGGCGGGGCGAAGCGCGAGAGGACGTCGCGCAGTTGCTCGGCGGGGCGGTGGCTGTAGACGTAGGCGCCGGCCCACAGTTCGCGGCGGCGCAGCAGGCCGCGGTCGCGCGAGAGCAGGACGCGCTGCTCGGCGGCGGAGCGGGCGGCCAGCGCGGCGTCGCCGATGTCGGGGTTCTCGTACGCGGCGTCCACGCCGAGCAGGCGCAGGCGGCGGGTGAGGGTGCCGAGGTGCACGTCCAGGAGGAAGCGCGGCGGGGTGGCCGAGGGCTGCGGCCTGGTCACCGCGCGGACGTCGATGTGCTCGCCGTCGGCCGGGACGTACGCGTCGGGCACGGCCCGGCCGTCCACCAGCAGGGCGCCGACCTCGGTGAGCGGGACGCCCAGCGACTCGACGACGTGGCCGAGGGTGGAGGTGCCGTCCGTGTGCAGCGCGGTGCGGCCGGCCCGCCGGGGCGCGGAGACGAAGAGGTGCAGCTCAGGGGCGAAGTCGAGCCATATCCGGGGTCTGTCCACGCGGCCAGCATGCCAGTGGGCGGCGGGCCGGTGCCAGCGGTTTCCGGACGGTTCGGCTGCTCGCCCGCCGCACCCCCGGGGTGCCCCGCGCGCCGGCCCGGCCGCCGCTGCGCCGCTGCGGCCGTCACGCCGCTTCGGCCGCCGTGCCGGCCGTGCCCGTCCCGACCGGCGTGGCGGTCGCGGCCGACGCGACCGGGGCCGACGGTGACAGCGCGTGACCGCGGTCCCGCTCCGCCCAGCGGGCCACCGGCCCCATCGCGAACCCGGCCGCGAGGAACACTCCGCCGAGGACCAGCCAGCCCGCCAGGCCTCCGTCCAGCAGCAGCGCGGTGAGCAGCAGCGGCCCGAGGGTGCGGGCGACAGCGACGCCGGTGCCGAAGAAGCCCTGGTACTGCCCGATCCGGTCCGGCGGAGCGAGGTCGAAACCGATCTGCCAGGAACCCGCCGACTGCCGCATCTCGCCGGCCACCTGCAGCACGGAGGCCACGACCAGCAGCGCGCCGACCGCCCACACCGGCACGTCTAGCGCGGACAGTCCGAAGACGGCGCAGCAGGCGAGCAGCAGCACCCCGGCCGAGCGGACCGCCCGCGCCGCCGAGTCCAGCCCGGTGACGTCACGGGCCGCCCGGACCTGGAAGGCCAGCACCGCAAGGGTGTTGAGCACGAACAGCGCCGAGCCGAGCCAGCCGATCCCGGGGGCGCGCTGGGCGATCCAGAGCGGGATGACCAGGCTGAGCAGCGGCATCCGCAGCAGCAGGACGGCGTTGACCAGGGTGACGGCGGCGTACCGCCGGTCGCGCAGCACGGCCAGGCGCGGTCCGGCGCCGGACTCCTGGGCGGCGGGCGGGACTTCGGGCAGTCGCCGGAGCACCAGCGCGCCGACGAGGAGGCCGATCGTGGTGACGACGAAGGCGCCCAGGTACGCGGCCCGGGTGCCGACGCTCAGGGCGATGCCGCCGACGGCCGCCCCGACGGCCAGGCCTCCGTTGAGGGTCGACTGCAGGTGGGCGAGCAGGCCGGTCCGCTCGCCGGGAGGCACCAGACCGGCGACCAGAGCCTGCCGGGCCGCGGTCAGTCCGGACTGCGCGGTGGCGTAGAGGCAGACCGCCAGCAGGAACGACGGGTAGGAGCGGATCACCAGGAAGGCGACGACCACGGCCGCGGCCGCGAGCCCGAGCACCACCGCCGTGCGGCGCGGGCCGCGCCGGTCGGCGAGGTGGCCGAGCGGGACGGCGGCGACGGAGCCGAGCGCCCAGCCGATCGCGAGGCCGAGGCCGAGGGCGGTCGGTGACATGCCGACGACGCGGGTGAAGTAGAGCGCGGAGCAGGTGTAGTAGGCGCCGTCGCCCACCGCGCTCGCCAACTGGGCTGCGGCCAGGGTCCGCTGGGGGCCGGCGGGCGGCAGGAGGCTGCTCCGCCGGGCGGCTCGGTCGGTCGGCACGTCTCTCCTCCACGGGGTGACCGACCGTCACTGTCCGCCCGACGGCTGACCGCCCACCCACGGACGGGCGACATCACCGATTCGACGAGCGGCGCGCGGGCCGGGAGTTCACAACCGTCGGCGACGGTTCGGCTCCTACCCTAAGCCGGAACTGGCCCATCCGACAGGTCCAATGATCAAGGAGTTCCTTGGGCCACTTCCGCGGGTCGCCGCACCGCCGACCGAGCGCTGAACCCTCGTGCGACAGTGGGTCGTTGGGCTCTCCAGGCCCTTCGGGAACGTTCCGGCCGAGCTGTTCCCGCGCCCCCGCAGCGCCGTCCGTACCCGTTCCGAATCCGCGCCCGCCGAACGCTGCAAAAGCCCGATCGCCCAAGCCGGGGGCCAACTTTGACCGTGTTGACCCGTCAGTAGCGCCCTTTTATGCTCAACGGCGTTCGCGATCCGGCACCGGGGCCGGGGCCGCCGTGCCCGCCCGATCCGGCGCCGTCTCCGGCACGAAGGGTTCCTCCCATCAGCACCTCCGTCGCCCCCTCGGACTCCACCGGCCACCCGGGCGATGCCGGACCCCCCGCCGAACCCGCCGGCCGCCGCCGCTTCCTCACCTACCTGCTGGCCGCACCCACCCTCACCGTCGCCGCCCGCCTGGGCCTCGACGCCGCCGAACCCGCCAGCGCGCGGGCCGCCACCCCGGGCGCCGGACAGGCCGCCGCGCAGGCCGTCCACGCCGCCGCGGCCGCCGGGTCCGCCGCGCCCCCGCAGCTGCTCGGCCTGCCCGGTATCCCCGACATCGTCGACCTCGGCGACGCGATGATCCTCGCCGGGCTGCCGACCTCGCACCTGCTGGTCCTCGAACTCACCCCCGCCGGACGCGCCGTGCTGTACCTGCCGCGGCTGGAGGTCGGCCAGGGCCTGACCACCGCGATCGCGATGCTGGTCGCCGAGGAGCTCGACGCCCGGCTCACCGACGTGGACGTACCGCTCTCCGACGGCCGTCCCGAGCTGCTCTTCAACCAGCTGACCGGCGGATCCAACTCCATCCGCTCGCTGTACGACCCGGTGCGCGGCGCGGCCGCCGCCGCCCGGGCCCGGCTGGTGACCGCCGCCGCCAGGCGCTGGAACGTTCCGGCAACCACGCTGCGCACCGCCGACTCCGCCGTCCTCGCCCCCGACGGCCGCCGGCTCGGCTACGGCGACCTCGCCGCCGACGCCGCCGCGATCTCCGCGCCCGCCGTCCCCGCCGTCCCGAAGGCCGCCGACCGGCTGCGCCTGGTCGGCAGGCCGACCGGCCGCATCGACGCCCGCGACATCGTCACCGGCCGCGCCAAGTACACCGGGGACCTGCAGATCCCGGGCGCCGTACCGACCGTCGTCGCCCGCCCCACCACCGTCAACGGCACCCTCAAGTCCCTGGACGCCTCCGCCGCCCGCGCCATGCCCGGCGTGCTCGGCGTCGTCCAGGTGCCGAGCGGCGTCGCGGTCCTCGCCGAGACCTTCGACCAGGCGCTCAAGGCGCGCGACGCACTGCGCACCACCTGGAACCCGGGCCCGGTCGCCGGGCTCTCCACCGACGACGTCAGGAGCCGGCTGCGCGCCGCCCACGCGCCGTTCCTCCCCCCGCCGCTGCTCGCCCAGCACCTGGACGCCGAGTTCGACTTCGCCTTCGTCAACCACGCCCCGATGGAGGTGCTCACCGCCATCGCCGACGTCCGGCCGAACCGCGCGGAGCTGTGGTTCGCCGCGCAGAGCCCGATCGTCGCCCAGCAGACCATCGCCGCCGAACTCGGCCTGCCGCAGAACGCCGTCACCGTCCACGTGGTGCGCGGCGGCGGATCGTTCGGCCGGCGGCTGTTCTTCGACGCCGCCCTGGAGGCCGCCCGGATCTCCAAGGCCGCCGGCCGCCCGGTCAAGCTGATGTGGACCCGCAACGACGACATGCGCCACGGCCGGATGCGCCCGGCCAGCCACCACCGGATCCGGGCCGTCTACGGCCTCGACCACGTGCTCGGCTGGGAGCACCGCGCTGCCGGCGTGCAGACCGACTTCGGCCACGGCCTCGGCGAGGCCCTCACCGCCGCCGGCTACAACCTCCCGCTGGCCGGGCTCACCACCTCCGAGGCGTTCTTCCTGCTCACCGAGAAGAACCCGTACGACGTCGGCGTCCCGGTCCAGTTGCTCGCCGAGGTCCCGCTGGAGCTGCACACCGGCAGCTGGCGGTCGGTCTACTCGGGCACCGTGCGCGTCTCCGACGAGATCGTGATGGACGAACTGGCCCGCCGGATGGGCCAGGACGAGGTCGCCTTCCGACGCGCCCGGCTGCGCAGCGCCGCCGGTCGGACCGTCCTGGACACCGTCGCCGCGAAGGGCGGCTGGGGCCGTCCGATGCCGCCCGGCCAGGCCCAGGGCGTCGGCTACCACGAGGAGAACGGCGGCACCGCCGCCTACCTGGTCGAGCTGGACGCCACCGACCGGGCCGACCCCCGGGTCACCAAGGCGGTGATCGCCGCCGACGTCGGCCGGGTGATCAACCCCACGGGGCTGGAGGCCCAGTTGACCGGCGCGCTGGTCGACGGCATCTCGGTGATCCTGCAGGCCGGCAACCACCTCGACAACGGCGCCTTCCGGGAGGGGAGTTACGGCGACTTCCACTACGCCCGGCAGCGGCACACCCCGCCGGTGGTCGAGATCCACCTGATGCCGCCGAGCGGACCACCCGGCGGCGCGGGCGAGTTGGGGGTCCCGGCCGCCTCCGCCGCGGTCGCCAACGCCTACGCCCGCGCCACCGGCACCAGCCCGCGCTCCTTCCCCGTCAACTTCTGACCGCCCGGAACCGCGCACGTCCGGCACCGCGTCCGCCCGGAGCCACGAACGTCCGGCACCACGAACGTCCGGCACCACGAACGTCCGGCACCACGAACGTCCGGCACCGCCCCCCGACCACCAGAGCCGAGGATCCCGACTCCCCATGCCCACCCACACCTTCGTCCTCAACGGGCAGCCCGTCACCGTCGAGGCCCCGGACGACATGCCGCTGCTCTGGGTGCTGCGCGACAAGCTCGGCGTCACGGGCCCCAAGTACGGCTGCGGGGTGGGCGTCTGCCGCGCCTGCACCAGCCACCTCGACGGCCAGGAGTTCCAGCCCTGCACCCGGTCCGTCAAGGACTGCGCGGGCCACACCGTCACCACCATCGAGGGCCTCGCCGACGGCGACACCCTGCACCCCGTCCAGGAGGCCTGGCTCGCCTGCGACGTCGCCCAGTGCGGCTTCTGCCAGCCGGGGCAGATCATGGCGGCGGTCGCCCTGCTGCGCCGCACCTCGGATCCGACGGACGCGGACATCGACCGGATCCAGAACGTCTGCCGCTGCGGCACCTACCCGCGGATCCGGGAGGCGATCAAGCAGGCGGCGGCCGCGCGGCCGGCCAAGCCGTGACCGTGGTGCGCCCCCGCCCGGTCGCGGGCGGGGGCGTGCGCACCCGTCGGCCGGTCCGCCGCCCCCGCGCTACCCGGTGACCGGCGCCGCCGGATCGCGCCCGAAGAACGCGGCGAGCCGGTCGTACGGCGGCGCGTCCTCGGGCACGGCGACGGCCGGGCCGAAGGCGTGGTGGTCCTCCTCCGTGCCGCGGTACTCGGGCTTGAGCGCGCCCTCGGCCCAGGCCAGCGCGGCCAGCGCCACCTCGTGGTCCAGCCCCTCGGTGGACTGGTCCGATGACCGCGCCAAGTCCCAGCCGTGGACGGCGAATTCGGCGATCTGCTGGTCCACCGGGAAGCGGGCCGGCAGGGTGCCGAAGCCGGGCACCTCCAGCGTGCCGCCGAGGTCCCCGGCCGCACGCCAGGCGTCGACCAGTTCCTCGGCCCCGGCCTCGAAGGCGTGCAGCCAGTCCTCCTCGACCCGCGCGAAGGGCTGCGACCAGTCCGGCTGCCCGCCCTTCGCCCGGACGGTGAACTGCCGCAGGTCGTGGAGCAGATGACTGACCAGGTCGCCGACGTCCCAGGAGCGGCAGGGAGTCGGGTGGCCGGCCAGCTCGACGCCGGTGCCGTCGATCAGCCCGGCGGTCTGCGCGAGGGCCCGGGCGAGCAGTCCGATCGGGTCTTCCGCTGCGGTCATGGCACACCTCTCGGTCGGGGGCACATCGGTCGGGGCACGGGTCGTGCCGGGCGATCGTAAGCGCGTGCGCCGACAACCGCCCGGCACGACACCGCGCCGGACCCCGCTGCCACCGGGTGCCGGACGCCGGCCAGCGGACCGGCTGCCACCGGACCAGCGGGCCACCGGCCACCGGCCACCGGCCACCGGCCACCGGCCACCAGGACCGTCAGGCCCCGACGCCGCCGTCCACCGCCAGCTCCGCACCCGTCACATAACGGCCGTCCTCGCCGACCAGGTAGGCGACGGCCGCCGCGACCTCCGCGCCGGTGCCGAAACGGCCGAGCGCGGTGAGCCCGCGCTGGAACTCCGCCGATGGGCCGTCGGCCGGGTTCATGTCGGTGTCGATCGGGCCCGGGTGCACCAGGTTGGCGGTGATCCCGCGTGGGCCGAGCTCGCGGGCCAGCGCCTTGGTGAGCCCGATCAGCGCGGACTTGCTGGTCGCGTACAGCGTGGCGCCGGGGAAGGCGACCTGCTTGGCCACGCAGCTGCCGATGGTGACGATCCGTCCGCCCTCGCCCAGGTGCGCGGAGGCCGCCTGCGCGAACAGGAAGGGCGCCCGGACGTTCACCTCCAGCACCCGGTCGACGTCGTCCAGCGCCGCCTCGCCGATCGGGCCGACGGCGCCGACGCCGGCGTTGTTGACCAGGACGTCCAGCCGTCCGAACCGCTCGACGACCGCCGCCACCACGGCCTGCACCGCCTGCGGATCGGCGCTGTCCGCGCGGACGGCCCAGCCGGCCCGCCCCATCGAGGTGATCTTCGCGGCGACCTCCTCGGCCCGCTCCGCGCCGCCCTGGTAGGTCAGCACCACGTCGGCGCCGTCCTCGGCGAGCCGCAGCGCGACCGCCGCTCCGAGCCCCCGGCTGCCGCCGGTCACCAGGGCCACCTTGCCGTCGAGCACCGCGGTTCCGTTCATCGTCATATCTCCAGAACTCCTCGTTCCGATCTCGGACATGACTCGATCCTGGTCCGCGGCGCCGCGGACCTCCGGCGGTATTCGGACGCTGCGTTGAACCTTCAACGATGCCACGCCGCACCCCCTGCCCGCGCCGCACCCCCGCCCGCGCCGCGCGCCCCGGCGTGCGCTCCGCCTATCGGTAGTACGAACCGACGGCCGGCTGCCCCGTGTAGTTCGGCCCGGCGCCCGGGTCGGCCCCCGCGTAGACGAAGGGCAGTTCGACCGGCCGGCCACCGTCCAGGACGAGCAGGTGCCGCCGCGCCCGGTACCCGAACCCGGCCGCCCGCAGCGCCGCCACCACCGGGCGGGCCGCGCTGCTCCCGTCCGTCCGGCGCACCGACTCGGGGTCGAAATGGGCGGCGAACCGGCCGTCCGGAGCCAGCCAGGAGGCGGCGCGGGCGATCGCGCCGAGCTGGTCGCCTAGGTAGTGCAGGCCGTGCACACAGGTGATCAGGTCGTACGGCCGGTCCGGCGCCCAGTCCGCGACCGCCGCGGTGACCAGCCGCAGGTGCGCTAGGGGCCTGTCTTCAAACCCCCGTCGTCCGCCCGAAGGGCGGGCGGGGCGGCGTTGGGGTGCGTGCATCGCAAGGCGGAGGAGGGAGTCCATGCGGAGCATCGGCGACCGACGACAACGCGGCGAGGTGCGTGCCCCGGCGTCGCCCCGCAGGCGGGGGTTCGAAGACGGGCCCTCGGGCCGCCCCGTCCGGCGGCGGGGCCATCGGGCCGACCAGGTCGACCCCGGTCAGCTCGGCGCCCCCGCGCGGCAGCTGCCGCGCGGCCTCCGCCAGCGCCCGGCCCTCACCGCTGCACAGGTCCAGCCAGCCCGGCACCGCGGCGTCGCGCTCCCGCAGCCAGGCCAGCGGGTCGAAACCGAGCGAGCGGGCGTAGCTGTTCACCCCGCTGAGCCCGCGCTCGCGGTTCATCGTGCTGTTCGCCACCACGGAGGTGGCGACGAGCTCGTCGTCTCTGATCAGTCGGACCATCAGCCGACCCTACCGGCGCCCGAGGAGTCATCGGACGGCCGGGAAACGCGTCGCGCCGAGCGGCCGCCCCGGGCAGGGGACGGCCGCTCGGCCGAGTGGTGCGGGGCTCCGACGGAGGCTGGGTCAGGCCTTCCGCCGGATGGTCGGGCTGCGTCAGACGGTCAGGGTCTGGCCCGGGAAGATCAGGTCCGGGTTGCCGCCGATGACGCGCACGTTCTTGCGGTAGAGGCCGTCGGTGTCGACGCCGAACTTGGCGGCGATGTCGCTCAGGGTGTCGCCGCTCCTGACGGTGTAGCTCCCGCCCGCGCTGTTCTTCTCGGTGGACGGCGCGGACTGCGCCGGCTTGGCCGACGGCCGGCCCGCTGCCGGGTCGGCGGCCCTGGGCGCCTGCCGCCCGGCCGCCGCAGCGAACGTGTCGACGGGCTTCGCCGCCCGCGCCGCCGGCTTGGCGGGCTTCTCGGCCGGCTTGGCCGCGGGCTTGGCGGCCGGCTTCGCGGCCGACGGGGTGTCGACGGCGGCCGGGGCGCCGCCCCTGCTCAGGCCCGCCCTCTTCGAGCAGACCGGCCAGGCGCCCGGCCCCTGCGAGGCGAGGACCTTCTCGGCGACGGCGATCTGCTGCGCCCTGGTCGCCTGGTTGGCCTGGGGGGCGTACGCGGTGCCGCCGTACGCCCGCCAGGTGCCGGCGGAGAACTGCAGTCCGCCGTGGAACCCGTTACCGGTGTTGATGCTCCAGTTGCCGCCGCTCTCGCACTGGGCGACGGCGTCCCAGACGGAGGCCGGTGCGGCGGAGGCCGAGGTGGCCGTGACGAGGCCGACCACCGGCAGGGCCGCGACGGCGGCTCCCGCGACGACCGCCAGCCGCACGCGGTTGCGCTGGGTGGTGGTCTCGGTGGCAGCGGTGGTCTCGTGACGGGGATTCATGCGGATCCTCTCGACAAGCCCCGGGCGGGCAGGCGGAACCAGGCCCGGGACATGGGCCGGTGGTGTCCGCTCACCTCACTCGACGGGCGGCCGGGCACGCGTCGGACGTGCCGTGCCGCCCCGGTCACCTCCGCTCGCCGACGGGGCCTGGACGAGCCGGCCTGCTCGGCGGGCACCGCCCTGGCGCCGTGGGTCAGTCGGCGGGCGGTGCGTCGGGGTGAACCCGGGTGGCGCTCGTTGCGCCGCCAATGAAGCTAGGGGCATCCCCGGGGCTCAGCAAGCAATTCTTGGACGTCGCAGGTCAGTTGACTGTTACCGGCGGTATCGATCAAGAAACGGTGACCGGTTCGACCGGGTTTGACCGCATTTACAAGATCTAACGATCAACTCCCGTGCCCTCACTCACATCTGTCCGTTCATCAGAGACGGCACACCATCGACTCATCGCAACGAAGTACTGACGGACCGTCACCACGGCATCCGGAGTTCCCTGCTCCGAGCGGCCGTCGAGTGGCGTCCGCCACACCCACTACTTGACGTGAGCACATGAACGCGCTCAGTTCCGTCCGTCGAGCTCCGCGTCACGCGCCAGCAGCGCCGCCTGGACCCGGTTCTCGCACCCCAGCTTGGCCAGGATGCGGCTCACGTAGGTCTTCACCGTCGCCTCGCTCATGTGGATCCGGGCCCCCGCGTCGGCGTTCGACAGGCCCTCCCCGAGCAGCGCCAGCACCTCCAGCTCGCGCCCGGTGAGCACCTCCAGCCGGCGCCGGGCCGCGGCGCTGCGGGCGGCCAGCGAGCCGCTGCGCCCGGCCGCCAGCGAGTCGACGATGTGCCGGGTGGCCGCCGGGGACAGGAAGGCGTTGCCGCCGGCCGCCGCCCGGACGGCCTGGATCAGCTCGTTCGGCGCGGTGTCCTTGAGCAGGAAGCCGGCGCCTCCCTCGGTCACGGCGCGCAGGACGTTCTCGCGCTCCCCGAAGGTGGTGAGGATCAGCGCCCGCGCGCCGGGGGCGATCCTCGCCAGCTCCCCGAGCGCCGTCAGCCCGTCCATCACCGGCATCTGGATGTCCAGCAGCACCACGTCCACCCGGTGCGACCGCGCGAGCTCCAGCGCCTCCCGCCCGTCGGCGGCCTCGGCGACCACCTCGATGTCGTCGGCGGAGCCGAGGATCATCCTGATCCCGGCCCGGATCAGCGGCTCGTCGTCGGCGACGAGGACTCGGATCACGCTGGTCATTCCCCTCGGATCGAACAGTGCTTCGGCTGCGGCACCATCCTCACATCTCCGCCGACCGGCCCCGACCACCCGTCCGGGCCGGGAGGGGTCGGGCCGGGCCGGGTCGGGCCGGGGCGGGTCTGGCCGGGGCGGGTCTGGCCGGGCCGGGCCGGTCCTCGCCCGCGGACCGGGCCCCGCGCGATCAGCTCTTGGCGACGTAGTCCTGCTTGTCCACCAGCACGCCGTCCTTGAAGCAGAACCGCGCCACGTGATCCTCGTCCCAGGCCTCGCCGGCCGAGCCGGCCAGCAGGAACCACCGGCACTGCGCGCCCTCCGGCGGGGTCGGACCGCTCTTCCGGTAGTCGTCGGTGAAGAAGCCGTTGCCGGACGGCAGCTCGTGCAGCACCGCGGCCTCGGCCGTGCCGACCTCGATCCGGTCGTACACCGGCCGGCGGACCGTCGCGTCGTGGTTGCCGTCGATCAGGGCCACGATGCCCCAGACCACCAGGCCCAGCAGGACCAGCCCGACCGCCGCCACGCCGACCGCGCAGCCCATCGCCGGGCTCCGCCGCTTGCCGGCCACCTCGTCGGCCGACGGCAGGCCCTCCAACATCCAGTCGTCCGCGCCGGCATCGGCAGCGGCGCCCTCCTGGCCGCCCTCCGCCCCCTCGTACGGCAGCACGGCGGCCAGCCGGAAGCCCTGCTCGGGCGTCGGCCCGGCGTGCACCATGCCGCCGACCAACCGGGCGCGCTCCCGCAGGCCGGTCAGGCCCTGGCCGCCGCTCACGGCCTGGCCCGCTCCGGCGCGCACGCCCACCAGCTCCGGCGCGCGCGTGTTGGTCACCTCCACCACCAGGGCGTCCGGCTCGTACCGGAGCGCGACGCCGATCGGCGCGCCGGGGGCGTGCTTGTGCGCGTTGGTGAGCGCCTCCTGCACGATCCGGTACGCCGCGTGGTCGACCGCGGCCGGCAGCGGGCGCCGCTCGCCCTCCCGGATGAGCGACACCTCCGCCCCGGCCGCCCGGGAGGACTGCAGCAACCCGTCGATGCCGTCCACCCCGCCCCGGGCGCCGCCCGCGGCCGCCGTCCCCACCGGGGGCGGCGCCGCCGTCGACTCGTCGTGCAGCACGCCGACCACCTCGCGCAGCTCGCGCATCGCCGCCACCGCCGCCTGCCGCAGCACGCCGACGGCCTCCCGCTGCCGGTCGGTGAGGGCGCGGTCCACTTCCAGCGCACCCGAGTGCACCGATATCAGCGCCAGCTGGTGGCCCAGGCTGTCGTGCATGTCCTGGGCTATCCGGTGCCGCTCGCGCAGCCGCGCCTGGTGCACCAGCATGGCCCGCTCGCGCACCAGCTGGTCGTTGCGCTCGCGCAGCGCGTCCAGCAGCGCGCGCCGCTGCGCGCGGTAGCGGCCGTAGAGCGCGGGCAGCACGGCGAGCACCAGGTAGCCACCCAGCGACAGCCCGAGGACCAGCTTCGGCGAGGCCGTGGAGGCGTCCGTCAGCACGCCGGTCACGGTGAACAGCGCCCAGCCCGCGACGAAGGCGGTGACCAGCGACCAGACCCGCTGGATCCTCGCCCCGGCCGCCCAACCCGCGCAGACCAGCAACAGCACCGGCCCGGCCGACCACCCGGCGGCCGCCGAGGCCGCCAGCAGCACAGTGGTCGGCAGCCCGCGCCGCAGCACCCACAGCACCGCGACGCCCAGGCCGAAGGGCACCGCCAGGCCGGTGCCGGTGGCGGCCTCCAGCAGCGCGGCCAGACCGCCCATCAGCAGGGCGAGCAGGACCTGCCCCACCACCCGCCGGGGCCGCCAGGGCCCCGGCAGTGCCGTCCGTACCGCCTTCTTCCAGGCCCGTGCGATCGCATTCACCCGTCGAGGCTAACCGGCCGGTCGGGACGCCCGCCGTCCTCCTTCGTCGCCACCGGCGCCGACGAAAGTCTGAGGCCGGCGACGTCGGCAGCAGCGACCGCAACGACGACGTGTCGGCAACCAACGGCGACGGCGACCGCACCCGTTCGGTGGCTCAGCCGAAGGCCGTCAGCAACAGCGCCACGTCGTCCACCCGGCGGGTCGAGCCGACCTCCTCCAGCAGCCGCTCGGCCGCCTCCTCCAGCCCCTCCCCCTCCGGGCCGCGGGCCAGCGCGGCCCGCAGCCGGTCCACGCCCTGGTCGATCGCCACCGCCGGATCCTCCACCAGCCCGTCCGTGTACAGGGCGAGCACCGCGCCCGGGCGCAGCCGCAGCTCGCCGACGGGGTACTCGGCCCCTTCGTCCACCCCCAGCAGCGGCCCGCCCGCCATGTACAGCGCCTCGGCCCGCCCGTCCGGGTGCCGCAGCACCGGCGGCATGTGGCCGGCCCGGGCGATCCGGGCGGTGCCGTCGGCCGGAGTGAGCCGGACCAGGCAGCAGCTGGCGAGCAGTCCGGGGTCGAGGTCGAGCAGCAGCCGGTTGGTGCGGGCGAGCACCTGGTCGGGCGGGTCGCCGCCGGTCGCGAAGGCGCGGACGGCGCTGCGCAGCTGGCCCATCGTGGCAGCGGCGCCGACGCTGTGGCCCTCGACGTCGCCGATCACCAGGGTGACGTCCTCGTCGGTCACGATCGCGTCGTACCAGTCGCCGCCGATCTCCATCCCCTGGGTGCCGGGCAGGTAGCGGGCAGTGATCCGGATGCCGGGCACCTCGGGCAGCCGGTGCGGCAGCAGTGCCTGCTGCAGGCCTCGGGCCACCGTGAACTCCGCGTCGTACAGCCGGGCGCGCTCCAGCGCCTGGGCGATGAAGCCGCCGAGCGCGGTGAGCAGGCCGCGCTCCTCGACGGTGAACGGGCGGGGGTGGTCGAAGCCGAGGATGCAGCTGCCGACCGGGCGGCCGGAGGCGATCAGCGGCAGGAAGGCCCAGGCGCCCATCTCGTCGAGGGCGAGGCCGGGGTAGGCGGTGGCGAGTTCGCGCACCGATTCGAAGAAGATCGGGGTGCCGGTGCTGAGCGCCTCCGCACCGGGGACGCGGGCGTCGGTCGGGGTGCCCTCGAAGCCGTCCAGGAAGCCGTCCGGGTAGCCGGTCTGCGAGACGAGCTGCAGCCGCTGGTCGCGCACCGTGTAGATGGCGAGCTCCTGGCCGCCGAAGGCCGGCAGGATCTCCTCGCCCACCGCCCGGCACACGTCGCGCACGGTGACCGCCTCGGTGAGCGCGCTGGCCAGCTGGAGCAGGTGGTGGGTGCCGCCGACACCGGTGCGGGTGACGGGCGGCGGCGTGGCCGGCGGTTCGGCGGCGCCGGGCGGGGGCTCGGCGGCGACCACCCGGCCGGTGACGCCGTGCGCGTCGGGGTAGAGCGAGAAGGCGAGCCAGCCGTCCGGCGGGCGGGCGGCCAGGAAGGCGGTGGGGCGCTGGGAGAGCAGGGCGGCGCGGTAGCGGTTCTCGTAGAAGGGGTCGGCGAGCCAGGGCAGCGCGTCCCAGGGGTGCCGGCCGACCAGGTCCTCGCGGCGGGCTCGCAGCAGCGGTTCGGTGGCGTGGTTGGCGTAGCTGATCCGGCCGTCCAGGTCGATCGAGAAGACGCCCTCGCGCAGCCGCTCGACGGCGGCCGCGGCGGCGGTCAGGCCGCTGACGTCGAGCACCGCGCCCACCAGGTGGGTCCGCCCGTCGGAGATCGCCGCGGGCACCCGGGCCCACAGCTCCACGGGGTACGGCAGGCCGTCCGGCCCGAGCACCCGGACCCGGGCGGACAGCACCTCGCCCTGCTTCAGCGCGGTGCGGGCGGCGGCCCGGAACTCCGGCAGGTCGCCGGGGGCGATGCGGCGGTTCAGGGCGGTCACGGTGCCGTCGAACTCGCCCGGCCCGAAGCCGAAGATCTCGCGGAAGTGCTCGTCGGCGGAGAGCGCCCCGGTGGCCACGTTCCAGTCGAACAGCCCGACCCGGGTGGTCGGCAACGCCGGCGACGGCAGCTCGACCACCGCCGTCTCCCCGCCCGCCTCCACGGACTGCCCGGCCTCCTCCAACTCGGCCAGCCCGTCGCCCAGTTCGGCCGCGGCGGCAGCGAGCTGCGGGCCCGACGACTCCGGCACCCCGTCGTCGGAGGCGGGCCACAGCACGCTCAGCACACCGAACCGCTCGCGGTCGTGCTCCACCGCCACGCAGGCGGACGCGAAGTCGTACGGCAGGCCGACCGCGAGCTGCGGGAAGCGCCGCATGGTGTCCTCGCCGTCGGAGAGCACGATCGCGTGCCCGGTCCGGAAGCAGACCGCGACCGGCAGCGGCCCGGCCGCCGCGATCCGCCGGAACGGGCTCATCACCGACAGCGGCACCCCGGCGACCGTCCGCAGCACCAGCGACCTGCGGTCCGGTGACCGCAGGTGCACCATCGCGCCGTACGCCCCGGTGGAGCGGAGCACCCGGCGCACGGCGTGCGCGATCAACTCGTCCCGCCGGTACTCGGCCGGCCGGCCCTCCCGGGGCCCGGCACGCGGGCCGCCCCGGCGCACCTCCGCGTCGGCCCCGGGCTCCCGCGGCCGGTCCGACCCCGGGCGCGCCCCAGGGGCCCCACCGGTCGCGTGCGGATGGTGCATGCTCTTTTGCTACGCCGGGCCCGGAACCGTGTCAAGGCGGGCCGCCCCCGGCCCGAGCTGCCCGGCCACCCCGCTTGCAGCAGCATGGACGACATGCCCCGCACGAGCCGCACCACCGTGGTCAACCTCAAGGGCCACCGCGACGACCCCGACTACCGGGACGTCGTCTACGTCGGCCGCGCCGCGCACCGCGGCGGCTGGCACCTCGCCGAGTCCCCGCTGCACTGCCCGTACCACCCGGGCCCGGACCTCACCCGCGAGGAGATGGTCGTCAAGTACCGCGACTACCTGCTCGCCCGCCCCGACCTCCTCGCCCTCGTCCCGCCCCTGCGCGGCCACCGCCTGGCCTGCTGGTGCGCACCCCTCCCCTGCCACGCCGACGTCCTCGCCGACCTCGCGGACCACCCCCCGGAGCAGCACTGACGCCCTCCCCGAGTCAGGGCCGGCCCGGGGAAGAGGTCGGGTGCGATCGTCCCGGCCGTCACGGCGCACCTCCCCCGGGCCGCCGGGCGGGCGGGCACGGCGTGCCGCAGCCGGATCGGGGCCTCACGGGTCTCGGATCGTTCGGGGGCTGTTCGATATCCTCCGGGCGGGTGGCGGCGCGGGACCGCCGGGTGGGGAAGCGAGAGCGTCATGCAGTCGCCGTCGTCCGAAGGGGCCTCCGAGCGCGGGGCATCGTGGCAGTGGGACGGGGAGGAGCGCGGCGACGGCGAGGCGTCCGAGGACGTGATCGGCGGGGGCTGGGACGGGTCTCGGCCGAGCCGGCGCCGGCTGCTGATCGGTGCCGGGGTGCTCGCGGCCGGCGGGGCCGTTTGGGCGTTCGGCCGTTCGGGTGCCGACGGTGCGCTCCCCGCGCCGGTGCCGACCGGGCCGCCCACCGCCGTCTCCGGGCCGACCCCGGCCTGGACGTACCGCGGCCCCGACGCGATGACCCCGGAGCGGCTCACCGACCCGCCGAACCGTCCGGTCTACCTCTCCCGGAAGGGCCTGCAGGTCCTCGACCCGGCCCGGGGCACCGCCGCCCGGCTGCTGGTCCTCGACCCGCCGCAGACCCGGGACTGGCCCAGCGACCTCGACATGCTCGGCAAGGTCGTGTTCGGGCCCGACCACCTCTTCACCACCACGTACCGGGGCCACCTGGAGGCCCGCCACTTCACCGACCCGGCCGGCGACTGGAGCCTGCCGCTGCCCGACGACCTGCAGGGCCAGGTCCGGCTCACCGGCTACGACCGCGGCATCGTCTACGGCTGTGCCTGGGGCCGCCCCCGGCCCGACGGCACCGCGCCGGACAACCGCCTCTTCGCGCTGCGGGTCACCGACCGCTCCGTCCTGTGGTCCGTCCCCACCGCGTCCGAGGAGCAGCCGGTCACCCCCGCCACCGGCATCGGCAGCCTGCTGCTGGCCTGCGTCCGCTTCGTCGGCGGCCGCGCCGAGCTGGTGGCCCGGGACGCCGCCACCGGCCGGGAGCTGTGGACCGCCCCCGGCGACGAGGACCTGCGCTGGTGCGCCACCGGCTCGCAGGACGTCTACGTCCCGGACGGCAACGGCGGCGTGCGCATGCTGCACCCCACCGGCGCCCCGGGCTGGACCTACTCCCCCGCCCGCGGCGATTCCTGGCGGGCGCTGCCGCCCGTCCCGGACGGCCCCCGGGTGTACGTCGCACGCGACCACGGTACCGTCACCGGCCACGACGCGACCACCGGTGACGTGCTCTGGACCTGCCCGCTGCCGTTCCTGCTGGACCGCCGCAGCCGTCCGCTGGTCGTCGGCGGCACGCTGTTCGTCCCGGGCACCTCGGTCGGCGGGGTCAGCGCGATCAACACCGCGACCGGCGAGCTGAGATGGACCTTCCGCGACTCCGGCCCGGGCAAGGACGCCTGGACGCTCGCCGCCGACGGCAACCGCCTCTACGCGGGCCACGACGACGTCCTGCACGCCCTCCCGCTCGCCTGAACGGCCCCACGAGACGGCAGGATGGCCCGATGCAGGTACGCCCGATCTCCCCCGACAACCTGGCCGAGCTGCTCGCCGACCGCATCACCGCCCTGCCCGACGCCGACGGGCGCCGGCTGCGGGTGGCCGTCGACGGTGCCGCGGCCGCCCGCCCCGAGGCGCTCGCCGACGCCCTGGTGGAGCCGCTGCGGCTGCGCGGCCGCCCCACGCTGCGGGTGTCGGCGGCGGACTTCCTGCGCCCGGCCTCGATCCGACTGGAGTACGGCCACCACGACGCGGACGCCTTCCACGACCTCTGGCTGGACGACGGCGCCCTGCTGCGCGAAGTCCTCGACCCGTTGGAGCCCGGCGGCAGCGGGCGCGTCCTGCCCTCGCTGCGCGATCCCGTCACCGACCGCTCCACCCGCGCCCCGTACACCCTGCTCCCGCCCGGGGGCGTGCTGGTGCTGGACGGTCAGCTCCTCCTCGGCCGCCGGCTGCCGCTGGACCTGACCGTCCACCTCGCCCTCACCCCGGCCGCCCTGGCCCGCCGCACGCCCGACGACCGCCGGTGGACCCTCCCCGCCTTCGCCCGCTACGACGCCGAGACCGTGCCCACCGAGCTCGCCGACATCACCGTCCGGATGGACGACCCCCGCCACCCCGCCCTGGTCGAGCAGTCCTGAGCCGGCCGCGGGGGCGGGACGCCGGCCGGCGGGACGCGGGCCGGGCCTCAGCGCCCCGGCGCCCTTCCCCGGCCGGAACGAGCGCCGACCGGGGCGGGGCCGCGCTGGCAGTACGGGCACCAGTACACCGCCCGGTCCCGCGGGGGCGCGCCCTGACGCCCGCTCACCACGGGGGTGACGCAGCGCGGGCAGGGCCGTCCGGCCCGGCCGTAGACCCAGTGCTGGTAGCCGGGCCTGGTGTCGCCGGTGGTGATGTGGCCGGGGCGTAGCTTGTTGGCCTCCAGCATCTGCCGGGCGCGCTCCACCAGCCGGTCGGGGTGCGGGAGTTCGCCGACCTCGGTCCACGGCGTCACGCCGGCCACGAAGCACAGCTCGTTGGCGTAGACGTTGCCGATCCCGGCCAGGTTGCGCTGGTCGAGCAGGGCCTCGATGACCGGGCGGCTCGGGCGGGCGAGGAGCCGGCGGACGGCCTCGACCGGGTCCCAGTCGGGGCCGAGCAGGTCCGGACCGAGGTGGCCGACGATCCGCCGTTCGTCGGCGGTGCGCAGCAGCTCGACGACGGGCAGCCGGTAGCCGACGGCGGTGCCCCGTTCGGTGCCGAGGACGGCGCGGATCTGCCAGTCGGGGCCGCCGCTCCACTGTTCGCCGGGGCGGTAGACCTCCCAGCGGCCCTCCATCCGCAGGTGGGTGTGCAGGGTCAGGCCGCCTTCGAGGCGGGTGAGCAGGTGCTTGCCGCGCGGGGCGACCTCCAGCACCCGGCGGCCGGCGAGGTCGGCGGTGGCGTGGGCGGGCACCCGCAGGTCGGCGCTGGTCAGCAGTTGTCCGGCGAGGGCCTCGCGGAGCCGGGCCGCCTCGCGGTAGACGGAGTCACCTTCTGGCATGCCTCCATTCTGGTCCGCGCGGCGGCCCGGCGGGTCGCCGTCCCCCGTCGCACTACTCCGATGCGGCGTGCCGCTCGCGGACGACGACGACCGGGCACGGCGCGTGCTCGGTGAGGTGGCGGCTGACCGAGCCGAGCAGCACGCCGGCGAACCCGCCGAGGCCGCGGCTGCCGACGACGAGCAGCGCCGCGCCCTCGGCGGCTTCCAGCAGGGCCCGGGCGGCGTTGCCGGGCATCACGCGCTCGCTGATCTGCACGGCCGGGGCGCTGCCGACGACCCTGGTGACGGTCTCGGAGAGGGTCTTGCCGGCGAGTTCCTCGGGGTTGACGACATCGAGGTTCGGCACGCCCTGCCCGGCCCAGCCGTAGAAGGCGGGGTACTCCCAGGCCGCGATCGCGTCGATCGTCCCGCCGACGGCCTCGGCGTAGTCGACCGCCCACTGCAGCGCCTGCTCCGAGGCGGGCGACCCGTCGACGCCGACGACGATCCGGGGAATGGCACGCATGGCCTTGCTCCTTCGGTTGCTCCTGACCGGTCCCGACCGCACGAACATAGATCAAATCGGACATACAGCCGATATGCGCCACACCGACAGCGGCGTGGCGCATTCGAATCCCGTGCCGGAAGCCCCAAGCTGCGACTCGGCGCGGCTGCGGCTGGTTCAACTGCGGTACGCAGCCCATGAGTTCGCCATCCGCTGGACCTGCCCGGGGGTGAACTGGCTCATGCAGGAGTCGTAGGCGTAGTCCATGTAGTTGTGGATCGGGTCGAGCCCCGCGGTGGGGCAGGTGTCGCGGCCCTCGGGGCAGCCGAAGGTGGCGCTGCGCTCGGCCGGGGTGTCGTCCACGTAGTCGCCCGGGGTCAGGCAGCCGCCCTGGAAGGTGTGGAGAAGTCCGAGCCAGTGGCCGATCTCGTGCGTGGCGGTGTTGCCCTCGTCGTAGTGGGTGGCGCCGCCGCCGGGCAGTGAGGCGTCGAGCACGACCACGCCGTCGTCGGTCGGGTTCGTCCGGTACGTGTCGGGGAAGGTCGACCAGCCGAGCAGGGACTGGCCGAGCCGGGCGGTGTAGAGGTTGAGGGTGCCCTGGCCGCCCTTGCGCAGGGCGGTCTTCATCGCGCGCTCGGCGGTCGAACCGGGCGTCATGCCGGTGTACCAGGAGGCGTTGTCGGTGCGGTCGGTGCCGGCCAGCTCGAAGTGGAACGGGGTGGGGGTGTTGCCCGCGCCCTGGCCGCCGTAGGTGGCGTTGAGGTGCTCGATCTGGGCGGCGACGGCGCCGTCGTCCAGCTTCCCGGCGTCACCGGCGTGGATCACGTGGACGAAGACCGGCACGGTGGTCGGGGCACCGATCTGGGTGCGGGCGGCGCCGAGGGCGGCGAGCCGGTCGTCGAGGTCGGCCTGCATCGCCCGGGCCCGGGCGGTGCTGACGGCGTTCGGGTCCTTCCCCGTCTGGCTGCCCGCCGGCTTCCGCGCGGCCACCCCGTCGCCCGCGCCGTCGCGCGTACCGTCGCCCGCGTCCGCGAGGGCGGCGTCCGCCTGGACGGCGCCGTCGCAGGCGGTCGTCGGGGCGAGGACAACCGCGCGCTGCGGTGCCGGTGCCGGTGCCGGTGCCGCGAACTGGCTCAGCCCGGCGGCGGTGACCAGTGCGGCGGCGCAGGGGAACAGGCGGGGGGCACGCGAGCGCACCCGGGCAGTACGGCGCATCTGCGCTCCTGACGGGGGGAGTCGACGGGGTCTCGGCCGCGCCCGGGCGCGCTCCGGCCGGACCCGCCGGCGCGAGGCCCGGCGCGGACTCGCCGAGACTACGACGCCGTGAAGTCGATCTCCCGCAGGGCGCGCGCGGCGGTCCGGTCGAGTACCACGGCCGACGCACACCCGGCCGGCAGCCGGCCGGCCCCGAGGATCCGCCGCCGAAGCCGCTCGACACCGGAGCGGTGCCGGGCGAAGGCGTAGCGCGAGACGCCGCGCCCGCGCCGCAGCTGACCGTCCAGCGCCTCGGTCGGGTCGACGTCGAGCAGCAGCAGGTGCACCCGGCGGCCCTGGCGGGCGGCGGTGCGGGCGAGCCAGGCCCGCACCCAGGGCAGCGTGCCGCAGTCGTGCACCGCGAGCGCCCCGCCGTCCAGGACGGCGCGGCGCAGCCGGCGGTAGTGCGCGAGCCGGGCGAGCGGGCGGTAGAGGGCGTAAGGGAGACGGCCGGGCAGTCGGGCCGCGTACTCCTCGCGGACCAGCTGGGAGTCGACCAGCGGGGCCCGGACGCAGCGGCGCATCAGGGTGCTCTTGCCGCTGCCGGGCAGACCCGTCACGACCAGCAGGTCCCCGACGGGGTAGCGCAGGGCGGCCGGACCGCGTCCGCGCAGTTCGTGCAGGGCGGGCGGGTCGTGCGACGGGGGCAGGACGACGCGTTCCCCGGCGGTGCGCGGTGGCGGCAGCTCCGGTGCCGCCACCCGCACCGTTCTCGTCCCGCTCACCGGATCTCCCCCCGCCGTTCCCTCCTCAGGAGCATGGCGCATTCCCAAGAGCGAGTAAAGGGCGGAGGTCGGAGCGGGTACGGACGGCCCTTGCCGGGCCCGGCCCGGTGACCGGAGCGGTGACAGGACCGGGTCCGTTTCCGGACCTTTCCGACACCGACGGGCGCCGGCCGGAGCCGTCCGCACCCGGCCGGACCGGGCTGCTCCCGCGAGGGGCAGCCGGAGCCGGCCGGCCGCGATCGTCAGCCGAGCTGCGGGGCGACCCGGGAGGCGATCAGCTCCAGGTGGTCGAGGTCGTCCAGGTCGAGGATCTGCAGGTAGACGCGCTCGCTGCCGACGGCCGCGTACCGGCCGATCCGCTCCACCACCTCGTCCGGAGTGCCGGCCAGGCCGTTGGCCTTCAGCTCGTCGACCTCGCGGCCGATGGCGGCGGCGCGGCGGGCCACCTCGGCGTCGTCCCGGCCGACGCAGGCGACCAGGGCGTTGGAGTAGACCAGGTCGCCGGCCGAGCGCCCGGCCCCCTCGACGGCCGCGCGGACCCGGCCGAACTGGGCGGCGGAGTCGTCCACCGAGGCGAACGGCAGGTTGAACTCGTCGGCGAAGCGGGCGGCCAGCGCCGGAGTGCGCTTCGGGCCGAGGCCGCCGACCAGCACCGGGATCCGGTCCTGGGCGGGCTTGGGGAGCGCGGGCGAGTCGGTCAGCGTGTAGTACTCGCCGGCGAAGTCGAAGGTGTCGCCGAGCTTGGTGTTCCACAGCCCGGTGATGATCGCCAGCTGCTCCTCCAGCCGCCCGAACTTCTCCTTCGGGAACGGGATGCCGTACGCGCTGTGCTCGGCCTCGTACCAGCCGGCGCCGAGGCCGAACTCGACCCGGCCGCCGCTCATCGCGTCGACCTGGGCCACCTGGATCGCGGTGACGCCCGGCAGCCGGAAGGTGGCGGCCGTCATCAGGGTGCCGAGGCGGATGGTGCGGGTGTCGCGGGCGAGGCCGGCCAGGGTGATCCAGGCGTCGGTGGGGCCGGGCAGGCCGTCGACGTCGCCCATCTTCAGGTAGTGGTCGGAGCGGAAGAAGGCGCTGAAGGCGCCGAGCTCCTCGGCGGTGCGGGCCACCTTCAGGAGGGTGTCGTAGCTCGCGCCCTGCTGGGGTTCGGTGAAGATACGAAGATCCATGCGGACCATTCTGGTACAGACCACACGGTCGTGAGCGCAGGGAACCGGCCGAACCACGGAACGTACCGGCCCTCCGCACGGGTGGCCAAGGTCTCAGCACGGAACCGTCACGGCCGTCCGCGCCCGCTCCCGGCCTCGCCTACCGTGGACGGATGTTCGCGACCCCCGACGAGTACTCCCGGCGTTCCCCCGACGACCCGGCCGGCTGCCCGCTGCCCGGCATCGTGACGGCCTTCACGCCGCGGCTGGCCGAGTTCGCCTTCGAACCCGGGTTCGTCGCGGCGGTCGACCAGCACGCCTCGATGCTGCGCGAGCTGCTGTACGCGCAGGGGTCGGAACTCGCGCCCCGGCCGCTGGACCGTGCGGAACTCTCGGACTACGCGCTGGGCTTCCTGGACGCGCTCAGCGAGATCGGCTGGCGGGAGCCGGTCGGCTACGACTACGCCGTACTGCGGCTCACCGCGATCTGCTGGCTGGTGCGGGAGCACGGCCTCCTGGAGGTCTGAGTCCCGCCCGGTCCGGCGCCTCCCGGTCCGGAGGCCTCCGGTGTCCGGGACGTCCCCTCGGGTGACGGGTCCCGCGGTCCGCACGCGTACAGTGGCGGTCCGGGGGACGGGCGACGGGGGCGGGACGGACGGGACGGTGCGGCAGTGAGCGGTACGGCGGCGGACAGCGCGGTGGGGCACCGGGCGCTGCACTGGCGGATCCGCCCGGAACGGGCCCGGGCCGCGGTCCTGGTGCTGCACGGCGGCGAGGAGCACAACCTCGCCCGGCCCGGCCGGATCAACCTCCCCCTGCTGCGGATGCACGGCTTCCTGCGCGCGCTGGCCAGGGCCACGGCGGACGCCGACGTGGCCGTCGCCACCGTCCGCTACCGGCACCGCGGCTGGAACGGCGAACGCGCCGACGCCGCCCGGGACGCGCGCGCCGCGCTCGACGAACTGTCCGCACTGCTGGGCCCCGTCCCCACCGTCCTGATCGGCCACTCGATGGGCGGACGCGCCGCGCTGCAGGCCGGCGGCCACCCGTCCGTCACCGGACTGGTCGCCCTCGCCCCGTGGTGCCCCGCCGAGGACCCGTGCGAACAGCTGGCCGGCCGGGACGTGCTGATGCTGCACGGCGACCGCGACACCGTCACCCTGCCCGCCGACACGCGCGCCTTCGCCGCCCGCAGCCGCGCGGCCGGCGCCCGCGTCTGCGGCTACACCGTCACCGGCAGCGGCCACGCCATGCTCCAGCGCATCCCCGACTGGCACCGCGCCGCCACCGGCCTCGCCACCGCCCTCCTCGGCCTCCACCCCCTCCCCGCCGAGACCGCCTCCGCCCTCGCCCTCCCGCCCACCTCCGCGGAGGCCCTCACCCTCCCCCTCCCGCGCCAACCCCGCCGCACCCCGCCCCTCCCGGCCAACCCCTGACCGGCCGCCGGGCCCTGCGGGCTGTCCCGTCACCGCTCGACGACGTGTCGGCGGTGTCGTCGTCGCGGGTCATGGAGGGATCCCCCCGGTCCGCCCCCGGCTGCGTCCATAGGGCGGTCGGCGCCCGGGGCGTCCGTGGTCGCTTCCCCCGGAACCCTCAGGACACCTCCCAGAGGGCGCTGGCGAAGACTGCCGTGACCCAGGTCCGGAGGACGGAGAGGGCGAGGTGGGCGATGGTGCGGAAGGGGCTTCCGCGCCACAGCTTCGGGGAGAAGAAGGCGAACTCGAAGAGCCAGCGCAGGCCCCAGAAGAGGGTCTGACCGGCCAGCAGAGCGGTGGGTCAGACCTGCCCGGGAACCGCTCATGAACATCCTCACCGTCAGGCGGCCTCCGGTCCGGTGACCGGGGGCCCCGTGACCGGGGACGGGATGCGGCCGGCCAGGAGGGCCTCGCCGAGCGGGGTGGGCCGGTGGGTGACGGTGCGGCCGATGCGGTCCTTGGCCGTGAGGCCGGACTCGGCGAGGACGGTGGCGTGCTCGCTGGCGGAGGCGGTGGAGATGTCCAGGCGGGCGGCCAACTCCTTGGTGGAGCACGGCCCGTGGGTGGCGATGGCCTCCAGGGCGGCGGCCCGGGTCTGGCCGAGCAGGGCGGTCAGGGTGCGGCTGGGGGCGGGTGGTCCGGCCTCGGCGCGCAGGGGTCCGCCGATCCGGGCCGGGTAGAGGAGCACCGGCTGCTGCTCCGGGTCCTCGAAGCGGGCGATGACGGGGCGGCGCGGTCCGAACACGCAGGGCTGGAGCAGCAGTCCGCGGCCGTCCAGCCGTACGTCGTGCCGGCACCGGTTGGCCAGCGGGAAGCTGAGCACCGGGCGGCGCCAGCACACCGCCGGGTGCAGGGATCCGAGCACCTGGTCCGGCTCGGTGAGCCGGCGACTCCGCCAGTGCTCGGTGGTGACGATGGTCTCGATCTGCCGCCGGTAGGGGTCGATCGCGAGGGTCTGATAGTCGGCGGTGACGTTGCCGAGCAGCTTCCTGGCCCGGCGGTCGCCGTCCGCGACCCCGCGGGCGAAGGCGCTCAACTGCCGTTCCCCGCCCACTGAACGCAGGTGCTCGCGCAGCGGTGCCTCGGGCGCCCGGGCGGTGGCGCTCTCGGTGGCACCGGGGTCGCGCCGGACGGCGAGGAACTCCGGGATCGCCGTGGCGGTGTAGAGGTCGAAGAGCAGCGCGGTGCGCGGGTTCCAGGAGGCCCGCAGGTGGTCCCGCCAGCTCTGGAAGCGTGGGTCGCGCACACCGCTCACCAGGGCGTGCACGCTGAGGGACAGCTCCATCGACATGTCCGGACGCTCCGCGACCCGGATCCGGGTCAGGTCGTCCCTACTGAAGAGGATTCGCAGCACGAGCGCGATCGTGCCCCGGGACCGGCACCACCGCAAGACCGTTCGGCGAGACCCGAATCGTTTGCCCGCCGCCCGCTCCCCCGGTCAGGATCGGACTCGTGAACCGCCCTCCCCGCCGGGGTGCCCGGGTGACGGACCGGTCACCCTGCGGGGCGCGGACCCGGGGCGCTCGTACGGGGGCGGAGCCCCGGGTCCGCTCCCCGCTCCCCCCGGGCGGGTGGTTTGGGCGGCCGGGCCGACGCCGGGACTCATCGGTGCACGGATGATCATTCCCGGGGCCGCGCCGAGCGGCCCGGGAAGGACGGGTACGGGCGATGAGCACGACGCGACGGACGGTGCTGGGCGCGGCACTGGCCGCCCCGCTGCTTGGACAGTTCACGGCCACGGCGGCCGGCGCCGTCGACCGTGGCACCGGCGACGGTGGCACCGGCGCCGGGCGGGGTGCACGGGTCGGCGCACAGGGTGGCCCGGCCGGGCAGACCCGACGGGCAGCGCAGGCCGGACGGCTGGGCACGGTCACCGAGGGCTGGGTGGAGGTGCGCTGGACAGCGGAGGCGCAGGCCCAACTCGACCGCTACAAGGCAGTGGTGGAGGCCATCGCTCCGGCGCGGCTGGTCCGGGACGACCGGGGCACCGCGATCCGGCTCCCGGTGCGCTCGGCCGAGGGCGACCCCTCCCCGGCGGACCTGCCGAAGGCACACGGCGAGGGCGCGTTGGACGGCGGGGTCACCCTGAGCACCTCCGAGGGCACCTTCCGGGTGGTGAACCTGGCCGGTGCGATCGAGGACGGTCTGGCCTCGGGCCGGTGCGAGGTCGGCGGCGCGGACATGGGGCACCGGTCGGCGTTCCGCTGCGGCCTGGCGGAGGGGAAGTTGACGGCGGACCCGGTGCCGGCCGGGCAGCCGATGAAGGTCCGGCTCAGCGAGGTGCCGCTGCGCGCCACCCAGGAGGTGCTGGACGCGCTGACCGCGAGCTGCGGCCCGCATTCCGTCACCGTGGACACGGTGCTGGCGTACGTCACGGCCGAGGGGGTGTACACCCCTCCCCCCGCGCGGGCGTGAGGGCCCGGCCGGTCCGGGCCTGGGCGGGCAGCGCGCCACCGAAGCGGCGTTCGCGGCCGGCGTAGGCCCGGACGGCGTCGCGAAGCCGGGCGAGGTCGAAGTCCGGCCAGGGCGTCGGGTCGAAGAGCAGTTCGGCGTAGGCGAGCTGCCACGGCAGGAAGTTGCTGATCCGCTGCTCGCCGGAGGTGCGGATCAGCAGGTCGACGTCCGGCAGCTCCGGGACGTACAGGTGCCGGGTGAGGTCGGCCTGGCCGATGGCCTCCGGACGGATCGTCCCGGCGACTGCCTCCGCGGCCAACGCCTTTGTAGCGGTGACGAGTTCCTCCCGGCCGCCGTAGTCGGCGCAGACCGTCAGGGTCAGGGCGCCGTTGTTCGAGGTCAGGTGCTCCACCAGTGCGATCGAGGAGGCGAGCGACCCGTCGATCCGGTCGCGTCGGCCGCACCAGCGGATCCGGACGCCGAGCGCGTGCAGCCCCTCCGTGCTCCTGGCGATGCCGTCCGCGAGGGAGTCGAACAGCGCGGTCAGCTCCTCGGGCGGGCGGCCCCAGTTCTCCGTCGAGAACGCGTAGATGCTCAGGTGCCGGATGCCCAGTCGCAGCGCCGCGTTGACCAGGCGCAGCGCGGCCCGCTGACCGGCGTGGTGGCCGTGCTGGGCGGTCAGTCCCCGGGCCTCGGCCCAGCGCCGGTTGCCGTCCATGATCACCGCGACGTGGGCGGGGACGCGGTCGCGCTCCGGAGGGCAGTCGCGCCCCCGAGGGCAGTCGCGCTCCGGAGGGCAGTCGTGCCCCGCAGGGCGGGCGACGCGGCGGTGCGGTGTGGCGCCGTCGGTGGTCAACGGCGCCAGGCCCTCGATCAGGACCCGCGAGCGCAGCAACGTCAGTTCGTCGTAGTGCAGTTGGGCGCCCAGGAGCAGCGTGTGCAGGAAGGGCCGGCACTCCGCCGCCACCAGCCAGGTGGCGGGGACGGCCTCCTCCAGGAGGGTGTGCCAGTGCGATCGCTGGGCCTCCGTCAGCTCGTCCAGGGCCGGGCTCGGCGCGGCGCGCACGAGATCGGTGAGGTCCAGCCCGAGGCGCCGCAGGTCGGCGCGCGGCAGGTGGCAGCGGCCCTGCGCGAGGTCGGCGGGCAGGTCCTGCACGTGGTCCGCCAGTTGGCAGGCCTCGCCGAGGGCGGAGAGCGCCGCGGCCGCCCGGGGGCCGCGGGCGCCGAGCAGCGGGGCCCAGAGTTCGGTCATCGTCCCCGCGATGAGCCGGATGTGGCGCCGCTGGTCCGCGAAGGTCTCGATGGCGGGCGGGGAGGTGCTGTCGGCCTGCATCGCCGCCAGGAACTCCTCGATCAGCGACCGGTCGAGCTCCCACCGCCGCACCGTGTCGACGAACGCCCGGCGCAGCGGATGAGTGCTGCGGCCGGACGCCAGCTCGGCGAGGGTGTCGGTCCGCCATCGCGCGAAGCGGCGCCCGCGCTCCGCGGGTCGGCCCTCGTCGGCGATCCGGTCGGAGCGACAGCCGAAGGCGTTCACCGCGTCGACGTACGGCCGCAGCCCGCTCGGCAGCGCCTCGGTGGCGGCCCGCATCGCCGGCAGGGCGCGGCCCACCTCGGCCGCGCAGGCCCGGTACGACTCCTGCAGCTCGGGCGGGCCCGTGACCGCCGCGCTCTCCGCCATGCCCGCGCCCCGCCCTCCGACCGACACCGTGCTCCGCCTGGTCAACGAGGCAGGCTCGGATCGGTGGCGGACGGGACGACCGGCGGACGGGACAGCCGGCGGGCGCGGGCGGTCCCGCTGCCCTCGGGCCCGCCCGCCGCCCGTCGACTCACCCGCTGCCCGTCGGCTCACCCGTCGGTCAGCCCAGGTCCGCCGGGGACTCCACCACCACCCCGTACAGGTCTCCGATCGTCGCCAGCGCAGCGCGGTGGACCTGGGCGGCGGTCAGCTCGGTGCCAGCCGACTGCAGCGGCCGGGTCGCACTGGCGGCGGCGACGACGGTCGGGCGGTTGCCGCGCAGGAAGGCACCGGCCGTGGTGAAGGTGACGCACATGTGGGTCATGAATCCGGCGACGACGACGTCCTGGTGGCCGGCCGCGTCGACCAGTTCGCCCAACTCGGTGCCGACGAAGGCGTCCGGGACCTGCTTGACGACCACGCGCTCGCCCTCGGCGGGCGCCACGCTCGGGTGGATCTGCCCGATCTCGGCCCGGACGTCGTACGGGGTGCCCTCGCCGCCGTCGTTGATCACGTGGATGACGGTGGCGCCGGCCGCCCGGGCCCGGGCGAGCAGGTCGGCGGCGGCGTCGAGTGCCTGCTGCCAGCCGTCCAGTTCCATGACACCGCGCACGTAGGTGTTCTGGTAGTCGACCAGGATCACGGTCGCGTCGGCGAGCGAGGCCGGCTTCTCGTCGAGTCCGTTGAGGGCGCGCAGGGTGGTCGTGGGCACAGCGGTGCCGCCTTTCGTTGTCGGGAAGGGAGTCGGGTTTCGGCAGGTCACGCGTGGTGCGCCCTGCCCGGAAAACGCTACGGGCGGCCCTCGCATGGCGGCAATGCCATCTAACATGCAGATTCCGACATCGAGGGGAACAGCCGTGCGCACCGAGACCGAGACCCGTGACGGGAACGACACCGCGGCAGCCGCTCCGGTCGGGGCCGGCCCCGGAGCCGTCCGGCGGCTGATCGTCATCGTCCTGTTCGAGGGCGTCGACCTGCTCGACGTGACCGGCCCGCCGGAGGTGTTCGCGCTGCTCCGGCGGGAGACCGGCGACGCGGCCGGCTACCGGGTCCTCCTCGCCGCCGAGACCATGGCGCCGGTCACCACCGCTGCGGGCGTGCGGATCCTGCCCGACCTCACCTTCGACCGGGCCGCCGAGGGCGGGATCGACACCCTGCTGGTGCCCGGATCGGTCGAGGTGGACGAGCGGAGCCGGGTCCGCGCCGTCACCGACCCGGCGGTGGTCGAGCGGGTCCGGGTGCTGGCCGCCCGCTCGCGCCGGGTGGCGAGCGTCTGCGTCGGCGCGCACCTGCTCGCCGCCGCCGGGCTGCTGAACGGCCGGCGGGCCACCACGCACTGGTCCACGGCCGACCAACTCGCCGACGAGTACCCGGAGATCGAGGTGGACGCCGACCCGATCTTCATCCGCGAGGGCGAGGTCTGGACCGGCGCCGGCATCAGTGCCTGCCTGGACCTCTCGCTCGCCCTGGTCGCCGAGGACTTCGGCGAGGAGTTGGCGCTGCGGGTCGCCCGCCAGCTGGTGATGTACCTCAAGCGTCCGAGCGGCCAGAGCCAGTTCAGCGTCCCGCTGGAGCCGGTCTCGACCACCCGCAGGATCGAGGAGCTGCGCCACCACATCCTGCGCAACCTGTCCGGGCGGCTCACCGTCCCGGACCTCGCCGCCCACGCCCACGTCAGCGAACGGCAGTTGACCCGGATCTTCAAGACGGAGCTGGGCACCACGCCGAGCGCGTACGTCGAGTCGGCCCGGGTCGAACTCGCCCGCCACGAGCTGGAGTCGGGCGACGCCACGCTGGAACGCATCGCCACCGCCTGCGGGTTCGGCACCACCGACACCCTGGTGCGCGCCTTCCGCCGCCGCCTCGGCACCACGCCGACCGACTACCGCCTGCGCTTTCGCACCGGCACCGCCGGCAGGGGCACCGGCACGGCCGCCGCAGCGGACGCGACGACGGGCTCGACGACTGCTGTGACGACCGTTGCAACGACGGACGCGACGACTGCCCAGACGACGTACGCGACGACGGCCGTCACGGCTCCCGCTCCGGCGAGCCCTGCGGCAACCGGACGGTGAACACCGTACGGCCCGGCCGGCTGGCCGCGTCGACCGTGCCGCCGTGCGCCCGGACCACGGCCCGGACGATCGCCAGCCCGAGCCCGGTCGAGCCGGTGGCCCGCGAGCGGGCGCGGTCGCCCCGGACGAAGCGTTCGAAGACCCGCTCCAGCAGCTCCGGTGCGATGCCCGGGCCGTCGTCCGTCACGCTCAACTCGACCTGACCGCCGACTCGTTCGCGTTCCAGCCGCAGCTCGATCCCGGTGCCGGGCGGGGTGTGGGTCCGGGCGTTGGCCAGCAGGTTGGCCGCCGCCTGGCTCAGCCGGTGCTCGTCGCCGCGGACCACGACCGGATCCTCCGGGAGGGCGAGTCGCCAGCGGTGGTCCGGTCCGGCGGCGCGGGCGTCGGCCACGGCGTTGAGGGCGATCCGGGTCAGATCCACGTCCTCCTCGGCCAGTGGACGGCCGGCGTCCAGGCGGGCGAGCAGCAGCAGGTCCTCGACGATCGCCCCCATCCGCACCGCCTCGGCGTCGATCCGCTCCAGCGAGTGCCGGACCGGCGCCGGCACCTCCCCGGGGTGGCGAAGCGCCAGTTCGGCGTGGCCGCGCACGGTCGCGACCGGGGTGCGCAGCTCGTGGCTGGCGTCCGCGGCGAAGCCCCGCAGCCGTTCCTCCACGGCGTGGCGGCGGGCCAGGGCGTCGCCGACGTGGCCGAGCATCCGGTTGAGCGCCGCGCCGACCCGACCGACCTCGGTGCGCGGGTCGTCGTCCGGCACCCGTTCGGCCAGCAGGACCTCGCCGCTGGCGAGCGGCATCGCGCTGACCCGCTCGGCCATGCCCACCACCCGCCGCAGCGGGCGCAGCGACCAGCCGACCCAGAGCGCCCCGGCCGTACCGGCGGCCGCGACGGCGATAGCGAAGACCGTCAGCTCCAGGCCCTCCAGCCGCCGGACGGTCTCCTCGGCCGGACGCAGCGGCAGGCCGCTGACCAGCACGTCGCCGTCCCGCCCGGCGACCGCCCGGACCCGGTAGTGGCCCTGGGCCTCGCCGAGGTCGAGGGTGCGGGCCGGGCCGCCGACCGGCAGGGCGGCGAGCGCCCGCTGCTGGGCGGGGGTGAAGCTGATCCGGTCGTCCTCGTCGTCGGGGCCGTCCGTGTCGTCGGCATCACCGTCGACCACGCCCGCCGCGGTGACCCGCCCACCGAGCAGCCGTACGCCGAGGGTGCCCGGGGTCTGCGCCCGGGTGTCGGGGCCGCCGCCCTGCCCGGTGTGCTCCAGGCTGGCGGCGTAGCGGCCGCCGGCCTCGGCGAGCTGCTGGTCGAGGCGGTCGACCAGGAAGTGGCGCAGCGCTGCAGTGGTGGCGAAGCCCACGGCGGCGCAGGTGACGACGAGCAGCACCAGCAGGCCGGCGATCAGGCGGGCGCGCAGGGTCCGGGGGACGGGCCGGAGCCGGCTGCCGCGCGGGCCGGCCGGGGCGGTCGGGCGGGTCATGCGGAGGGGGCGGGTCATGCGGAGCGGGCGGGTCGGACGGCGCGGGCGGGTCGGACGGCGCGGGCTCATGTCGCGGCCTTGATCAGGTACCCCGCGCCCCGCACCGTGTGGATCATCGGGCTCCGGCCCGCATCCACCTTCTTCCGCAGGTAGCTGATGTACAGCTCGACGATGTGCGCCTGCCCGCCGAAGTCGTACGACCAGACCGCGTCCAGGATCTGGGCCTTGCTGAGCACCTGGCGGGGGTGGCGCATCAGGTGGGCGAGCAGCGCGTACTCGGTCGGGCTGAGTTCGACGGTCTCGCCGCCGCGGGTCACCTCGCGGGCCCGGTCGTCCAGGACGAGGTCGCCGAGCACCAGCGCGTGCGCGGGCGGCCGGTGCGGCGCGGCGGGCGGGGCGGCCCGGCGCAGCAGCCCGCGCAGCCGGACGACCACCTCGGCCAGGCTGAACGGCTTGGTCACGTAGTCGTCGCCGCCCGCCGCGATGCCGGCGATCCGCTCCTCGACGGCGTCCCGGGCGGTGAGGAAGAGCACCCGCACCTCGGGCTGCTCGGCGTGGACGCGCCGCAGCACTTCCAGGCCGTCGAGGTCGGGCAGCATCACGTCGAGCACCACGGCGTGCGGGCGCCAGGCCGCGGCGGCCTCGACGGCGGCCAGTCCGGTGGTCGCGCCGCGCGCCTGCCAGCCCTCGTAGCGGACGGCTCCGCAGACCACCTCGACCAGGTCCGGCTCGTCGTCGACGACCAGGACGCGCCACTCCGGGCGGTCGGCGGTGTCGTCCATGCTGCTCCCTCGGACTCGTGCTGGGCGGCGTTCATTCTGCACCGCCGCGATGAGAAAGCCCTGAGACCCCGGAGAGCCGTTCGTGGACCAGCACACCCGTCATGACCTGGCCTGATGCCGCCGCGCGGGGGCGTGGGTGGCGGTCCGGTTCAGAGGCGGCTCAGAGCTTGCGGTGCCATCGTGGTCGGCCTCGGCGGCACTCGCCGCCGGGCGCTGAGGAGGTTCCCGATGACCACTGCCGCCGCACCGGAGTCGCGGCCCGACCCCCGGCGCGGGCCGCGACCGGCGCCCGCCGGCCGGGGGCACCGGGCCGCGCCGCACCCGCCGTTCGCGCTGGAACCGGCCCCCGCGCTCGGCCTGATCGCGGTCGGCGCCCTCGGCGTGCCGGCGCTGTGGTGGGTGAGCACCCCGGCGGTCGTCGGCGCGGCGGGCTGGCTGACCGGCGCCGGGCGGATCACCGGACTGCTCGCGGGGTACGCCGCGCCGGTGCTGCTCCTGCTGATGGCGCGGCTGCCGCCGCTGGAGCGCGGGGTCGGCACGGACCGGCTGGCGCGCTGGCACGCCTTCGGCGGGCGCTGGCTGGTCGCCGCCGTCTCGGTGCACGTGCTCACCGTCGTCTGGGGCTACGCGCTGACCGACGGGCGCGGCCTGATCGGCGAGGGCGTGGAGGTCGTCCTCCACTACCCCGAGATGATCAAGGCGACCCTGGGCACGCTGGCGCTGCTCGGCACCGGTGCGGTCTCCGCCCGGGCCGCGCGCCGCCGCCTGTCGTACGAGGCCTGGTACTACCTGCACCTGGCGACGTACCTGGCGGTCGCACTCGCCTTCTCCCACCAGCTGGCCACCGGCGCCGACCTGGGCGGCGGCCCCGGCCGGGCCGCCTGGTACGCGCTCTACTTCGGCACGGCGGCGTTGCTCGGCTGGTACCGGCTGGCCCGGCCGTGGCTGCTGGACCGGCGGCACGGGCTGCGGGTCGCGGAGGTACGGCCGGAGGGCCCCGGCGTGGTGTCGCTGTTCCTGACCGGGCAGCGACTGGACGAACTCGGCGCCGAGGCGGGCCAGTTCTTCCGCCTCCAGTTCCAGGCGCCCGGCCTGCGCTGGGCCGCCAACCCGTACTCGCTCTCCGCGCCGCCGCACCCGCGGTTCCTGCGCTTCACGGTCAAGGACCTCGGCGGGCACAGCGCCGCGGTCGCCGCCCTACGCCCGGGCACCAAGGTGCGCGCCGAAGGCCCGTACGGCGCGTTCACCGGGCGGCGGCTGCGCCGGCGCCGGGTGCTGCTGCTCGGGGCGGGCGTCGGGATCACCCCGCTGCGCGCCCTGTTCGAGACGCTGCCGGGCGAGCTGACGCTGGTCCAGCGGGCCCGGCGACCGGAGGACGTGCTGTTCCGCACGGAGCTCGCCGACGTCGCCCGGCGGCGCGGCGCGACCGTGCACGAGCTGCTCGGCTCGCGGGACCAGGTCGGCGACCTCGGCACCGCGCTCGCCCGGCTCGTCCCGGACCTCGCCGGGCACGACGTCTACCTGTGCGGCCCGGAAGCCCTGACCGCGGAGGCCGTCCGCGCGCTGCGGGCGGCGGGGGTCCGACCGCGACACATCCACCACGAGAGCTTCTCGCTCTGAGCCCGGCCGCCTCCTTCAGCCTCCTGCCACCACCACACCACCGAGCCCCACCGAGCCCGGTCCGGTCCTGCCGGGCCCTCCCGACCCCCGAGGAGCGTCGATTCCATGCGCCGAGCCGTCGTCACCAGCGCCGCCACCGCCGCCGGGGTGGTGCTGCTGCTCTCCCTCAAACCGCACGAGGCGGCCGGGCCGGCCCCGGTGATCGGCTCGGGGTCGGACACCGCCACCGGCTCCGACGTGTCGGAGCCGTCGAACGCGCCCGCGCCGTCGGCCTCCGCAGCCACGTCCGCTCCCGCCGGCACCACCCGGAAGGTCAGCGGCGACACCGTCAACACCCGCTACGGCCCGGTGCAGGTCCAGGTCACCCTCAACGGCAGCCGGATCACCGCCGTCGACGTGGTCAAGTACCCCACCGCCGAGCGGCGCGACCGCGAGATCAACACCTCCGCCCTGCCCGTACTCAACCAGGAGGCGATCTCCGCGCAGAGCGCCCGGATCGACGTCGTCAGCGGCGCGACCTACACCAGCGACGGCTACATCCGCTCGCTGCAGAGCGCGCTCGACCGGGCAAAGGGCTGAGACACCGTGCTCCGCCACGCCGAGCCCGTGATGGGCACCGTCTTCTCGATCACCGTCCGCGACCCGGGCCCGGGGACGACCGCCGTACTGGAACGGATCACCGAGCGGCTGCACCGGATCGACGCGGTGTTCTCCACCTACCGGCCGGACAGCGACATCAGCCGCCTCGGCCGGGGCGAACTGGCCCTGGCCGACTGCGATCCGGACGTCCCCACCGTCCTGGCCGCCTGCCGCGAGACCGCCGCGCAGACCGACGGCTGGTTCAGCGAACGGCCCGGCGGACGGCTCGATCCCAGCGGCTGGGTCAAGGGGTGGGCGGTCGAGGAGGCGGCCGCACTGCTGCGCTTCTCCGGCGCCCGGCAGTACTGCGTCAGCGGCGGCGGGGACGTGCAGACCGGCGGCGGGCCGTGGCGGATCGGCATCGCCGACCCCCGGCAGCCGGGCCTGCTCGCCGCCGTGCTGGCCGGCCGCGACCTCGCCGTGGCCACCTCCGGCACCGCCGAGCGCGGCGCGCACGTCCTCGACCCGCACACCGGCCGCCCGGCCACCGGCCTCGCCTCCCTCACCCTGGTCGGCTCCCCCGGCACCGGCATCGCCCGCACCGACGCCTGGGCCACCGCCGCCTTCGCCATGGGCCCCGACCGCGCCCTCGCCTGGGCCGCCCGCCGACCCGGCATCGAGGCGCTCGCCGTCCTGCCGGACGGCACCAAACGCTGGACACCGGGCCTACCCGGCCACCTCCCCGCGAGCGGGCCGGCGGACTGGCAACCCGCCGCCGGGTGAGCGCCGAGCCGCACTCGTGAGCTGCGCGCATGAGGTGCGCTCATGGGGGCACGCATGAGGTGCGCTCATGCACACCTGCACCATGCGGAACCCTCATGACCTGGGGCCATGAGCAACTCTCATGAGCCGACGCCATGAGCTCCGCTCATGCCCGCCCCTCCCATGAAGCAAGCCATGGTGAGAGAAGGAAGCCCGGACGTCCATGAGCCGGCCTCATGGGCCAGGCCCCATGAGCCACCCTCATGCCTCCGCCCTACGCGCGCTCCTGCTGCGCCGCCCGCCACGCCTCCCACGCCACCAGTGGCGCCAGGTACGACCAGCGCTGCGAGCCGTCCGGGCAGACGCCGCCTTCGACCAGCTGGGACACCGAGCGGCGGTTGAACGGCACCCAGACCGCCATGTCGTGTTCGAAGGTGCTGTGGCAGGCCTCGCGGCGGCGGTCGATCTCGGCCGCGTCCAGCCGGGCCCGGACGGTGGCGACCAGCGTGTAGCAGGAAGCCGGCTCGCTCCAGCCCAGCCAGGTGATCACCGTCGGCCCGACGTCCGCCGGCAGCAACCCCAACTCCTCCTCCAACGCCCGGTGGACCAGCGCGTAGAAGTCCTCGGCGGCCCCCGGCTCGTCCCGGTACTTCATGGTCTCGTTGATCCCGACCGTCCACTGCGCCGGGAAGGTCCGGACCGCCAGCGAGCGACGGAGCAGCAACAGTCGGCCCGCACGGTCCCGCACCGCGACGCAGGCGCTCATCATCGTCGGCGGCGCGGTCGCCACGAAGCTCGTCAGCCCCTCGTCCAGCGCCTCGCGCAACAGCCGTCCCGCCTCCGGATCCTCCCGGCCCAGCCGGGTGGTGGCCATGCACTCCGCGTAGTCGCTCTCGGCGATGCTCACCTCGCACATCCGTGCCGCGCTGTGCTCACCGTGATCGACCGTCAGCCGCGAGACGTACGCCGTGCGGCCCGCCGCCCCGGCGGCGCGCTGGCGCTCCACCTCGTCGGCCCACCCGACCGCGTCCAGCCGGTGCGGGCGCGCCACCCGCCCGTCGTACGAGGTCACCAAGGTGCCGGGAGTGAGCGGCCGGGACGCCGACCAGGTGATCAGGGGCGCCAGCCCGTCCGCCCGGACGTCGTGCGCCCGCGCCGCCTCCGACAGGCTCATCCGCCGGACGCGCGGCGCCGGCAGGCGCGAACCGATGCGCGAGCCGCCGTACTTGGCGAAGTCGTACACCAGATTGGTCAGCACGCCGAGCAACAGCGCTCCGCCGATCCCCAGCAGCCACTCCACCCGGTTCCCCCACCCTCATGCGCCGCCCGCCCCATTGTGGGGTCGTCGGCCACCCGGGGAAAGGCCTTCAGGCAGACCGGCCGCCGCGTCCATCACCACGGTGCGCGCGCCGTTCGGCGACGGCCCTTCCGGTGACCGGTCGCGGACGGCGCCTGCGTGGTGGCGCCTCGTGCCTCGCCGGCGGAACGCCGCCATCCCGGACTGCGGCGGATCGAACGGGATTTGCACGAGGGCGCCCGGGCCGACCCGGTGGCCGTCCCGCTCCGGTTCGGATGATGCGCCGGCGGTCAGGGCGTTGTCGTCGCCGATCAGGATCCGAATGGGATGTCCACCTCCGGTACGGCCGGGTCCCCGGTCGTACCGGACAGGTCGATGGCCGTCGAAACGCGGAGACCCGGTGTCGGATCCCGGGCAGGCCGCTTCCGGTGCCTTCGACGGCAGCGTCCTTCCGTCGTCCTCGACCCGGCTGCGATCCGGTCGGCGGTGGTCGCAGCCGGACGAGGGGCGGCACTGGTGGTGAGATCGGTCCGGGGGGACGGCATGGTGGGTGGCGAGCGAGCGGACGGCCTTTGGAAAGCCCCCGGTCGGCGAGCACGGGCGGGTGGCTTCCACGCACCAGGGCGGACGCCTGGCCGGCGAGGGGCCCGGCCGGGCCGTGCACGGCTGTTCCGCGCGTCCGCGATGTGGCGTAGCGTGGCCGGATGAACACGAACGCGTCCTCGCGGTACGACGTCGTGATCGTCGGCGGCGGACACAACGGGCTGGTGGCCGCGGCGTACCTGGCACGGGCCGGGCAGCGGGTGCTGGTGCTGGAGCGGCTGGACCGGGTGGGCGGGGCGGCGGTGTCCGCGCGGGCGTTCCCCGGGGTGGACGCGCGGCTGTCGCGCTACTCGTACCTGGTGAGCCTGCTGCCGGGGAAGATCGTGCGGGACCTCGGGCTGCGGCTGGAGCTGCGGCGGCGCCGGATCGCCTCGTACACGCCCGTCGAGCGGGACGGCAAGCCGACCGGCCTGCTGGTGGACGCGGGCGATCCCGGCCGGACCCGGGAGTCGTTCCGGGCGCTGACCGGCGGCGACCGGGAGTGGCAGGCCTGGCAGCGCTTCTACGGGATGACCGGGCGGGTCGCCGAGCGGGTGTTCCCGACGCTGACCGAACCGCTGCCCTCCCGCGCGGAGCTGCGCCGGCGGGTCGCGGACGAGGACGCCTGGCGGTCGCTGTTCGAGGAGCCGCTGGGTGTGGCCGTCGAGCGGAGCTTCGCGGACGACCTGGTGCGCGGGGTGGTCCTGACGGACGCGCTGATCGGTACCTTCACCCACGCCCACGACCCGTCGCTCCGGCAGAACCGCTGCTTCCTGTACCACGTGATCGGCAACGGCACGGGCGACTGGGACGTGCCGGTCGGCGGGATGGGCGCGGTGACGGGCGCACTCGCCGAGGCGGCGCTGGCGGCCGGGGCCGAGATCCGGACCGGGCACGAGGTCACCGGCGTCGCGGCCGACCGCGACGGCGACGCCGAGGTGTCCTACCGGGCCCCGGACCGGGACGCCGAGGGGACGGTGGCGGCACGCCGGGTGCTGGTGAACGCCGCGCCCGCGGTCCTGGCCCGGCTGCTGGGCGACGAACCGGGGCCCGCACCCGAGGGCGCCCAGCTGAAGGTCAACATGGTGCTGCGCCGACTGCCGCGCCTGCGGGACACCGCCGCCGACCCGCGCGAGGCCTTCGCGGGGACCTTCCACATCGCCGAGGGCTACCGGCAGTTGGCGACCGCGTACACCGAGGCACGGGCCGGCCGGATGCCCTCGGCGCCGCCGTCCGAGATCTACTGCCACACCCTCACCGATCCGTCGATCCTCGGCCCGGAGGCCGTCCGGCAGGGGCTGCAGACGCTGACCCTCTTCGGCCTGCACATGCCCGCCCGCCTGTTCGGCGATCCGGCGGCCAAGGACCGGGCGCTGGCCGCGAGCCTGGCAGAGCTGGACGCGGTACTGGCCGAGCCGATCGCCGACTGCCTGGCCACCGACGCCGACGGCCGCCCCTGCGTCGAGGCCAGGACGCCGCCGGAGCTGGAGCGGGAGATCGGCCTGCCGGGCGGCCACATCTTCCACCGCGACCTGTCCTTCCCGTTCCGGGAGGCGTCCTTCCCGGAACGGGAGGCATCCTTCCCGGGCCGGGACGGGGGCGAGGTCGAGGGCCGGGACGGGGGCCGGTACGAGGACCGCGCCCGCGCTGCGGCGGGCGGTGCCGCCGCCCGCTGGGGCGTGGCGACGGACCGCCCGAACGTCCTGCTGTGCGGCGCGGGGGCCGTGCGCGGTGGCGGGGTCAGCGGGATCCCGGGGCACAACGCGGCCCGGGCCGTGCTGGAGGAGCTCGGCGGCCGCTGACGGGGAGCCACCGGGCGAGCACCCACGGCGGTCGGCCCCCCGTAAACCTGGCAAGTCACTCCCGGTGGCGGTTTACTGAGAGTGAGCAGGACAGGAGGGAGGCCCTCCGATGGAATGTCCGCATCCTCCCGGTTTCCACGTCGAGGTCCGTGAACACTACGTCGCTGCCGTGGCGGAGGTGACCCGCCTCGTGCGGGCCGTTCCGGAAGACGGCTGGACGGCACCCACCCCGTGTCGGGGCTGGGACGTCCACACACTCGTGAACCACCTTGCCGCGCAGCACCTCTGGGTCTGCCAGGCGGTGGCAGGCTACACCCCGGAGGCGATCGGCCGCCGGTTCGAAGGCGACGTGCTGGGCCGCAACCCTGTCGGGGTGTGGACGATGGCCGCCGACACCGCGGTGCGCGCGCTGCACCAGCCGGGCGCGCCGGACCTGCTGGTCCACCTGTCGTACGGGGTGCGCGACGCCGGCGGGTACGCCCGCGAGCTGACCGCCGAGACCGTCGTGCACAGCTGGGACCTGGCCCGGGCGCTGGGCGAGAGCGGCCGGATGCCGCCGGGCGCCGCCGCGTACGCGCTCACCGAGTTCCAGGGCTACCGCAACCTGGCCGGCACCGGCCTGTTCGACCCGCCGGTGGCCGACGCCCAGGCCGCCGACGCCCAGGACCGGCTGCTGGCCCTCACCGGGCGCGACCCGAACTGGTCCTACGACAAGCTGCGCTGACGGCCCGCCAGCCAGGTCGGCCCGCCGGACGGCAGGTCCCCGCGCCCGGATCCGGACGCGGGGACGGAGGCCGTGCCCGCGGGGCCGCCAGGCCCTCGGACCGTCCGAACCCGTCCGAACCGCCGACCCACCGGTCCGCCGGTCCACCGGCCCCGCGGCCCGTCAGGCGCGCGCGAGCACCCAGGCACCGAGGCCGTTGCAGCCACCTGCCGAGTAGGTCGTGGAGCGGAAGCCGGGCGGGATGGGCGAACCCGGGCAGGTCCACAGGCCCACGCGGGCGGTGTTGTGGTACCAGGCGCCGGCGCCGTCGCAGCCGGCCTGCATGTGACCGGTGATCACGTAGCCCGCCACCACCGGGGCGCCCGAGCAGGTCCAGATCCCGTCATGCGGGAGGCCGTGCTGCCAGGAGCCGATGCCGCCGCAGCCGGCCCGCAGGTGATTGGTGATGACGTACCCGGGCACGACGGGCGAGCCGGAACACATCCATATGCCGTCCTTCACCAGGCTGTGGCGCCACGAGCCCACACCCCGGCGCACCGGCCGTCGCGCCGACCGGCGCACCGGGCGATCCACGGCAGCCGGCGCCCGCCCCTCACAGTGCGTGAGCACCTCCCTCCGGCGTGACACCACCGCCGGACGGGCGCATGGTGGAGGAAAAGGGCGATGCGGACGACTGCCGCCGGATTCGCCACCCGGGGCCCGCCAGGCCAGAGCCCTTCGCATACGGACGGAGCTTCGGCCCCGGTACCACGGCGGTGGCGTCCGACCCGAGCCGCGTCCGGTCAGATCCGGGAGGCAGACAATGTCCATGGTCCTCATCACCGGCTCGTACCAGGTCCTCCACGACCGACCCGACGGCGACACCGTCCACTTCCTACCGCAGGACCCGGGCTTCTGGTTCGACGTCCCGGGCCGCAACCGGGTCGACCGCGACGAGCACGGCGGCGCCTCGCTCCGGCTGGACGCGATCGACGCCCTGGAAACCCACTACAAGGGCGTCGGGCCGGACTTCGCGCACCAGCCGCTCGGGCTCGGCGCACACGCCGCCCGCAACGAACTGCTGAAGTGGCTGGGCTTCACCGACGTCGTGCAGGACGACACGGAGAAGGTGACCGCCTCGACGCCGGCCGCCGTCCCGGGCTACATCCTCACCGGCGGCGCCGACGTCTTCCACCGCTGCGTGGCCCTCGTCGGGCGCGGGGACGCGCCGAGCGTCGGGGACCCGCCGAAGCCCGCGCGGAGCGGCTTCCGGCTGGACGTCACCGTCGACATGCTGCACGACACCGTCAACCACCACCTGCTCTCGCGCGGGCTGGTCTACCCCACCTTCTACCAGAGCCTGCCCGACCTCCTGCGGGCCGACCTCACCGCCACCGCCCGGCAGGCCCGCACGGCCATGGCCCCCGACAGCGTCTGGCTGCACGACGTGACCACCAGCGGCGCGAAGATCGAGAACCTCGAATCGATCACCGAGGACCTCGTGATGCTCCCGAAGCTCTTCCGCCGCCTCGTCGACTACATCCGGCTCTTCGGCCCCGGACTGGGCTGCCTGCCCGCCTTCCTCGCCGGTGGCGCCGACGAGTTCACCCTCCCCGAGCAGCCCAAGCCGCCCACCGTCGGCCTCCAGCACGTGGTCGAGGTCACCAACGGCGGCACGCTGCGGATGACCCGCCCCATCGAGGACCTGCTGTTCACCGAGAAGTAGCCCGTCCCGCCCGCGGTCCGGGCAACCGCCCCGGTACGGAGCCGTCGGCGGACGGCTCCGACCGTCACGCCGCCTCCCCGCTCCCCCGGCCCGGTGAGGCCGTTGCAGCCGTCCGCGCGGTGATGCCCCCGAGTCGGTCGGGCCGGCCCGGCCGGGCCGCGTGTCGAAGGCCGCTCAGTAGGATCGGGCCGCGACGGGAGTCGCGTCGGGGCTGGGGAGGTCGCCGTGTTGTTCGGGTCGCGGACCGGATTCGGTCTGGAGTTCCACATCGAACAGGGCCCGGGGCTGCTGCGTGTCGACGTCTTCGTCGGCGGGCTCCATGTGAACACGTGGGACAACGCGTTCTACCCGCCGCTGCTGGTCAAGAAGCTCAAGGACGAACTCGGCCGCCACCGCACGCCGACCGCTCGGCCGGTGGGCTTCACCACCCCCTCCGCGTCCTTCCTCCTCGCCGAAACCTGGATGTCCGGCGGCGACGACGGCGCCGGGACCGCCGCCGGGGCCGGGGCGGAACTCGCCCGGTGCGAGTTCCTGGAGTGGGGCGAGTGCACCGATCAGGTGGTGGCGTTGGCGTTCCCCGACGGGGACCGGGTGCACCTGGCCTGCCGGGTGCGCGAGGTCGGCGGTGCCGCCTGGGGAGCCGAGCCCCGGCACGAGCCGACGGTGGTGTCGGTGAGCCGGACGGTCCTCGTCGACACGCTGGAGCGCGCCCTCGCCTTCGCCGAACGCGAGTGGTCCGCCCGGCTCGCCGTCATGAGGAGCCTCGGCGACACCACGCCCTAACGGATCCCGGCGGCCACCGCCAGCCCGGCGGCACCGACGCCGCCGAGGCCATCCGCAACCGCTACCCGCACTGAGCCCGCGCGGATCCGCCCCCCCGGGGGGGCGGATCCTGCGGCCGGAAGAAAGTCCCCGGAAACGCGAAGAACCCCCATCCGGAATCCGGATAGGGGTTCTTCAGCAATGATTGTTCGGCAGCGTCCTACTCTCCCACAGGGTCCCCCCTGCAGTACCATCGGCGCTGTGAGGCTTAGCTTCCGGGTTCGGAATGTAACCGGGCGTTTCCCTCACG
>NZ_JBITTM010000040.1:0-98126 GCF_044541955.1 Kitasatospora sp. NPDC085464
GCCGACACCCCCGTCATCACCCTCGACGCCCGCCGCCGCGACAGCGCCAAGAGCGCCCTCATCACCCTCGTCGAACACGCCCTGCTCGCCCGGCTGCGGTGACCCGGGCACGGGTGGACCGCCGGACTCCACGCGGAGTCCGGCGGTCCACTGGCACGTCGCGGGCCGGCTACTCGGTGGGCTCCAGGCCGGCGCGGACCAGACCGTAGGTGTACGCGTCCTCCAGCGCCAGCCAGGAGGCGGCGACCACGTTGTCGGCGACGCCGACGGTGGACCAGGTGGACGTGCCGTCGGTGGACTCGATCAGCACCCGGGTCTTGGACCCGGTGCCGTGCTGCCCCTCCAGGATGCGGACCTTGTAGTCCACCAGCTCGAAGGTGGCCAGCGGCGGGTAGATGCCCTCCAGCGCGGTGCGCAGCGCCTGGTCCAGCGCGTTGACCGGGCCGTTGCCCTCGCCGACGGCGATCCGGCGCTCGCCCTTCGCCCAGAGCTTGACGGTCGCCTCGTTGCCGGAGATCCCGTTCGGGCCCTGCTCGCTGATGGTCCGCCAGGACTCCAGGGTGTAGAAGCGGTCCCGGCTGCCGCGCACCTCGTCGCGCAGCAGCAGCTCGAAGGAGGCGTCGGCCGACTCGTAGGTGTAGCCCAGGTTCTCCTGCTCCTTCACCTTGGCGACCACCCGGCCGGCCAGGTCCCGGTCGGTGGACAGGTCGTAGCCGAGTTCCTTGCCCTTGAGTTCGACGGAGGCCCGGCCGGCCATGTCGGAGACCAGCATCCGCATGGTGTTGCCGACCCGCTCGGGGTCGATGTGCTGGTACAGGTCCGGGTCGACCTTGATCGCGGAGGCGTGCAGGCCCGCCTTGTGGGCGAAGGCCGAGTAGCCGACGTACGGCTGGTGGGTGGAGGGGGTCAGGTTGACCAGTTCGGCGATCGCGTGCGAGATCCGGGTCATCTCGGCCAGCCGGCCCTCGGGCAGCACCCGGCGGTCGTACTTGATCTCCAGCGCGCCGACCACCGGGAACAGGTTGGCGTTGCCGACCCGCTCGCCGTAGCCGTTGGCGGTGCACTGGACGTGGGTCGCCCCGGCGTCCACCGCGGCCAGGGTGTTGGCCACCGCGCAGCCGGTGTCGTCCTGGGCGTGGATGCCGAGCCGGGCGCCCGTCCGGGCCAGGACGTCGGCGACGGTGTCCCGGACGCCGGCGGGCAGCATCCCGCCGTTGGTGTCGCACAGCACCACCACGTCCGCCCCGGCCTCGTGCGCGGTGCGGACCACGGCGAGGGCGTACTCCCGGTTCGCCCGGTAGCCGTCGAAGAAGTGCTCGCAGTCGATGAACACCCGGCGGCCCCGGGCGCGCAGGAACTCGACGCTGTCCCGGATCATCTCCAGGTTCTCGTCCAGGGTGGTGCGCAGCGCCAGCTCCACGTGCCGGTCGTGCGACTTGGCGACCAGGGTGATCACCGGGGCGCCGGAGTTGACCAGCGCGGCCAGCTGCGGGTCGTCCGCGGCCCGGCCGCCGGCCCTGCGGGTGGCGCCGAAGGCGACCAGCTGTGCGTTCCGCAGCTCCAGCTCGGCGGCGGCGCGGGCGAAGAACTCGGTGTCGCGCGGGTTGGCCCCGGGCCAGCCGCCCTCGATGAAGCCGACCCCGAACTCGTCCAGGTGCCGGGCGATGGCCAGCTTGTCCGCCACCGTCAGGTTGATGCCCTCACGCTGGGCGCCGTCGCGCAGCGTGGTGTCGAACACGTGGAAACTGTCGTCGGTACGGCTGACCTCGGTCATGACCCCTGGTTCTCCGTTCGGGGAGGTTCGTACTGCTCCGGCCGGTCTTCTGGTCCCGGCTCCACTGTCCAGGATCTCGCGCGCGGGCCCGGTGTCCCCGAGCCCTTCGTGGGGGCTCTCGGCCGGTCCGGGTGGCTGCTCGTCGGGGCCTCGCCCCAAAAGCAAAAGACCCCTCGCGGGTGCGAGAGGTCTGCGCGCGGGTCTGGACGCTCGTGGTCGCTCCGCATCGGGTCCTGCGGGAGCGGTCACTGCGGACCGGCGCGCCTGCTGCCAATAATCGGCGAAAGCGAGGACACGTCGGCAGTCTGGCACAGCCCCCGGGATCCGGCCCGCCCGTCTCGCGATGCGGAACGTGGCGGGCCGGAGCCGGTACGGGTGCGGAGGCGGTGCCGATGCGGGCGCCCGCGGATCAGACGATCTTGTGCAGCCAGTTGTGGGTGTCGGGGGTCTGGCCGCCCTGGATCGACAGCAGCGCCTTGCGCAGCTCCATGGTGATCGGGCCGGGCTCGCCGGTGCCCACGGTCCAGTCGGCGGCGGCGGACTTCACCGATCCGACCGGGGTGATGACGGCGGCGGTGCCGCAGGCGAAGACCTCGGTGAGGGTGCCGTCGGCGTTGGCCTGCTGCCACTCGTCGGTGGAGATCTTCCGCTCCTCGACGGCGTAGCCGAGGTCGGAGGCGAGCTGGAGCAGCGAGTCGCGGGTGATGCCGGGCAGCAGCGCGCCGGACAGCTCCGGGGTGACGATCTTCGCGTCCTCGCCCTCGCCGAAGACGAAGTACAGGTTCATGCCGCCCATCTCCTCGACCCACCGGTGCTCGGCGGCGTCGAGCCAGACGACCTGGTCGCAGCCCTTCTCGGCGGCCTGGGCCTGGGCGACCAGCGAGGCGGCGTAGTTGCCCGCGCACTTGGCGGCGCCGGTGCCCCCGGGCGCGGCCCGGACGTACTCCTTGGACAGCCAGACCGAGACCGGCTTGATGCCGCCCTGGAAGTAGGCGCCGGCCGGCGAGGCGATGATCATGAAGAGGTAGGAGTTGGCCGGGCGGACACCCAGGCCGACCTCGGTGGCGAACATGAACGGACGCAGGTAGAGGCTCTGCTCCGGCTCGTTCGGGACCCACTCCTGCTCCTGCTGGACCAGTAGCTCCACGGCCTCGACGAAGGTCTCGACCGGCAGCTCCGGCATGGCCAGGCGGCGGGCCGAGGCCTGGAAGCGGGCGGCGTTGGCCTCCGGGCGGAAGGTCGCGATGGAGCCGTCGGCCTGGCGGTAGGCCTTCAGGCCCTCGAAGATCGCCTGTCCGTAGTGCAGGGTCATGTTCGCCGGGTCGATCTCCAGCGGCGCGTACGGCGCCAGCTGGGCGTCGTGCCAGCCCACGCCCTCGGTCCAGCGGATGGTGACCATGTGGTCGGTGAAGACGCGGCCGAAGCCGGGGTTGGTCAGCCGGGCCTCGCGCTCCGCTGCGGGCAGCGGGTGGGCGGAGGGCTTGAGGTCGAACGTGATGGGCGCCTGGGTGGGCGTGCTCATGGCTGTTTCCTTCACCGTGGGGTTGGTCCGGGCCGCCACCGCTGCAGGGACGTTTCGGCGATCGAACGCCGGAACGAGCGCACAACGGCACGGCCCACTGTCGATACTCGCATCCAGAGGGCCGTGCCGAACAGCCACCGGCTCCTACCAGAGCCGCGAGCTGCGGTTATGCGGTCCGGCCCACCTGGCCGGAAACCTTTTGTCGGTCCGGCTCGTCAGCCGCCCGATACTCGACCGGCGAGCGCGTCGCCGACCTGGGAGGTGCTGCGGGTACCGGAGCGCTCGGCCAGGTCCGCCGCGACGGCGGCCTCGACCGCAGCGGCCTCGGCGGCGAAGCCGAGGTGCTCCAGCAGCATGGCGACCGACAGCACGGTGGCGGTCGGGTCGGCCTTGCCCTGGCCGGCGATGTCCGGCGCCGAGCCGTGCACCGGCTCGAACATGGACGGGAACTCACCGCTCGGGTTGATGTTGCCGCTCGCCGCCAGGCCGATCCCGCCGGTGACGGCGGCCGCGAGGTCGGTCAGGATGTCGCCGAACAGGTTGTCGGTGACGATCACGTCGAAGCGCTCGGGCTGGGTGACGAAGAAGATCGTCGCCGCGTCGACGTGCAGGTAGTCGGTGGTGACCTCGGGGAACTCCTTGCCGACCTCGGCGAAGATCCGCGTCCACAGGTGCCCGGCGTGCACCAGCACGTTGTTCTTGTGCACCAGGGTGAGCTTCTTGCGCGGCCGCGCCTGCGCCCGGCGGTACGCGTCGCGCACCACGCGCTCGATGCCGTACGCCGTGTTCAGGCTGACCTCGGTGGCCACCTCCTGCGGCGTCCCGGTGCGCAGCGTGCCGCCGTTGCCGACGTACGGTCCCTCGGTGCCCTCGCGGACGACCACGAAGTCGATGTCGGGCTCGCCGGCCAGCGGGGACCGCACCCCGGGGAAGAGGCGACCCGGACGCAGGTTGATGTGGTGGTCGAAGGCGAACCGCAGCTTGAGCAGCAGCCCGCGCTCCAGCACGCCCGACGGCACACTCGGGTCGCCGATGGCACCCAGCAGGATCGCGTCGTGCGACTTCAGCTCCGCCAGCACGTCGTCCGGCAGCGTCTCCCCCGTCCGGTGGTAGCGCCGGGCCCCGAGGTCGTACTCGGTGGTCTCCAGCTTCACATCGGCGGGAAGCACGGCACCCAGGACCTTGAGGCCTTCGGCCACCACTTCCTGACCGATGCCGTCACCCGGGACAACTGCGAGACGAATGGTGCGAGACATGCTCGGACCCTACTCCGCCGTCCCAGGGGCTGACACCTGGCGTCCACCATCCGGACGGATCAGGTGAGGTCGATCTCGACCCGGAACGGCTGATCGACCTTCAACTGCTTGTGGTAGATGCCGGTGACGACGTAGGCAGGGGTCACCGGATCCAACTCGTAGACATAGACGATCGGCTTCCCGTCGTCGTCGCTCTCGACCCGCCAGAAGTGCTTGATGCCGGCCGCCGCGTACTTGCGCGGCTTGGTGTCCCGGTCACGCTCCTCGGATTCCTCGGACACGACCTCGACGGCCAGCAACACGTCCACCGCCTCGCAGAAGGTCTGTTTCGGGCCGGTGACCCCCTGGTCATCGACGACGAGCAGATCCGGCTCGGGCCGATTGCGCCGGTCCAGCCTGACCGTCATCTCCCGCCAGACCTGCCATCCCTCCGGCGTAGCAGTCTCCAGTGCCCGCTCCAGCCTGCGGAGCGTACGCATGTGGAACGCGGTCTGCGGACTCACGAAGATCAGGCTCCCGTCGATCAGCTCGGTGTGCGGCGGGAGATCAGGCAGCCGGTCAAGATCCTCTGCGGTGTAGCCACCAGCAGGAGGCCGAATCCAGTCGGGGTACGGCGCGATGCTCATGGTTCCTCCCATACGGGCATCCTGGCGGCCCTCCCAGGCTACTCGGCAAAGCCTCCTCGGACGCCACTCGTTCGACGGAGCGCGTACGTCGTGGCTCGCGCTTAGGGTGGCGAGGTCCGGGGTCACTGGCAGAACGGGGCGCGTGGGTGCAGGGCGAGCGGCGGCGGGAGGTGCTGGTCAGCGGGGGTGCGGCCGCCCTGGCGATGGGCGGGTACGCGCTGGCACTGGGGCTGCGCGGGCGGTGGCCGGCCGGGGCGGAGGAGGTCGCGGTGCCGTACCACGCCCACCTGTGGGACCTGCTGCACGGGGAGGCCACGGGGGACGTGCTGTTCAACTGGAACAGCGGGTACGGCGTCCCGTTCCTGGCGGACTTCTTCGCCTACCTGATGAACCCGTTCTCCTGGTTCACCGCGTTCCTCCCCCGCGACCGGGGCGAGCTCGCCGTGCTGCTGGTCACCCTCGCCACCATCGGCCTCGGCACCGCCCTGATGGCCCGCCTGCTCGGCCGCCTCCATCCGGGCCCGCACTGGCTGCGGGCGTTCGCCGCCGTCGGGTACGGGCTGTGCGCCTGGGTGCTGGACGTCGGCGGGGCCGCGCCGATGTGGCTCTGGGGCCTGGTCTCGCTGCCGCTGCTCGGCCTCGCCGCCGACTGGTGCCTGCGCGAGCGGCGCTGGGTGGCCGGCACGCTCTGCGTCGCGCTGGCCTGGGCGGGCAACCTGTACACCGCCGCGCTGGCCACCCTGGCGGCCGGACTCCTGTTCGCCGTCCGCCTGTTCGCCACGTCACGGCCGTTGCGCCAACGGGTCCGGGCCACCGGCCGGGCGGTCACCATGGCCACGACCGGGGTGCTGCTCGCCTCCCCGGTGCTGTTCGTCGCGGTGCAGGCGGCGCAGCGCGCCCAGCCCGAGTCCCCGGTGGAGCCGCTCGGCCCGTCCGGCCTGGGCGGCCACCTCGCCCAGTTGCTGCCCGCCACCCACGGCGGGCGGGGGCTGCCGGACGTGGCGATCGGGCTGTTCGGGCTGCTGCTGGTGTGCGGGCTGCCCTTCAACCGGAGGGTGCGGCCGCGGGAGCGGGCGGCCTGGTGCGCGGCGCTGGTGCTGGTGGTGCTCGGCTTCGTCTGGACGCCGACCGTCCTGGTGTGGCACGGCCTGGCGATCCCGGCCGGTGGGCCGTACCGGGTCGCCTTCGTGTTCAGCGGGCTGCTGGTGCTGGCCGGTTGGGTGTCACTGGCACACCGGCCGGACCGGCTCACCCTGCTGGGCGGCGCGGCCGTGGTCGCGGTGATCGCCTCGGTCGCGGCGGGCCTGCACTCGGTGCGCACCGCCACCTGGGTGCTGCTGGCCGTCGGCGGCACCGCCCTGCTCGCCGCGCTGTGGGTCCTGGACCGCCGCCACCCGGACCGCCGGGCGAACACCGTCGCCACCTGGGTGATCGGCGGCGCGGTGTTCGGCAACGCCGTCTGGTCCGGGTACGCGGCGCTCGGCGCGGCCCCCTCCGGCAGTGTCCGGCCGGCGGCCGTGCGGGCCGGACACGCGGCGGTCCGCGCGGCCGAGGACTGGCCGCGCGGCCGCAGCGACCCCGGCCCGCACGCCTTCACCACCAACGACCCGCTGCTGCTGGGCGGCCAGGGCGGCGGCTACTTCAGCGGGTACCTGCCGACCGTCGCGGCCCTGCTGCTGCACGACCTCGGCGCGGGCTGGACCGCCGGCGGGCGGCAGACCGAGAGCGTCACCGACCCGGTCGGGCAGGCACTGTTCGCCGTCCGCGCCCACCTGGACGACGGTCCGCCGCCGTACGGCTTCACCCCTGTCCGGGCCGCCGCGCCGCCGCTGGTCACCGTGCTGCCCCCGGGCGCCCGCCCGGACACCTCCTCGGTCTGGTCGCGGCAGGAGTCGCTGCTCGGCAGCCAGGTGTACGACGCCCCGCTGCCCGTCCCGGCCGGTGGCCCGGCGCCCACCCTGCACGGCACCAGCGGCTGGTCGGTGCCGCCCGGCGAGGAGGGCACCGTCTTCACCGCCGCCTGCACGCCCGGGTCGACGGCGTTCTTCCACGGCGTCTGGTACCGGGGCACGGTCAGCGCCCTGGGCGCCGCCTTCCGCAGCGACGGCGAGCAGCCGACCACGGCCGTGCCGATCCACCGGCTGGGGACCGTCCCGGCGGACGGGGTGGTCCGGGTGACGCTGCGCTCCGACACCGTCAGCCAGGTCCCGGCCCGCCCGATCGGCTGTCTGCGGACCGGCGCCCTGGAGGCCGCCGTCGCCCGCCTCACCGCCGGCGGCGCCACCCGCGTCGAGGCCGGTGGGCACACGCTCGCGGCCACCCTCCCGGTCGGCTCCACCGGCACCGCGCTGCTCGCCCTCCCCGCCACCGAGGGCTGGACCTGCGCCGTCGACGGCGGCCGCGCCTCCGCCCCCACTCGGGTGCTGGGCATGATCGGCCTGCCCCTCGGCCCCGGCGCCTCCCGGATCGCCTGTTCGTTCCGCCCGCCGGGGCTCACGGAGGGCCTCACCGTCGGCTCCGCCACCGTCGCCGCCCTCGGCCTGGTGGCCGTCTTCGCCCGCCTCTCCCGCCGCCCCACCCGCACTCCGCGCCGCGAGCGGCGCGCCGCCCGGGACGCCAAGGACGCCACGGACACCACGGACACCACGGACACCACGGACGCCACGGACGCCACGGACGCCGGGAACGCGTAGGACGCCCGCAACGCGCAGGGGCGGCCCGCCGACCGGTGTCGGCAGGCCGCCCCGTCAATCGGCTGCCGCGGCTCAGGGCAGGGTCAGCACCTGGGCCCGCCGCTCGCCCGGGTTGAGGTGCTGCAGCAGCAGGAGCTTGGAGCCCGCCGTGCGGTGCACCGCGAGGACGGCGCCGGGGCCGACCGGGGCCATGACCGCCGGAGGCCCGGTGAGGCCGACCCGGGCGTCGAGGGCCGGCTGCAGGACGTCCACCGGGACGGCCGGCCGGGTGCCGCGCAGGCCGATGGCGGCGTAGGCCTCGGCCGGATCCGGTGTGCCGGGGCCGGCGACGCCGGTCCAGACGCCGTAGTGGACGGTGCTGTGGCCGGGGCCGACGCCGGGCAGGGCGCTCAGCCGGACGGGCAGGACCACGACGTCGCTGTCCAGCAGCGCGGTGTCGGTGTCGCCCCAGCGGGCGTTCAGCGGCTGGACGTCGAGCTCGGCGCCGGTACGGGCGTCGAGGGCGCGGGAGACCAGGACGTCGCTGCCGCGCTGCCGGTCGGCCTTGAGGATGACGTCGGTGCTGCCGTCCCCGTCGGTGTCCAGCGCGACCCGCACCCCGTACAGCCCGACCGGGGTGGCTGCCGGGGCCCACACCTGCGCGCCGACGTACAGCAGTTCGGAGTCGACGGCGGCGCCGGCCGCCCGCAGGTTCACGGACCGTTCGCCGGGGTGCTCGACGCAGACGTCCTGCCCGGGGTCGGCCCCCTCCCCCGCACCGTCGGGCCGGATGCCCGCGCCCGGCCCGACGGCGGTGCCGCTGCCGGGCGGGCAGTCGGCCCAGCGGGCTCCTTCGCCGCCGAGGGCGAGGGCGGTGGCCAGTCCGGGCGTCGCCCCGGGCGCGGCGCTGCCGCCGAGCGTGACGAGGGTGCGGTCGCGCACGGTGCGGACGGCGGCCGTCACCGTGATGTCGGAGGCCGGCCGCGGCGCGGCGAACACCGGGACCCGCAGCTGCGGCAGCGCGTCGCCCGCGACCGGCGTCAGCAGCACCCGCCCCGAGAGCTCGCCCCGGTAGCTGCGCGCCTTGCCGCCCTGCACGGTGTCGATGGTCGGGTCGGGCGCGCGGCCCAACTCCCCGGGGACGGACAGCGTGACCCGTACCCGCGCCGTGCCGCCCGCCGGCACGTCGACCCGCTCCGGGGCCACCGTGAAGGAGGCGCCGGGCAGTTCGGTGGCCGCCGCATAGCCGGTGCGGTAACTCAGCGGCGAGTCACCGTGGTTGCGGACCTCGATCTCCCGCACGAGCGCCGTCGGCCCGCCGACCTCGACCGGCCCGAACGAGACGCCGACGCCGCCCTCCTCGGCGCCCTTCCCCGCCGCGTAGGCGACGACGGGGGTGCGGACCGCCTGGTCGACCCGGACCCGCCCGGCGCCGGTGCGCTCGGGCCCGTAGACCGGCCCGCTGTGGTCGTCGCCGACGTAGGTGTCCGCGGTGGTGTTCATCAGCGCGGCCTTGAGCTGCTCGACCGGCCAGTCCGGGTGGGCGGCGCGGACCAGAGCGGCGAGCCCGGCGACGTGCGGGGTGGCCATCGAGGTGCCGTTCTCGCGCTGGCCGCCGGTGCCGCTGCCGACCAGGGCGGACCAGATGGTCTCGCCGGGGGCGGCGAGGTCGGGCTTCACCACCCCGGGCACGCCGATGCCGCGGGAGGTGAAGTCGGTGAGGGTGTCGACCCGGGCCGGCTGGTTCTGCGCCACGGAGCCGTGCAAACGGTTGCCGGGGGCGGCGAGCCGGACCCGCACCGGCCCGGCGGCCACGGCCCGGCGCAGGCGCTCCCCGTCGGCGCGGGCCAGCAGGGCGACGGGGACGCGGTCGTCGCCCGCGATCTCGGCGAGGTGGTCGGAGTCGGCGGCGTACAGCGCGCCGATCGCGCCCGCGTCGGCGACGTGGTCGGCGCGCGGGCCGGAGTTGCAGGCCCGGTCGGCGTCCCTGGTCGTCCAGGCCAACAGGGCGACCTTCCCGGCCAGCCGCTGCCGGTCGGCCTCGTCGAAGGCGGCGCAGCCGTCCGACTGGTCGGCGGGCACGGCGAGTTCACCGCCGACGTCGGCGGTGGCCCACCCCTCGTAGCGTTCGCTCCAGTGCGCCGGGACGACCCCGGCCAGCGCGGCGGGGGCGAGCACGGTGACGCCGTCCACGTCGGCGTGCCCGTGGACGGAGGCGGCGACGGTGATCGCCCGGGCGGCGGTGCCGGGGCTGCCACCGATGCCGTACACGTCGCCCTCGTTGCCGGCGGCCGCGACCACGACGGTGCCCAGCGAGGCGAGCCGGTCGACGGCCAGCGCGTCGGTGTCGTCGGCGCTGCCGAAGCTGCTGCCGAGCGAGAGGTTGACGACGTCCAGCCGGTCGCCGAGGTCGCCGTCCCCGTTCGGGTCGGCGGCCACGTCGAGGGCCTGGGCGAGGCGGTCGGTGGAGCCGTCGCAGCCGAACACCCGGATGGCGTACAGCTGGGCGCCGGGGGCGGCGCCGGGGCCGATCCGGAACGAGGCCGGGTCCAGCCCGGGGCCGTACGGACCGGTGTACGGCCGGCCGTCGGCGGTGACGCCGTACCCGGCCGCGGTGCCGGCGACGTGGGTGCCGTGCCCGTTGCGCACGCAGTCGATCGGGTTGTCCCCGGGGTGCGGCACGGGCTGGTACTGCGGGGAGGCCGGGTCGGGGTCGTAGTCGTCGCCGACCAGGTCCTTGCCGCCGACCACCTTGGCGTTGGGGAACAGCGCGGCCGGCGCGGGCTTGCCGCGCTCGACCGAACGGAAGGCCTCCTCGGTGCCGGGCCCGCCGAAGTCGGCGTGGGTGTAGTCGATGCCGCTGTCGACGATCCCGATCCGCACGCCCGCGCCGGTGGTGCCGGCCGGCGCCGCGCCACCGGACCACACCTGCGGAGCGCCGGTCAGCGGGACGGAGTAGGCGTTGTCGCGCCGCTTGTTGACGATCGGGTGGACGGCCCGGACGCCGGGCAGCGCCCGCAGCGCGGGCAACCGGTCGGCGGGGGCGCTGACCGCGAGCCCGGTGAGCAGGGTGTGGGTGCGGTAGAGCTCGCGGGCGGCCGGAGCCGTCCGGTGGACGGCCCCGGCGAGCTGCTCCAGCGCGTCTCCGGCCCGGGCCCGCTGGGCGGCACCGGCCTGCGCGGCCGCCCGCCGGACGGCCTCCGGGGAGCGCTGCTCCCGTCGGGCCCCGTCGGCGGCGCGCCGCCAGGCGGGGCCGGCCGCTTCGGTGGTGAGTTCGAGCAGCACGGAGGCCGTTCGACCGGCCGCCGGGGATCCGGCGGTCGGCGGTCCTGCGGTCGGCGGTCCTGCGGTCGGCGGTCCTGCGGTCGGCGGTCCTGCAGCCGGCGGTCCTGCGGTGGGTTGGCCGCCTGCCGCCGGGGTGGCGGCGAGGACGGCGCTCCCGGCCAGCAGGGCCAGGGTGAGGCCGATCCGGGCGACGGGTCGGCGGACGGGTGGCAGACGCACTGGGCCCTCTCCCCCGGCAGGGGGACTGATCCGCACTCCGTGCCGCTGACGCCCGCCCGCGCGGCCGTCGATCACCCTTCCGGGGGCCCCAAATTAGGATGATCGCGCCGGGCCGGGCGAGCAACTTCCCCCGGACGGACCGATGTTGCACTCTACGGGGTGACGGACCGTCAACCCGTCCGGCCCAGTCGGCCGATGAACGCCACCCGCGGCTCGGCTCAGTGGTGGCCGGTGACACCGCCGTTGTCCCGGCGGTCCAGCGAGCGCTGCAGCGCGGCGGCGGCGTAGCTGTTCCGCTCGGCGGCCCGACGACGGCGCGGGGCGCGGACGGGGGCGGCGGCGGGGGCGGCGGGGGCGTGGCGGTCGACGGTGGTGGGCATACCGGGCTCCTTGGAAGCGGCGCGCTCGAAGAGCGCGGCGGGAGGGTGGGAGGGTAGGAGCGCGGGGGCAGGGATCGCCTGCCCGTGAGGGCGCACGCGCATACGGGCCGCGCGCCCTGGCTACAGGGGCGGCACACCGTATGGCTCTTCCACGGTACGACCCCGCCCCGGCCGTGTCTGCACGAATACTTGGATTTCCTACTATCTGAGACGGCGGTCACCCGGCGGAACGCAGCAGGGCCCGGACCGCCGTCCTACGGCGGTCCGGGCCCTGCGCGGGCGGGGGACCCGTCAGCCCAGGTCGACCGAGCGCGCGAAGCGGGCGCCGATCTCGGCGGCGATCACGGTCAGCACGTCCTGCGGGATCTCGCTGTCCACGGTGATGGAGGCCAGCGCGCCGCCGCCGTCGCGGGCGACCTGCATGCCGGCGATGTTGATGCCCGCGTCGCCGAGGTGGCGGCCGAGCACGCCGACCACGCCGGGGCGGTCCTCGTACTTGAAGAAGGCCATGTGGTCGGTGAGCGCCACGTCCACGTCGAAGGCGTCCACGCCGACGATCTTCTGGGTCTGCTTGGGGCCGGCCAGCGTGCCGGAGATGGCGATCTCCTCGCCGTTCGCGAGCGTGCCGCGCACGGTGATCACGTTGCGGTGCTCGGGGCTCTCGCTGGAGGTGGTCAGGCGGACCTCGACGCCGCGCTCCTGGGCGAACAGCGGGGCGTTGACGTAGGACACCGTCTCGGCCACCACGTCCTCGAACACCCCCTTCAGCGCGGACAGTTCGAGCACCTTGACGTCGTGCTGGGTGATCTCGCCGCGGACCTCGACGTCGAGCCGGACGGCCACCTCGCCGGCCAGCGCGGTGAAGATCCGGCCGAGCTTCTCGGCCAGCGGCAGGCCCGGACGGACGTCCTCGGCGATCACGCCGCCCTGGACGTTCACCGCGTCCGGTACGAGCTCGCCGGCCAGCGCGAGGCGCACCGACTTGGCGACCGCGATGCCGGCCTTCTCCTGCGCCTCGTCGGTGGAGGCGCCCAGGTGCGGGGTGGCGACCACGTTGTCGAAGGCGAACAGCGGGGAGTCGGTGCACGGCTCCTTGGCGTACACGTCGAGGCCCGCGCCGGCCACCCGGCCCTCGCGCAGCGCGGCGGCGAGCGCCTCCTCGTCCACGATGCCGCCGCGGGCGGCGTTGACGATGCGCACGGTCGGCTTGACCTTGTGCAGCGCCTCGTCGCCGATCAGGCCGATGGTCTCGGGGGTCTTGGGGAGGTGGACGGTGATGAAGTCCGAGACCTCCAGCAGCTCCTCCAGGGTGACCAGCTTGACGCCCATCTGTGCGGCGCGGGCGGCCTGGATGTAGGGGTCGTACGCGACGATCTTCATCCCGAACGCGGACATCCGCTGGGCGACCAGGACGCCGATCCGGCCGAGGCCGACGACACCGAGGGTCTTCTCGCTCAGCTCGACGCCGGTGTACTTGTTGCGCTTCCACTCGCCCTGCTTGAGCGCGGCGTTGGCCGGCGCGATGTTGCGGGCGACGGAGATCAGGAGGCCGCAGGCGAGCTCGGCGGCGGTGACGATGTTGGAGGTCGGCGCGTTGACGACCATCACGCCGGCCTTGGTGGCGGCGGCGACGTCCACGTTGTCCAGGCCGACGCCGGCGCGGGCGACCACCTTGAGCTTGCGGGCGGCGGCCAGCGCCTCGGCGTCGACCTTGGTGGCGGAGCGGATCAGGATCGCGTCCACGTCGGCGATCGCGGTGAGCAGCTCGGTGCGGTCGGCACCGTTGCAGTGGCGGATCTCGAAGTCGGGGCCGAGGGCGTCGACGGTGGCGGGCGACAGCTCTTCGGCGATCAGAACGACGGCGGTCTTGGATGTCACAGTGCTCACGACAGTGTGTCCTTAACTCTGCGGTTCCCCCGGCACGAAGGTGGCGTGGAAGGGCGGGGGAAGGTGGCATGCCGCGTAGGTAGACGCACGACGCTGTGGGCCTGACGCGCACTCGGAAGTGTATCGACGGGCTGGGTACCAGGCTGCTCCCGTCCGGCGAAATCACCCGGACGGGAGCAGCCTACTTGTACAAGGGCGTTACGAACGCGGGGCGGGGAAGGCTCAGGCCTTCTCGTTGACCCAGCTCATCAGCGAGCGCAGCTTCTTGCCGGTGGTCTCCAGCAGGTGGTCCTCGTCGGCCTTCTTGTACTCGTTGTACTTGGGCAGGCCCGCCTTGTACTCGGCGATCCAGTTGTTGGCGAAGGTGCCGTCCTGGATCTCGGCGAGGACCTTCTTCATCTCGGCCTTGGTGGCGTCGGTGATGATCCGCGGGCCGGTGACGTAGTCGCCCCACTCGGCGGTCTCGGAGACCGACCAGCGCATCTTCTCCAGGCCGCCCTCGTACATCAGGTCGACGATGAGCTTCAGCTCGTGCAGGCACTCGAAGTAGGCGATCTCCGGCTGGTAGCCGGCCTCGACCAGAGTCTCGAACCCGGCCTTCACCAGGGCGGCGGTGCCACCGCAGAGGACGGCCTGCTCACCGAACAGGTCGGTCTCGGTCTCCTCGGTGAAGGTGGTCTTGATGACGCCGGCCTTGGTGGCGCCCAGACCCTTGGCGTACGACAGCGCCAGGGCGAAGGCGTTGCCCGAGGCGTCCTGCTCGACGGCGACGATCGCCGGGACGCCGCGGCCCTCCTCGTACTGGCGGCGGACCAGGTGGCCCGGGCCCTTCGGGGCGACCATGCAGACGTCGACGTCCGCCGGGGGCTTGATGAAGCCGTAGCGGATGTTCAGGCCGTGGCCGAAGAACAGGGCGTCGCCGGCCTTCAGGTGCGGGGCGATGTCGGCCGCGTAGACGTCGGCCTGGATCGGGTCCGGGACCAGGATCATGATGACGTCGGCCTCGGCCGCGGCCTCGGCCGGGGTGACGACGCGCAGGCCGGCCTCCTCCGCCTTGGCACGGGACGTGGACTCGGGCTTCAGGCCGACCCGGACGTCCGCGCCCGAGTCGCGCAGGGACAGCGCGTGGGCGTGGCCCTGGCTGCCGTAGCCGATGACCGCGACCTTGCGGCCCTGGATGATGGACAGGTCGGCGTCGTCTTCGTAGAACAGCTCGGCCACGGGGGCACATCTCCTTGCATCATGGTGCCGGGTTCGCGGTGTTCACCGTATGCGGTCCCGGCGGGTGTGGGGTCTTTGCTTCAGGGTTTGAGACGGTTTGGCGAGTCGGGCGGGGTCGCCGCCTGGCGCTGTTTACGCGCTGCGGTCCAGGGCGCGCAGCGACCGGTCGGTGATCGAACGGGCGCCGCGGCCGATGGCGACCAGGCCTGACTGGACCAACTCCTTGATGCCGTAAGGCTCCAGCATCCGGAGCATGGCCTCCAGCTTGTCCGAACTGCCGGTGGCCTCGATGGTCACCGCTTCGGGCGACACGTCGACGGTCTTGGCACGGAAGAGCTGGACGATCTCGACGATCTGCGACCGGGTCTCGTTGTCGGCGCGGACCTTCACCAGGACCAGTTCCCGCTGGATCGCAGCGGCCTGGTCGAGTTCGACGATCTTTATCACGTTCACGAGCTTGTTGAGCTGCTTGGTGACCTGTTCCAGCGGGAGGTCCTCGACGTTGACCACGATCGTCATCCGGGACACGTCCGGGTGCTCGGTCGGGCCGACGGCGAGGGAGTCGATGTTGAAGCCCCGACGGGAGAACAGCGAGGCGATGCGGGCGAGCACGCCGGGCTTGTTCTCGACCAGGACGGAGAGGGTGTGCTTGGACATGTGGTTCCTCAGTCGCACAGGAGGGGTCCGGCGTGGCCGGTCCCGAGAAGGGTGGCGGCGGGCGACGGGCGGGCGGGCCCGGTCAGTCGGAGTCGTCGCCGAAGTCGGGACGAACGCCCTTGGCGAACTGGATCTCGTCGTTGCTGGTCCCGGCCGCGACCATCGGCCAGACCATGGCGTCCTGGTGGACGATGAAGTCGATGACGACCGGGCGGTCGTTGATCTCCATCGCCTGCTTGATGACGGCGTCGAGGTCCTCGGGGCGCTCGCAGCGCAGGCCCACGCAGCCCATCGCCTCGGACAGCAGGACGAAGTCGGGGATCCGGGTGCCCTGGGCCGGCGGCTCGATGCCGTCGTGGCCCGGGCCGGCGTGCAGCACGGTGTTGGAGTAGCGCTGGTTGTAGAACAGCGTCTGCCACTGCCGGACCATGCCCAGCGAGCCGTTGTTGATGACCGCGACCTTGATCGGGATGCCGTTCAGGGCGCAGGTGACCAGTTCCTGGTTGGTCATCTGGAAGCAGCCGTCGCCGTCGATGGCCCAGACCGGGGTCTGCGGGCTGCCGGCCTTGGCGCCCATCGCCGCCGGGACGGCGTAGCCCATGGTCCCGGCGCCGCCGGAGTTGAGCCAGGTGCCGGGCTTCTCGAACCGGATGAACTGCGAGCTCCACATCTGGTGCTGGCCCACGCCCGCGGCGTAGATCGCCTCCGGGCCGACCAGCTGCCCGATCCGCTCGATGACCTGCTGCGGCGAGAGCTGGCCGTTGGGGGCCGGCTCGTAGCCGATCGGGTAGGTCTTCTTCCACTCGTCGAGCTTCTCCCACCACTCGGCGTAGTCGCCCTTGTGGCCGGCGTCGAACTCGGCCTGGACGGCGACGATCAGGTCGGCGAGCACCTCGCGGGCGTCGCCGACGATCGGCACGTCCGCCGGGCGGTTCTTGCCGATCTCGGCCGGGTCGATGTCGGCGTGGACGACCTTGGCGTACGGGGCGAAGCTGTCCAGCTTGCCGGTGACGCGGTCGTCGAAGCGGGCGCCGAGGGTGAAGAGCAGGTCGGACTTCTGCAGGGCGGTGACGGCCGGGACGGAGCCGTGCATGCCCGGCATGCCCAGGTGCTGCGGGTGGCTGTCCGGGAAGGCGCCGAGGGCCATCAGGGTGGTGACCACCGGGGCGCCGGTCAGCTCGGCCAGGATCCGCAGCTCGGCGGTGGCCTGCGCCTTGATCACGCCGCCGCCGACGTACAGCACCGGGCGCTTCGCGCTGACCAGCATCTTCGCGGCCTCGCGGATCTGCTTGGCGTGCGGCTTGGTGACCGGGCGGTAGCCGGGCAGGGCCGCCTCGACCGGCCAGCGGAAGGTGGTGGTCGCCTGCAGCGCGTCCTTGGCGATGTCGACCAGGACCGGGCCGGGGCGGCCGGTCGCGGCGATGTGGAAGGCCTCGGCGATCACCCGGGGGATCTCGGCCGGGTCGGTGACCAGGTAGTTGTGCTTGGTGATCGGCATCGTGATGCCGCAGATGTCCGCCTCCTGGAAGGCGTCGGTGCCGATCGCCTTGGAGGAGACCTGCCCGGTGATCGCGACGATCGGCACGGAGTCCATGTAGGCGTCGGCGATCGGGGTGACCAGGTTGGTCGCGCCCGGGCCGGAGGTGGCCATGCAGACCCCGACCTTGCCGGTGGCCTGGGCGTACCCGGTGGCGGCGTGGCCGGCGCCCTGCTCGTGCCGGACCAGGATGTGGCGCACCTTGGCGGAGTCCATCAGCGGGTCGTACGCGGGAAGGATGGCCCCGCCCGGAATGCCGAAGACGGTGTCCGCGCCCACGGCCTCCAGGGAGCGGATGAGCGACTGGGCGCCGGTCATGGTCTCGACGACGTGCTGGGGAGCGGGAGCGTTGGCGGCCGGGTTGTCCCCGCGGCGGGGGGATGCGGCGTGCTCAGTCATCTGCCTGTCTCTTCTCGGGTTTTGCCGACCCGGCTGCGGGCCCCGGTGCTGCGAGGGTGGGGTCCCGGTCCGGGTCGATCGCCGGCTCTGCCTCAATCGTCCCGCTCAATCCGACAACTCGGAGGATCTCGGGCGGTCGAGGCCAGGGGTCTTGCGGGGTGGAACAGCGTCAGTGCAACAAAAAACCCCTCGTGCCCAAGGGCATGCGAGGGGTGGCGCGTCGGTCTGTCACGAGCAGGGCTTGCGAGCCCTGTCAGCCGACGCGCCCGCCAAGTACGAGAATTCGGGTGCGCATGGCAACGACCATCCTCCCGTCCGGGGTGGCGTGTCAAGCAGGTGGGATGACCGTCTCGCCATGCGGACCACCGGCCGGACCAGTAGCGGCACGGCGTTCGGGCAGGTCAGAGCCGCCGTGGTGACGTACGCCACGTCCCGGTGCGGCGTCCGCTCGGCCACTCGTCCGGGTGTCGGCGGCCGGGTGGCCGCGGCGGGCGGAGAGCGGGCCCGGCTGCTTCGGCAGCGGGTAGCCGCGGCGGGCCAGCGCGCGGCGCAGCCGGGCTTCGTCCAGCGGCGGCGCGAAGGCCGAGCCCTGGGCCTGCCCGCAACCCAGTTCCTGCAGCACGGCGACCTGGCGGGGCAGGTCCACGCCCTCGGCGGCGGTGGCCATCCCGAGGTCGCGGCCGAGCCGCAGGGCGTGCCCAGCGAGCGTACGGGCGAGCCCGGACTCGCCGAGGCCCTGGACCAGCGTGCGGTCCAGCTTGAGGCCGTCCAGGGGCAGCCGGGCGAGCGCGCCGAGCGAGCCGCTGCCCGCTCCGTAGCCGGCCAGCCAGGTGGAGACGCCGAGCCGGCGCAGCGCGGCCAGCCGCCGGCCGAGTTCGTCGGCGAGCGAGTCCGGCCCCATCCGGGCCACCTCGATCACCAGCTCGCCGGCCGACAGCCCGCCGTCGCGCAGCGCGGCGGCCACCGTCTCGTACACGCCGGGCGAGCAGAGCCGTTCGGCGGAGAGCCGGACGGCGACCGGGACGGACTCCGGCGCGCCCCGGCCCCGGCCGTGCAGGCCGCGCCGGGCCGCGGCCGCGGCGACCGCCTCGCGGACCAGCCAGCGGGAGAAGCGGGTCGCCGCGTCGCCGTGCTCGGCGGAGCGCAGGAACTCGGCCGGGGTGAGGAGCAGGCCGCCCGCCGAGCGCCAGCGGGCCTGCGCCTCGACGCCGGTCAATGCGCCGTCGGCGAGGTCCACCACGGGCTGGTGGAGCAGGGTGAAGCCGCCCTCCCGGACGGCCAGTCTCAGCCGCTCCTCCAGCTCGGTGCGGCGCTCCAGGTCGGCCCGCATCGCGGGGGTGTAGAGCACCACCCGGCCCTTGCCCTCGGACTTGGCCCGGTACATCGCGAGGTCGGCGTTGCGCATCAGCTCGTCGGCGGCGGCTCTGGGGTCGGCGGCGGGGCCGCGTTCGGGGGTGCCGAAGGCGATGCCGATGCTGGCGGCGACACCGAGTTCGGCGCCGCCGATCCAGTACGGCTCGGAGAGCGCCACGCGCAGCCGTTCGGCCAGCTCCTGGACCTGGAGGCGGCCGAGCGGGCCGCAGACCAGGGCGGCGAACTCGTCGCCGCCGAACCGGGCGACGGTGTCCCCGCAGCGGACGGCGCCCTGCAGCCGACGGGCGGCCTGCACCAGCAGCTCGTCGCCGACCTGGTGCCCGGCGGAGTCGTTGACCGCCTTGAAGCCGTCCAGGTCGAGGAAGAGCACGGCGATCCCGGCGCCGGTGCCGCCCTGCTGGCCCCGGGCGCCGAGGGCGGCCCGCAGCCGCTGGGTGAACAGCGCCCGGTTGGGCAGGTCGGTGAGCGGGTCGTGGAAGGCGTTGTGCTGCAACTGGGCCTGCAGCATGACGCGTTCGGTGACGTCCCGGCTGTTGAGCAGCAGCCCGTCGCGGTGCCGGCTGACCGTGGACTCGACGTGCAGCCACTCGCCGTCGCCGGAGCTGATCCGGCACTCCACCCGGGCGGAGGGCTCGGCGGTGGCCGGGACGCGGTGGGCGGTGAGCCGGATCCGTGCGAGGTAGCGGCGGACCTCGGAGAGCACCCGGTCCACGTCCTCCGGGTGGACGAGGTCCAGCAGGTTGCCGCCGACCAGCTCCTCCGGGTCCCGCCCGTACACGCCGAGCGCGGCCGGGGAGACGTAGGAGAGCACGCCGTTGGCGCCGGCGATCATGATGACGTCGCTGGACCCCTGCACCAGGGAGCGGAAGTGCGACTCCTTGTGGGCGAGTTCCTGGGCCAGCGACAGGTTGTCGAGCAGCATCACGCCTTGCCTGAGGATCAGTGCCAACCCGACGGTGCACGCGGCCGCGGCCACCACGCGGTCCAACTCGCGCCCGCCGAGGGCGTTGTAGAGGATTCCGGCGGTGCAGACCGCGGCGGCGGCGTACGGCGTGAGCGCGCTGAACGTGGTGGCCACCCGGCGGCGCGGCAGGCCGCCGGCCGAGGGGTGCTCGCGCAGCGGGCGGCGCCAGCGCACCGACCACGGCGCCCAGGCCAGCAGCAGGCTGCCGGAGAACCAGCCGGCGTCCAGCAGTTCGCCGGAGTGGTAGCTGCTGCGCAGCTCCGGGGAGGTGAACAGGGCGTCGCACAGCACGGTGACGGCGAGCGCCAGCATCGCGGTGTGCACCGCCGCCCGGTTGCCGTCCCGGCCGCCGAAGCGCAGCCCGACCACCAGGCTGACCAGCAGGATGTCCAGCACCGGGTAGGCCAGGTTGAGGGCCAGCCGCAGCGGGGAGCAGTTCTCGCCGGCGGCGATCCGGCCGAGTGCCAGGCTCCAGCTGAGGGTGAACAGCGACCCGGCGATCAGCCAGCCGTCGAGCAGCAGGCAGAGCCAGCCGGCCGCGGAGCGCGGGCGCTGGGCGAGCACCAGGACGCCGGTGATGGCGAGCGGGGCGAACAGCAGGAAGGCGTACTCGGCGAGCGAGTCCCGCGGCAGCGGGGTGCGCACGACCAGCTCGTACCAGCCCCAGGTGCCGTTGCCGCAGGCGACCATGAGCGAGGAGAGGCCGAACAGCAGCCAGGCCGGGCGGGCGTGCCCGCCGACGGTGCAGCCGTACACCAGGCAGGACAGGGCGGCCGCCAGGGCCGCCGCGGACAGGCCGAAGTCGCCCATGAAGATGGACAGTTGACGGGATCCCCAGCCGGCGGTGGCGCCCATGGCGTAGGCCAGGCAGAGCCCGCCCAGGACGAGTCCGGGCAGCGCGCGGCTCTCCCGGAGCCGACGCAGCGGGCCGCGGCGGGCGGGTGCGGGAACCGCCCCGGCGGCGGACGCGTCGGCGGGTGGTGCACCCGGGCGTCCGGCTTCGGGCAGCACCGTATCGGTGGAGCTCACTCGGCCTCTCCCCCTCCGGCCCGGGGCCTCGCGCCCCGGCCACGGGCCACCGGACGCGCACCTCTCAGCCGTACGCGGTGGCCTGGCGCCCCGTCAGGACGGTGGCCCAGGGGGTGGGCGGCCTGCCGGCCGCCGCACCGCACCGATGCTCCCAAAATGGACCCTACACCAATTCCGTCACTCAATGACACGCACACTCAACTTAGAGTAATGGCGCAGAGGTGGGGAAATACCCCCGATTCCGGCGGATCGGCCCGGTTGGCGGCGGCGCGCGGCCGGGGGCTCACGCGGCGCGCACGGGAGCACACGGCGGCGCCCCGCCACCGGGAGCGGTGGCGGGGCGGTGCTCCGGGCCCGGCGGCGGGGCCGGGTCTCAGCGGCCTGACAGGGCCTGATCGTCCGGGAACAGCCGCAGCCGGTGCGCCAGTGCGGCCGCCTCGCCCCGGCCGCCGACCGCGAGCTTGCCCAGGATGTTGGAGACGTGCACGCTCGCGGTCTTCGGAGAGATGTACAGTTCCTCGGCGATCTGCCGGTTGGTCCAGCCGCGCGCGAGCAACCGGAGCACGTCCCGCTCACGGGGGGTGAGGTTGAAGGAGTCCCCGACGGCCGCGGCCGGAGCCGGCTCCGCCGCCGCCCGCTCGGCGGGGGCGAGGCTCAGCCCGGCCCGCTCGGCGAGGCCCCCGATCTGCGCCCCCAGTATCCGGTCCTCCCGGACGGCCGCCAGTTCGGCCGCCTCGCGCAGCAGTTCGGCCCCGTCCTCGCGCCGCCCGGCCAGCACCTCGGCTTCACCGGCCCGCAGCAGGGCGAGCGCCAGCGGGTACGGCAGACCGGTCGGCCGCAGCGCCTCGACCACGGCACCCCACTGCTCCGGGGTGTCGGCGCCCTCGGCACGGGCCAGTTCGGCCTCCAGCAGCCGGGCCCAGCCGTGGTGCAGCGGCGCCCGGGGCCGAAGCCGCCCGGCGGCCGCGCCGATGGCGGCCAGCGCCTCGCCCCGGCCCGCGTCGGCCTCCGGCAGGCCCCGGGTGTCCGCCTCCACCCCGGCGGCCTCGGCCAGCAGCGGGTAGACGTCGGACTCGTGGCCGAGGCGACCCTCCTCCGACAGTGCGGCGAGCAGTTCGGCCCGGGCGTCCAGCGGCCGGCCGCCGAGCGCGGCGAGCCGCACCGCCAGCCGGCTGATCGGCACGCTGTGCTGGACCTGGCCGACCCGGTTGGCCGCCCGGGCCTGCGCCAGCATGGTCGCCGCGGTGGGCAGGTCGCCCCGGAGCAGGGCGAGTTCGCCGCGCATCCGGTCCAGGAACTCGGCGTGGGTGCCGCTGAGGCTGGTCAGCTCGCAGGCGGCGAGCACCTCGGCGGCCTCCTGGACCCGCCCGAGGTCGGTCAGCGCCTCGACCAGGTTGCCGGTCAGGATGGTGCCGATGTTGCGCAGCAGGCCGTTGCCGTCCGCGAACTCCAGGCCCTCGCGGGCCAGCCGGACGGTTTCCTCGGGGCGGCCCAGGCCGCGCTGCATGCTGGCCAGGTTGTTGATGCCGCGCAGCAGCAGGTCGGGCACGCCCAGCCGGCGGGCCCGCTCGACCGCCCCGGCGAGCTCGGCCAGCCCGCCCTCGGCGTCGCCGTGCACGTCGTAGCGCAGGCCGCCGAGGGTCATCCGGGCGTGCACCTCGACCGAGTGCGCGCCGACCTCCTGGGCGATCCGGATCGCCCGCTCGGCGAGTTCGAGGTGCTCGGGGCCGGGCTTCTTGAGCATCGCCGAGCCGGCGCCGAGCGCGAGCACCTCGGCCTGGACGGCGGACGGCGGCAGCTGGGCCACCAGCCGCAGCGCGTGGCCGATCTCCTCCTCGTCGCCGGAGCGGCGCAGGCTGCCCAGCATCCGGGCCCGGTTGATCCGGAACCAGGCCGCGCGCACCGGGTGCACCGTCTCGTCGACCAGCCGCAGCCCGCGCTTGGCCAGGCTCAGGCCGCGCTCGCGGTCGCCGGTGCGCCGGGCCGCGACCACCGCCTCGGCCAGCACGTCCTCCAACTGGATCCGGTCGCACTCCTCGTCGGCGGCGCTGTGGTCGCAGGAGCCGGGCGGGTAGGTCTCGGCCCAGTCGTACGGGCGCAGGGTGTGCGCCAGCACCTCCTCGGAGACCATGTCCCACAGTTCCAGGGCCCGCTCCAGCATGCCCAGTTGCTCGGCGAAGGCGTTGCGGCGGCGGGCCGCCCGGGCGGCGTCCAGGGCCGTCGGCAGGGCACGGGCCGGATCGTGCGCGTGGTACCAGTAGTTGGCCAGCCGGGCGGGCAGCGCGTCGGAGGAGAGCAGCTGCGGGTGGGCCTCGACGGCGAGCGCGAACGTGCGGTTGATCCGGTGGCGTTCGCCGGGCAGCAGGTCGTCCGAGACCGCCTCGCGGACGAGTGCGTGCCGGAACCGGTAGCCCTCGCCCTCGCTGTCCGGGCGCAGGATGTTGGCGCCGACCGCCGAGCGCAGCGCCTCGATCAGCGCCTCCTCGTCGTCGTCCAGGACGGCGGCCAGCAAGGCGTGTTCGACGTGCGAGCCGCCCTCGGCGGCGATCCGCACCACCCGCTGGGCCTCCTCGTCCAGGCCCTCGACCCGCACCAGCAGGATGTCCCGCAGCGAGTCCGTCAGCCCGGCGCCGCAGCCGTCCTGGAAGGCCGTGGCCAGTTCCTCGACGAAGAAGGGGTTGCCCTCCGAGCGGCGGTGGATCCGATCCACCAGCTGGCGGTCGGGGGCGGCGGTGCCGAGGATGCCGGCCAGCTGCGCGGCCACCTCGCGGCGGTCGAACCGCGCCAGCTCCAACCGCTGGACGGTGCGCAGCCGTTCGAGCTCGGCGAGGAAGGGGCGCAGCGGGTGCCGGCGGTGCAGGTCGTCGCTGCGGTAGGTGGCGACCAGCAGTACCCGGGAGCGGTGCAGGGTGCGCACCAGGAAGGCGAGCAGTTCGCGGGTGGAGCGGTCCGACCAGTGCAGGTCCTCGACGGCGAGGACGAGGGTACGTTCCGCGCCGAGCCGTTCGAACAGCCTCGCGGTGTGCTCGAACAGCCGGGCCCGGCCGTACTCGTCGTTGGGTTCGCCGTCCGCCTCGCCGAACTCGGAGAGCAGGCGGGCGAGGTGGCCCTCGCTGCCGGCCGCGGCGGCCTCGAAGTCGGTGCCCAGCGAGCGGTGCAGTCGGCGCAGCGCGGCGGCCAGCGGCGCGTACGGCAGGCCTTCGGCGCCGACCTCCGGACAGCTGCCGAGGGAGGTGACCGCTCCGCGGTCGGCGGCGCGCTCCAGGAACTCCTCCAGCAGCCGGGTCTTGCCGACGCCGGCCTCGCCGCCGATCAGCACGGCCTGCGGACTGCCGGTGCCCGCCCGGCGCAGCGCGTCGGTCAGTTCGGTGATCTCGCTGCCACGGCCGACGAAGACGGGGCTGACCGATATCTGCTGCATGGAGGCGAGCATGCCATAGCCGGTGGGGACCGGCCGAGGGGTTATCTCCCCTGGCGAACGCCCGGAGGGGGAGACGCTCACTCGCGTCTCCCCCTCCGGAACTCCGTCGGCACCGCCCTGGTGCCGGACCGTCAGCATTCGGGCCGACGCACGGGGCGCCGCTGGAAGCGGGAGGCCACCGGGCGCTGCCGCAGGCGGCTCGCCTGCTTGGCCTCGCGGACCAGTCGCTCGTGCTCGGCGCGGGCCACGAGCTCGTGGGCCTGTTGCTGGAAGGTCTGGTACTCGATCACTTCGGTTCCCCTTGTGGGTCTCACTGCGTTTCGCTGACGAGTAAGAGCTTCCTCTCCCAGTGGGGGGTGGGGCATCGGGAGCGTGCCCGATCTTCCTGGGCCCGGATGCCTTAGATCGGGCTCCGGAAAAGGTTCAAGGCCCGGCCTCACCCCATTACGGAGGTGAGACCGGGCCTTAGGCCTTACTTAGAGGGCCTTAGATGCCTTAGATGCCTTAGGAAGAAAGGGTTGACAGCCTAGGCGCCCTGGGAAGGGCCCGCTCAGGCGGACACGCCCAGCTTCTCCAGGCTGTGCCTACTGTCCTTCTGCGGCGAGCCGCTCCAGGATCAGGTCCTTCACGCGGGCGGCGTCCGCCTGGCCGCGGGTGGCCTTCATGACCGCGCCGACCAGCGCGCCCACGGCCTGGACCTTGCCGTCGCGGATCTTGGCGGCGATGCCCTCGTTCTCGGCGATGGCCTGGTCCACGGCGGCTCCCAGCGCGGAGTCGTCCGACACCACGGCCAGGCCGCGCTTCTCGACGATCTCGTCCGGCTCGCCCTCGCCGGCCAGCACGCCCTCGATGACCTGGCGGGCCAGCTTGTCGTTCAGCTTGCCCTCGGCGACCAGCGCGGCGACCCGGGCGACCTGCGCCGGGGTGATCGGCTGCTCGCTCAGCTCGGTGCCGGTCTCGTTGGCCCGGCGGGCCAGCTCGCCCATCCACCACTTGCGGGCCTGGTCGGCCGGGGCCCCGGCCGCGATGGTCTCCTGGATCGGCCCCACCGCACCGGCGTTGAGAACGGACTGCATGTCCTTGTCGGACAGGCCCCACTCGGCCTGCAGCCGGGCGCGGCGCACCCGCGGCAGCTCGGGCAGGGCGGCGCGCAGCTCCTCGACCCACTCGCGGGCGGGGGCCACCGGCACCAGGTCCGGCTCGGGGAAGTAGCGGTAGTCCTCGGCGTTGTCCTTGATCCGGCCCGAGGTGGTGGTGCCGTTGTCCTCGTGGAAGTGGCGGGTCTCCTGGACGATGGTGCCGCCGTCGGTCAGCACGGTGGCGTGCCGCTGGATCTCGTACCGGGCGGCCCGCTCGACGCTGCGCAGCGAGTTGACGTTCTTGGTCTCCGAGCGGGTGCCGAAGGTCTCGGTGCCGTTCGGGCGCAGCGACAGGTTGACGTCGCAGCGCATCTGGCCCTTGTCCATCCGGGCCTCGGAGACGCCGAGGGAGCGGATGACCTCGCGCAGCTCGGCGACGTACGCCTTGGCGACCTCGGGGGCGCGCTCGCCGGCGCCCTCGATCGGCTTGGTGACGATCTCGATCAGCGGGATGCCGGCCCGGTTGTAGTCGAGCAGCGAGTGCGTGGCGCCGTGGATGCGGCCGGTCGCGCCACCGACGTGGCTGGACTTGCCGGTGTCCTCCTCCATGTGGGCGCGCTCGATCTCCACGCGGAAGGTCGAGCCGTCCTCCAGCTGCACGTCGAGGTAGCCGTTGAAGGCGATCGGCTCGTCGTACTGCGAGGTCTGGAAGTTCTTGGGCATGTCCGGGTAGAAGTAGTTCTTCCGCGCGAACCGGCACCACTCGGCGATCTCGCAGTTCAGCGCCAGGCCGATCTTGACGGCCGACTCCACGCCGATCGCGTTGACCACCGGCAGCGAACCCGGCAGGCCCAGGCAGGTCGGGCAGGTCTGGCTGTTCGGCTCGGCACCCAGCTCGGTCGAGCACCCGCAGAACATCTTGGTCTTGGTACCGAGCTCGACGTGGACCTCAAGGCCCATCACCGGGTCGTACGACGCCAGAGCGTCCTCGTAGGAGACCAGGGTCATGACGCTCACAGCGTCCCTTCTCACTTGAAGCTTGGGAGGTACGGGCCCGGCCGCCGCTCGCGCGGGGCCGGGCCTGGGAGCTCGGCTCGGCTCAGCCCAGCAGCACGTCGTCGGAGCCCAGCCGGCGCAGCTCGCGCACCAGCAGGGCGGTGCCGGTGACCAGCGCCGCGGCGCCGACCAGGGCGTTGACCAGCTTGAGGGTGTCGCTCTCCTCGCGGGCCTTGCGGACGTCCTTGGCGATGGAGATCGCGCCGAAGGCGCTGGTGCCGATGGACAGCCACAGGCCGGGCTTGCTGTGCTTGAAGCCCTTCAGGGAAGTGGACTGCGCCTTCGCCTTCTCGATCTTGCTCACAGTGCCGGTGCCTCCTCCAGCAGGGTGTGCCCCCACTTGTCGTTGAGCGCGGCCTCGACGGCGCCGCCCACGCGGTACAGGCGGTCGTCCGCCATCGCGGGTGCGATGATCTGCAGGCCGACCGGGAGATTGTCCTCCGGGGCCAGCCCGACCGGCAGCGACATGGCCGCGTTGCCCGCCAGGTTCGACGGAATCGTGCACAGGTCGGCCAGGTACATCGCCATCGGGTCGTCGGCGCGCTCGCCGATCGGGAAGGCGGTGGTCGGCGTGGTCGGCGAGACCAGCACGTCCACGCCGGCGAAGGCCGCGTCGAAGTCGCGCGAGATGAGCGTGCGGACCTTCTGGGCCGAGCCGTAGTAGGCGTCGTAGTAGCCCGAGGACAGGGCGTAGGTGCCCAGGATGATGCGGCGCTTGACCTCGTCGCCGAAGCCGGCCTCACGGGTCAGCGCGGTGACCTCCTCGGCCGAACGCGTGCCGTCGTCGCCGACCCGCAGGCCGTAGCGCATCGCGTCGAAGCGGGCCAGGTTGGAGGAGCACTCCGACGGCGCGATCAGGTAGTACGCCGGCAGCGCCAGGGTGAACGACGGGCAGGAGACCTCGACGACCTCGGCGCCCAGCTCGCGCAGCAGCTCCACCGACTCGTTGAAGCGCTGCATCACGCCGGACTGGTAGCCCTCGCCGGCGAACTCCTTGACCACGCCGATCCGCATGCCGCGGACGTCGCGCATCCTCGCGGCCTCGACCACGGCCGGGACCGGCGCGTCGATCGAGGTGGAGTCCAGCGGGTCGTGCCCGGCGATGGCCTCGTGCAGCAGCGCCGCGTCCAGCACGTTGCGGGCGCACGGGCCGCCCTGGTCCAGGCTGCTGGAGAACGCGACCAGGCCGTAGCGGGACACCGAGCCGTAGGTCGGCTTGACGCCGACGGTGCCGGTGACGGCGCCGGGCTGGCGGATCGAGCCGCCGGTGTCGGTGCCGATCGCCAGCGGGGCCTCGAAGGCGGCCAGCGCGGCGGCCGAACCGCCGCCGGAGCCGCCGGGGATGCGGGTGAGGTCCCACGGGTTGCCGGTCGGGCCGTAGGCCGAGTTCTCGGTGGAGGAGCCCATCGCGAACTCGTCCATGTTGGTCTTGCCGAGGATGACGACGCCGGCGTCCTTGAGACGGCCGGTCAGCGTGGCGTCGTACGGCGGGATCCAGCCTTCGAGCATCTTGGAGCCGCAGGTGGTCGGGACGCCCTTGGTGGTGAAGACGTCCTTCAGGGCGAGCGGGACGCCGGCCAGCGGGCCCAGCTCCTCGCCCTTGGCGCGCTTCTCGTCGACGGCCTTGGCGGCGGCCAGCGCGCCCTCGGTGTCGACGTGCAGGAAGGCGTTGACCTTCTTGTCGACGGCGTCGATGCGGTCCAGGTGCGCCTGCGCGACCTCGACGGCGGACACCTCGCCCTTGGCGATGGCGCTCGCGGTCCGGGCGGCGGTGTAACGGATCAGCTCGGTCATCTCGGTCAGTCCTCCCCGAGGATCTGCGGCACACGGAAACGCTGCTCCTCGGCGGCGGGGGCGCCGGACAGCGCCTGCTCCGGGGTGAGCGAGGGCCGCACCTCGTCCGCGCGCATGACGTTGGTCAGCGGCAGCGGGTGGGAGGTCGGCGGGACGTCCTGTCCGGCGACCTCGGAAACGCGGGCTACCGCGCCGATGATCACGTCGAGCTGCTCGGCGAAGTGGTCCAGCTCTTCGGGCTTCAGCTCAAGACGCGACAGCCGGGCGAGGTGGGCGACCTCCTCGCGCGTGATGCCAGGCATGCAGCGATCCTCAGGGTGAGTTCTGGTGAGGCCCGGCGTGCCTTGCGGGCGGTGCCGGGCCCGGGCAGGAGCAGCCGGGTTCGGCGCTCCGTCCTCGTGGTCTTTGGACCCCATCCTATGGGGCCCGGCCCGGCCACCGGCCAACGAGTGAGCCGAGCCGCCCGTCACCGCCGGGTCGCGTCCCCGCCACCACCCCCACGGCGGCGTCCGGCACGGCGTCGATCACCGCGCGAGCACCGCGTCGATCACCGTGCGATCACTGCGGCCGGAAGCGGGCCCAACTCTGCGTGCCCGGCGCGTTGATCTCCATCTGTGCGGCCTGGACGGCCTGGACCACCGGCGGCAGCACCGGGGGCAGGACGGGCGGGAGCGTCGGCGGCAGCACCGGCGGGATGGCCGGCTGGACGATCGGCTTGCCCTGGACCGGCTTGCCGCCCTGGAGCGGCTGCAGGCCGGCCCGCAGCTGGGGCGGCGCGCCGAGCCGTTCCACCGGCGGGGCGCCGGTCCGGTGCACCCGCAGCCAGGCGGTGGCCTGCTCGGCCGGCAGCGCCGCCGACACCAGCCAGCCCTGGACGGCGTCCACGCCCATGCAGTGCAGCCGCTCCCAGGTCTCGTCGTCCTCGACGCCCTCGGCGACCACGGTCAGGCCCAGCGAGTGGGCGAGCTCCACCGAGCAGCGGACCACCGCCGCGTCGTGGTCGTCGGCGACCATCCGGGAGACGAAGGAGCGGTCGATCTTCAGCTCACCGACCGGCAGGCTGCGCAGCCGCACCAGCGAGGAGTGCCCGGTGCCGAAGTCGTCGAGGGACATCCCGACGCCGTAGCCGCGCAGCTCGGCGAGGGTGTCGGCGGCCCGCCGGGAGTCGTCCAGCAGCAGCCGCTCGGTGATCTCCAGCTGGAGCGCGTGGGCCGGCACCTGGTGGCGCACGAGGTGGCCGGCGACGCGCTGGGCGAAGCCGGGGTTGAGCACGTCGCGCGGCGAGACGTTCACCGCGACCTGCACCTGCAGGCCCATGTCGCGCCAGTAGGCGAGCTGGCCGACGGCCGCCTCCAGCACGTAGTCGGTGAGCCGGGGCATCAAGCCGCTGGACTCGGCGAGCCCGACGAACTCGTCCGGCGAGACCCGGCCCTGGCCGGGGCGCTCCCAGCGCAGCAGCGCCTCCAGGCCGACCACCCGGCCGTCGAAGGCCACCTTGGGCTGGTAGTGCAGCTGCACCTCGCCGGTCTCCAGGGCCCGCCGCAGGTCCCCCAGCAGCCCGATCCGGTACGGGGTGTCGGCGTCCTGGGTCTCGTCGTATTGGGCGACGCCGCTGCAGCCGCGCTGGGCGTGGCCCATCGCGACGTCGGCGCGGCGCAGCAGGGACTCGGCGTCCTGGGCGTGCTGCGGGTAGACGCAGACGCCGGCGCTGGCCTCCAGGACGAGCAGCAGCCCGTCCAGCCGGATCGGGGCGGCCAGTTCGGCGATCAGCGCCTTGGCGACCCGCTCCAGGCTGTCCGGGCAGTTGATGCCGGGCAGCAGGACGGCGAACTCGTCGCCGCCCATCCGCGCCACCATCGGGCGGCCGCGCCGGTAGTGCCGGGGCAGCCCGGCGAAGACGTCGTCGATGGACTCCCGGGTGGCGCTGCCGGCCGGGCCGCCGGAGCGCAGTGCGCGGTGCAGTCGGCGGGAGATGTGAACCAGCAACCGGTCACCGGCCGTATGACCGAGTGTGTCATTGAGTGATCGGAAGCGGTCGAGGTCAAGCAGGATGAGACCGACGCTGTACCCCTGGTCGCACTCCGCGATCGCCTCCTGGGCGGCCAGCAGTAAGGCCTGACGGTTGGGCAGGTCCGTCAGCGGGTCGGTCAGTTGGTCACGGGCGCGGTCCCTGGCGATCCGCCAGGCCGCCACCAGCACGGCCAGGGGCACCGCGAACAGCGGCAGCAGTTCGGGTTCGTACCGGTAGACCAGGACGGCCAGCGGGATGAGCGGCGCAGCACCGGCCAGCAGCACGCCGAGCAGCAGGACCGCACCCGCCACCCCCTGCGGCGGGCGTGTGGGCGCACCGCCGGTCGTACGATCCATAAGCCCTGTCCTCCGTCGGGCCCGCCCCGTCAGGCCGCCTTACGGTGAGGCACCGTGCCGGTACCGACAGCTGCCGGGCATGGAGCGACCCCGCGGAGCACCGGCCCAGCCGGTGCCCCCACCCCTGCTGACACTCTGTTGCGCACCAGGGTATGCCTGGGCCCACCCGGTGGGCAGACTTTCGGACAACCGGAAACGCGCCACCGCGCACGAGTGTCACACAGTGACACAATGCCCGCTTTCACTGCACGTACCCGGTGACGTTGCATCAGGACGATAACAACACGGATCCGACCGACCGCCGCTCGGGTCGGCTCCGGGTCAGTCCCCGGCGGGCGCCTGCTCCGGCTCGGCGGCCTCCTCCGGCTCCGGAAGTCCCAGGTGGGCGCGGGCGGCGGCCGGTCCGTCGGCCAGCAGGACGGCGAAGCCCGCGTCGTCCAGGACGGGCAGTCCGAGCTGAACGGCCTTGTCGTACTTGGATCCCGGGTTGTCACCGGCGACCACAAAATCGGTCTTCTTCGAAACCGAACCGGTCACCTTCGCTCCGCGCGAGGTCAGCGCCTCCTTGGCGCCGTCCCGGGTGTGGCCGGCGAGCGTGCCGGTCACCACGACGGTCAGGCCCTCCAGCGGGCGCTCCGCCTCCTCCTCGTCCGCGAACTCCTCGGTGAAGCGCACCCCGGCGGCGCGCCACTTCTCCAGGATCTCCCGGTGCCAGTCCTCCTGGAACCACTCCACCACGGACCGGGCGATGATCGGCCCGACGCCCTCCACCGCGGCCAGCTCCTCCTCGGTGGCCGAGAAGATCCGGTCCAGGTCGCGGAACTCCCGCGCCAGCTCCTGCGCCGCGACCGGCCCCACGTGCCGGATCGACAGACCGTTGAGGAACCGCCAGAGCGGGCGGTCCTTCACCTTCTCCAGGTTCTCCAGCAGGACTCCGGCGGTCTTCTTGGGCTCGCCCTTCTGGTTGGCGAAGAAGGTGGCCTTCTTCTCCTTGCCGGTGCGGTCGTCCAGCTTGGGCATGCCGGTCTTCTGGTCGCGCACCAGCACCTGCAGCGGCAGCAGCTGCTCCATCGTCAGCCCGAAGACGTCCCCCTCGTCCTTCACCGGCGCCTCGGCCGGCTCCAGCGGCTGGGTCAGCGCGGTGGCCGCGACGTAGCCGAGGCCCTCGACGTCCAGGCTCGACCTCCCGCCGAGGAAGGCGATCCGCTCGCGGATCTGGGCCGGGCAGAACTGGGCGTTGGGGCACCGCAGATCGATGTCGCCCTCGGTCATCGGGCGCAGCTCGGCCCCGCACTCGTGGCAGTGCGAGGGCATCACGAACTCCCGCTCGGTGCCGTCCCGCAGGCTCTCCACCGGGCCGAGGATCTCCGGGATGACGTCGCCGGCCTTGCGCAGCACGATGGTGTCGCCCAGCAGCACGCCCTTGGCCTTGACGACCTCCTGGTTGTGCAGCGTCGCGTACTGCACCATCGAGCCGGCCACCTTCACCGGCTCGGCCAGCACCGCGTACGGGGTGGCCCGGCCGGTGCGGCCGATGCCGACCCTGATCTCGGCGAGCTTGCCGGTGACCTCCTCCGGCGGGTACTTCCAGGCGATCGCCCAGCGCGGGGACTTGGAGGTGGCGCCGAGCCTGCCCTGCAGGGCGATCTCGTCCACCTTCACGACCACGCCGTCGATCTCGTGCTCGACCGAGTGCCGCTGCTCGCCGAAGTGCTCGATGAACGCCCGCACCTCGTCGAGCGTCCCCACCACCTCGTTGTGCCGGGCGGTGGGCAGGCCCCAGTCGTGCAGCAGCCGGTAGGCGTGCGACTGGTTGTCGATGTCGAAGCCGACCCGGGCGCCGATGCCGTGCACCACCATGTGCAGCGGGCGCGAGGCGGTGACCAGCGGGTCCTTCTGGCGTAGCGAACCGGCGGCGGCGTTGCGCGGGTTCATGAACAGCCGGATCATCGCCCGGGGCCGCTTGCCCTCCTTGGCGCGCTCCTCGTTCTCCGCGCGGCGGCGCTCGTTCTCCGCCACGAAGGAGGCGTTGAGCGCCTCGAAGGCCTCGGTGGGGAAGTAGACCTCGCCGCGGATCTCCACCAGCTCGGGGACGTTCTCGCCCTTGAGCCGGTGCGGGATCTCCTTGATGGTGCGGACGTTGGCGGTGATGTCCTCGCCCACCCGGCCGTCGCCGCGCGTCGCCGCCTGCACCAACTGGCCGTTCTCGTAGGTGAGGTTGACGGCCAGGCCGTCCACCTTGAGCTCGCACAGGTAGTGGTACTCGATGCCGGCCAGCTCGCCGGCGACGCGCTCGGCCCAGGCGGCGAGCTCGTCGTCGTCCATCGCGTTGTCGAGGCTGAGGAGGCGCTCGCGGTGCTCGACCTCGGCGAACAGCTCCGTCGGGGCGCCGCCGACCTTCTGCGTCGGGGAGTCCGGGGTGACCAGGGCCGGGTGCTCGGCCTCCAGCGCCTCCAACTCGCGCATCAGGGCGTCGAACTCGGAGTCGCTGACGACCGGGGCGTCCTGCTCGTAGTAGCGGGCGCGGTGGTCGGTGATCTCCTGCGCCAGCTCGGCGTGCCGCCGGCGCACCTCCGCCGGGACGTCCTCCCAGCCCTCGACAGCCGTCACCGCAAGCCCTCCTACGTTCTCATTCCGGGTTGTCCACCAGGCTCTGCGCCGCCCGTACGCTCTGGGACAGCGCCCTGCGCGCGTACGCCGGGGAGGCCCCGGCCAGCCCGCAGGTCGGCGTCACCAGCACGCGGCGGCCCAGCAGCTCCGGGGCGAACCCGAGCCTGCGCCACAAGGTCCTGACACCCTGGACACTACCGGCCGGGTCCGACACCGCCTGGTCAGTGGAGGGGACGACACCGGCGAGGATCGTCGTGCCCGCCTCCACCGCCTCGCCCAGGTCGTCGTCCGAGCGCTCGGTGAGGAGGGAGAAGTCGAGGGAGATCCCGGCGACTCCGGCGCGGCGCAGCAACGGGACCGGGACGTCCGGCGCGCAGCTGTGCACGACGACCGGCGCGTCCAGACCGCGGATCGTCTCGCGCAGCACCTCCTCGGCGACCTGCCGGTCGACGGCGCGCAGCCGCTGGAAACCGCTGGCGGTCCGCACCGCCCCGGCCAGCACGGCGGGCAGCGAGGGCTCGTCGAGCTGGAGCACGACCTCCGCGCCCGGGATCCGCCTGCGGACGTCGGCGAGGTGGCGGCGCAGGCCCTCGGTGAGCGAACCGGCGATGTCCCGGCAGGCGCCGTGGTCGGCGAGCGCCTTCTCGCCGTGCTTCAGCTCGATGCTCGCCGCCAGCGTCCACGGGCCGACGGCCTGCACCTTGAGCGCGCCCTCGTACCCCTGGGTGAACTCCTCCAGGGCGTCCAGGTCCTCGCCGAGCCAGGAGTGGGCGCGCCGGGTGTCCCGGCCCGGACGGTCGGTGAACCGCCAGCCGCTGGGCTCGGTCTGCGCGAACAGCTCGACCAGGAAGCCGGCGCCGCGGCCGATCATGTCGGCGCCCGGGCCGCGCGCGGGCAGCTCGGGCAGGAACGGCAGGTGTTCCAGCGCCCCGGTGGAGGTCTTGGCGGCCTCCCGGGCGTCGGTGCCGGGCAGCGAGCCGACGCCGGTGGCGGCGCCGCGCAGGTCGGGGAAGGGGTGATCGGTGCTCACCCCACCGAGCCTAGTGCGCGGCGCCGGGACCTCGTTCCGGTGGGCCCCGGCGCCCCCGGGCGTTCCTCAGCGTCCCGGGCGGACGCTGATGTCGGTGATCTCCGCGTCCCGGGAGGCGTCCAGCGCGGCCAGCACCGCCTTGGCGACGGACTCGGGCTCGATCCAGCGGGCGGCGTCGTACTCCCTGCCCTCCTGCTGGTGCACCTTGACCTGCATCGCGGTCGCCGTACGGCCGGGGTAGACCGAGGTGACCCGCACGCCGCCCGCGTGCTCCTCCTGGCGCAGCGAGTCGGCGAGCGCCTTCAGGCCGTGCTTGCTCGCCGCGTAAGCCGACCACTCGGCGTGGGCGTTGAGGCCGGCGCCGGAGTTGACGAAGACCACGTGGCCCTTGGCGAGCCGGAGCGAGGGCAGCAGGAGGCGGGTCAGCTCGGCGGGGGCGACCAGGTTGACGTTCAGCGTCTCCTGCCACGCCTTGACCGGCAGTTCACCGACCGTGCCCAGCTCGACCACGCCCGCCACGTGCAGCACGGAGTCGAGGGTGACGGGCAGCTGCTGGTGCCCGAAGGCCCAGGACAGCTTGGCCGGATCGCCGAGGTCCCCGACGAGGGTGCGGGCGCCCGGGAAGCGCTCCCGCAGCTCCGCCGCCCGGCGGGCGTCGCGGGCCAGCAGCCAGAGGTCGTCGCCGCGCTCGGCGAGCTTCCCGGCGAGGACGGCGCCGATGCCGGAGCCGGCGCCGGTGATCAGATGTGCAGCCATGGGTCCGATCCTCTCAGGCCTTCAGCTGCACAAACACCTCGGCGGGCGTGTCGGCGAAGGTGACCAGCTCGGTGAGCGGCCGGGGCAGGAAGCCCTCGGTGTCCATCCGCTCCAGCTGGGTCCGCAGGCCCGAGTAGAAGCCCTCGGTGTCCAGGACGACGACCGGCTTGTCGAACATCCCGTGCTTCTTGAGCTCCAGCACCTCGGTGACCTCGTCCAGCGTGCCCAGGCCGCCGACGAGCACCACGATCGCGTCCGCGCGGGCCGCCAGCTCCGCCTTCCGCTCGGCCAGGTCGGCCGTCATGACCAGCTCGTCGGCGCCGACGTAGCCCTTGTGCTGCAGCATCTCGACCATGACGCCGACCAGCGTGCCGCCGGCCGCCTTCACCCCGTCGGCGAGCAGGCCCATCAGCCCGGCGTTCGAGCCGCCCCACACCAGGGTGTGCCCGCCCTCCCCCAGGAGCCGCGCGAACTCGGCGGCGGGGGCGGCGTAGCGGTCGTCGAGCGAGTACGCGGAGCAGAAGACAGTGATGTTCATAGTGCCCACTGGTCTATCACGCCTCCTCTCCCCCACTCACCGGCATTACGCCCGGTGACCGGTTGCCCCTAAGGTGCTGCGCGTGCGCCAACTGGAGATATCGGACCTGATCACGGCCGTGGACCCGCGCGACGGCCGCCGGCTCCCGGTCGCCCGCGACGAGGTCGTCCGGCAGCTGCGGGAGGGCGGGGACGAACCGGCCGCCCGGATCGTCGCCGGGCTGCCCGCCGACCGCGACGGCGTGCTCGACCCCGACGCCGTCGACCGGCTGCTCGTCGGCGTGCACACCGAACTCCAGCGGCTCAGCGAGGAACTGAGCATCGGCGACCGCCTCGTCCACCTGCTCGGCCCGCTGTTCACCGCGATCCGGGCCGGTGGCGGAGGCCCCGGGCCGTACCGCCTGGTCGACATCGGCTGCGGCCTCGGCTACCTGGTCCGCTGGCTCGCCGCGACCGGCGCCCTCGGCCCCGACGTCGAACTCGTCGGCGTCGACCTGAACGCCGCACTCGTCGGCGAGGCCGACCGGCTCGCCCGCGCGGAAGGGCTCGACTGCCGCTTCGTCCACGGCAACGCCTTCGAACTGCCGGAAGCCGCCACGGTCTACGTCTCCACCGGAGTGCTCCACCACTTCGGCGCGGACACCCTCGGGGAGTTCTTCCGGGCCCAGGCGGCGTCGCCCGCGCTCGCCTTCTGCCACTTCGACATCGCCGCGACCGGCCTGGCGCCCATCGGCGCCTGGGTCTTCCACCGCGCCCGGATGCGCCACCCCCTCGGCCGCCACGACGGCGTCGTCTCCGCGATGCGGGCGCACCCCGACGAGGTGCTGCTGCGGGTGGCAGCGGTGCCCGGCATGCGGGCGCTGGTGTACGAGCCGCGCGGGCTTTCCAACCCGTTCTGCACCACCCTGCGGCCGGTGATCGGGGTGCGCCCGCAGTTGGAGGAGCCGCTGCGGCAGGCCCTCGGACGGCGCGCCCGACGGCTGGTCGGGACCGAGCACCTGGTCGGGGCCGCCCGATGACGCTCGCCGCCGCCCTCCTGCTGCTGGGCCTGGTCGACTCGGCCTTCAGCGGCTTCCGCGCCTACGCCGGACGCGACGCCCGCATCCGCAAGCACCGGCGCAACCTCCGGGCCGCCGGGCGGGGGTTCGCGGTCGGGGCCGTCCTGCTGACCGCCCCGGCGGTGGTCGCCGGCCTCCTGCTGGTGACGGCCGCCGACCGGGCGCGGACGTACGCCGACCTGACCGCCGGCGCTCTCGGCTACCTGCTCCCGCTGGCCGTCTACGCGGTGGCGGTACTGCTGTCGCTGGCGGCCTACTTCACGCTGCCGTTCCGCGCCGGCACCCTGGCGATGGTCATCGGCCTCGGCCCGCTGACGCTGCTGCGGCCGCTCGCCGTTGCGGCGGGCTGCCTCGGCGCGGTCCTCGACGGCGGCGGCGCATCGGCGCTGCTGGTCGGCACGGTCGCGGGAGCGGCGGTCCTGTGCGTCGAACCCCTGGTGCACCGCCGCTGGTACCGCGAGGTGCAGTAGCCCGGCTCGGGGCTCAGTCCTTGTACGGAACGAGCTTCGACAGGCTCAGCGTGAAGCCGAAGGGCTCCGGAATGCCGATCGCGTCGCCGAACTTCCGGTCGCTGCGGGTGTGGTACCGGTCGTGGTTCGGATCGGAGAACAGCGTCACCGTCTGCTGGCGCGGGTCCACGATGAGGTAGAGCGGGATGCGCATCACGGCGTAGTCGTGCAGTTTGTCCATCCGGTCGTTGCCCGGGTTTGACGGCGAGACGACCTCCACCGCAATCAGGGCTTCCGCGGCCGGAGCCTGGTTACCCGCCTCGGAGAGCACCTCCACCGGCAGGTACGTCAGGTCCGGCTCGCGTCCCTTGGAGACGTCCGGGCTGACGATCTGGCTCCGCTCGCTGGGGAGGTAGCCGTCAGGAGCGTGCTGCTCGAACTGCCGGCGCATCTGGGCCAGGTTGAGCTGGTGGATGCCGGACGGCGGCGCCTGCATGATCAGTGTGTCTCCGGACCACTCGATCCGGACGCCTTTCGGGGCGATCCGCTCCAACTCCTCGATGAAGTCGCGGTGCTGCTCGTAGAAGCTCATGTTGCCCTCCCCGGGAGGTGTGCCTCGGGAACCGTAGCCGCCGGACTCGTCACCCGGGTGAAGGCCCGGCGGTAGGTGCGGGGCGGGACTCCGCGGCGGCGGACGAACTGTTCGCGCAGGACGGCCGCGCTGCCGTAGCCGACCCGGCGGGCGATCTCCTCGACCGGCAGGTCGGTCGTCTCCAGGAGTTCCTCGGCGCCGCTCAGCCGCAGGTCCCGCAGCCAGGCGTGCGGGGTGGTGCCGGTGGCCGCGGCGAAGCGGCGGAGGAAGGAGCGTTTGCTCATCATCGCCCGCTGCGCCAACTCCGCGACCGGCAGCGGCTCGTGGAGGTGCTCGCGGGCCCAGGCCAGCACCTCGGCGAGGCGCTCGTCCTGGCCGTCCTCGGGGACGGGCACGGCCAGGTACTGGGCCTGCCCGCCGTCGCGGTGGGAAGGCAGCACCATGTCCCGGGCGATGTGGTTGGCCAGGGCCGTTCCGTGCTCCCGCCTGATCAGGTGCAGGCACAGGTCGAAGCCCGCGGCGGCTCCCGCTCCCGTGGTGATCCGCCCCTCGTCGAGGTAGAGCGCGTCGGGTTCGACGGTGACGTCCGGGTGGGTGCGGGCCAGCAAGCCGGCGAACCGCCAGTGCGTGGTGGCCCGGCGGCCGGCGAGCAGACCGGCGGCGGCGAGCGCGAACGTGCCGACGCAGTGGGCGGCGACCAGCGCACCGCGCTCGTGCGCGGCCGACAGCGCGTCGAGCACGGCGGGCGGGGGCGGCGTACGGAATCCGGCGCCGGGCAGGGCGAGCACGAGATCGGCGGCGGCCAGCCGGTCCAGGCCGTGCTCGACGGCGATCGGCACGCCCAGGTCGGTCGGGACGCTTCCCGTCCGGTCCGCGCAGAGGGCGAAGTCGAAGCCCGGCGCCGCCTCCCCGTGCGGGCCGAACACCTCGGCGACGATGCCGACGGCCAGCATGCCGACGCCGGGCGGGACGTACGCGGCGACGGTCGTGAAGGGAGCCGTGGATGCCATCCGCGGATGATGGCACATTTCCTGCGATCAGTGGCATCCGTGCCACTCGTCGGGGGCGGGCCCGTCCGAAAGGATCGGGGCATGAACGACGCACCGCTCGGCCGCAGCGCCCAGTACCAGGTCCTGACCACCGGCTACGTCGGCTCCACCGGCCCCGGGGTCGCCGCCACCGTCTCCTACGTCGCGGACGCGGGACGGCACGTGATCTTCGACCCGGGCATGGTCGCCGCCCACGACGACATCCTCGCCCCGCTCGCCGAGTTGGGGCTCGGCCCGGACGACATCACCGATGTCGTGCTCAGTCACCACCACCCGGACAACACCATGAACGTCGGCCTGTTCGGGAAGGCCCGGGTCCACGACCACAAGGTCGAGTACCAGGGCCACCACTGGACCAACCGCGACGCCGAAGGCTACGAACTCACCCCCTCCCTGCGCCTCATCCGCACCCCCGGCCACAGCCACGAGGACATCACCCTGCTGGCGGGAACGGACGCGGGCGTCGTCGCCTTCGCCGGCGACCTGTGGTGGCACCGGAACGGCCCGGCCGACGACCCGGTCGCCCCCGACCGCGAGGTCCTGCGGGCCTCCCGCCGCCGGGTGCTCGCGGCGGCCGACGTGATCGTCCCCGGCCACGGCGCCCCGTTCACCGCCGACGACAACCCGCCCCTGTAGCTGAGCGGGCGGCCGACATGCTCGCGGCCCACCCAACCACGCTCGGGGAGCCGTACACCCGCCACCTCGGGGGCAAACTGCGCGAGCTGCGCTTCACCATGGACGGCAACGCCGTACGCATCACATACTGGCTCACCCCCGAGCGGCGAATCGTGTTGCTGACGGTGTTCCGCAAGACCAGGCAGCGCGAGACGGCCGAGGTCGAGCGCGCCCACCAGGCACAGAAGGCATGCGAGGCGGACCATGGTCCCGCCGAGCACAGCTATGACCGGATCAAGGAGGAAAGCCTGTGAACCACTCGCAGTGGAAGACCCGCCGGACCAAGAGGCTCCTCGGAGAGTCGGTCGAGGAGTCCCCGGCCTACTTGGAAGCCGGATACGCGTTTGCACTTGGCCAGGCCGTATACGACCGCCGCACTGAACTTGGCTTCTCTCAGGCTGAGTTGGCGCGGCGCGCAGGAATGACCCAGCCGCAGCTCTCCAACATCGAGGGCGGCGACGCCGCGCCCACCCTGCCGCTGCTCACCCGCCTGGCCAAGGCCCTGGATGCATCACTGACCATCGACTTGGACGGCGACACCTCGGCATTCGTGTTCACCCCGCACCGCGCCCCCGAGCCCGACCAGGCACGTGCGGACGGACGCTCCTCAGCGGCCTGACCCGGACCGCCCCCGCAGGCTGTGGGACGAGGCCGCGGCCGCGTACCAGTGGTGGTCCGGCCAGGGCCGCCCCGGCCATGACCGGTTCGGCCTGACCGTCACCCCTGACGGCCAGTACGTCTGGCTGGACTCCCCCGACCACCCCGTCCCACAGCGCTGATCGGGCCCGGCCGTCCGCACCGGACGGCCGGGCCCCGAGTGACCCGCGCGGGCACCGCTCACGGGTGCTGGAACAGCACCTCCGGGTTGGCCGCCGACGGGCCGTCGAGCAGGGGCGGGTGGAGGCCCTTCAGGGTGCGGTCGAGGAAGGCTCCGACGTACTCCCGGGTCAGCTGCATGCCGCGCTCGGGCGACGTGGTCGTGTCCGGAGGCATCGGCAGGCCGATCCCTGCGGCCAGCACCGGGATGTCCGTGAAGCTCGCGTGGTTGGTGCCCGTGACGGCCAGCCAGGGCTTGTAGCCCTTCCAGCCGGCCCAGGCCTGCCCCCAGGACGGGTCCCCGCCGTCGGCGGTGTGGTTGCTCTGCTTGCCGAGCAGCAGGAACGAGCGTCCGGCCAGCGTGTCGGCCGGGACGGGCGGGAAGAACGATCCGTCCATGTTCACCCCGGCCCGGATCCGCCGGTCCTCGGCCATCGCCGTCAGCGCCGACGCGCCGCCGATGGAGTGCCCGGCCATGCCGATGCGGTCGCGGTCGATCAGGTGCGACAGGCGCCAGGCGGGGTCGTGCCCGGTCAGCCGGTCCAGGACGAACGAGACGTCCTTCGCCCGGCTGTCGGGGAGGGTGTCCGGGGCGCCGCTGTCGCACAGCGCGCAGCCCGGGGTGGTGCCGTCGGCGAGCGTCTCGCCGGAGTCCTCGTAGGTGTGGCCGACCAGGGCCACGACGTAGCCGTGGGAGGCCAGGTCGGTGGCCAGGCCGGTCAGCGTGGCACGGGGGTTCTCGAAGCCCGGGGAGAGGACGACCAGCGGGTACTTCCCGCCGGCGGCCTTCGCCCCGGTGGAGGCGTGGGTCACGGTGTCCGCGAGGTCCTGCGGCCGGAGTCCGGTGCCCGGCGGGACCCGCGTCGCCACGAAGCCCTGGGCCTCGCCGAGGGTCATGTAGGGAGCGGGGACGCCGGTGCCCTGCCGGGCGGGGTAGAACATCGACACCGCCACCTGCCGCGGGCCTGCCGAGGGCACCCACGGGTCGGTGCGGCCCTGGTCGGTCAGGTGCAGCACCTCCTCGCCGACCGCGTACGGCCCGGTGGGGCGCGGCAGTTCACCGTGGAAGGCGGCCGGGGTCACCGCGCCGGGCGCAGCAGCGGACAACGACGAAGACGGCGACGACGGCGAGGCCATGGCGGCCCCGGCCGTCGGGAGGGGCAGGGCGAGGAGGAGGGCCGCGAGGGCCGCGATGCGGCGGGATCGGTTCATGACCGCGAGACTAGGTTCGCGGCCGGGGCCCTCGAATCAGCCCGGTTGATGCAATCCCGGGCCGTGGTCATCCGGAGGATCCAGCGGCGTCATCCCCGTGGATGACGCCGCGCCGTCCGCTTCAGGCGTTGACGGCCGGGCGTTCGGTGGTGGCGATCGTCGCGGAGCCGACGACCCGGGTGCCGTCGTACAGCACCACCGCCTGGCCGGGCGCGATGCCCCGGACCGGGGTGTCCAGCCGGACGCGCAGCTCACCGTCGACCACCGAGGCGGAGACCGGCACCTCTTCGCCGTGGGCGCGCAGCTGGGCGGTGTAACGGCCGTCCGCCAGCGGCTCGGTGCCGCACCAGCGGGGGCGGATGGCGGTCAGCCCGGTCACGTCGAGGCCCTCGACCGGGCCGACCGTCACGGTGTTGTTCACCGGCGAGATGTCCAGCACGTACCGGGGCTTGCCGTCCGCCGCCGGGCGGCCGATCCGCAGGCCCTTGCGCTGGCCGATGGTGAAGCCGTACGCGCCGTCGTGCTCGCCGAGCTTGGTGCCGTCGACGTCGAGGATGTCGCCGGTCGCCGTGCCGAGGTGCTTGGCCAGGAAGCCCTGGGTGTCGCCGTCCGCGATGAAGCAGATGTCGTGACTGTCGGGCTTCTTCGCGACCGCCAGGCCCCGGCGCTCGGCCTCCTCGCGGATGGCGTCCTTGGTGGTGTCGCCGAGCGGGAAGAGCGAGTGGGCGAGCTGGTCGGCGTCGAGCACACCGAGCACGTACGACTGGTCCTTGGCGCCGTCGACGGCGCGGTGCAGCTCGCGGGAGCCGTCCGGGAGGTCGACGATGCGGGCGTAGTGGCCGGTGCAGACGGCGTCGAAGCCGAGCGCGATCGCCTTGTCCAGCAGCGCGGCGAACTTGATCTTCTCGTTGCAGCGCAGGCACGGGTTGGGCGTGCGGCCGGCGGCGTACTCGGCGACGAAGTCGTCGATGACGTCCTCGCGGAAGCGCTCGGCGAGGTCCCACACGTAGAAGGGGATGCCGATCACGTCGGCGGCCCGCCAGGCGTCCCGGGAGTCCTCGATGGTGCAGCAGCCGCGGGCCCCGGTCCGGAAGGACTGCGGGTTGGCGGACAGCGCCAGGTGGACGCCGGTCACCTCGTGCCCCGCTTCGACGGCGCGGGCGGCGGCGACGGCGGAGTCGACTCCGCCGGACATCGCCGCGAGCACGCGCAGACGGCCGGTGGACGGAGTGGTCGGGGCACCCGGGAAGTCAGTCATGGTGACTACAAGAGTACGTGGCCGCCGAACATGCCCGCCCCGGTGATTCCTACCGCCGCACCGACGCCAGCCCGGCGTTGCGCGCCCGCTGGACGACCGGCCCGATGGCCTCCGCGAGCGCCGTGACGTCCTCCGGCACCGAGGTGTGCCCGAGCGAGAACCGCAGCGACGCACGCGCCAGCAGCGGATCGACGCCCATGGCGAGCAGGACGTGGCTGGGCTGCGGCACCCCGGCGGTGCACGCGGAGCCGGTCGAGCACTCGATGCCGGCCGCGTCGAGCAGCATCAGCAGTGCGTCGCCCTCGCAGCCGGGGAAGGAGAAGTGGGCGTTGGCGGGCAGCCGGCCGCCGGGCTCCGGGTCGCCGTTGAGCACCGCGTCGGGCACCGCGGCCAGCACCGCCGAGACCAGTGAGTCCCGGAGCCCGCCGAGCAGCACCGCCTGCTCTTCCCGGTGCGCGACGGCCCACGCCGCGGCGGCCGCGAAGCCGGCGGCGCCGGGGGCGTCCAGGGTGCCGGAGCGGACGTCGCGTTCCTGTCCGCCGCCGTGCAGCAGCGGTACGGGCTTGGCGCCGCGGGAGAGCAGCAGCGCGCCGATGCCGAACGGGCCGCCGATCTTGTGGCCGGTGACGGTGAGTGCGGTGAGCCCCGACTCGGCGAAGGAGACCGGGAGCTGACCGAGTGCCTGCACCGCGTCGGCGTGCATCGGGATGCCGTACTCGGTCGCGACGGCGGCGAGTTCGCGCACCGGCTGGACGGTGCCGACCTCGTTGTTGGCCCACATCACGGTGACCAGCGCCACGGACGCCGGGTCCCGCTCGATCGCGGCGCGCAGCGCCTCCGGGTGCACCCGCCCGTACGGGTCCACCGGCAGGTACTCGACGGACGCGCCCTCGTGCTCGGAGAGCCAGTGCACCGCGTCCAGCACCGCGTGGTGCTCGACGGGGCTGCTCAGCACCCGGGTGCGGGCCGGGTCGGCGTCCCGGCGGGCCCAGTAGAGGCCCTTGACCGCCAGGTTGTCCGACTCGGTGCCGCCGCCGGTGAAGACGATCTCGCTCGGCCGGGCGCCCAGCGACTCGGCCAGCGACTCGCGGGACTCCTCGACCACCCGGCGGGCCCGGCGGCCGGCCGCGTGCAGGGCCGAGGCGTTGCCGACCACCCCCAGGTGCGCCGTCATCGCGGCGATCGCCTCGGGCAGCATCGGCGTGGTCGCCGCATGGTCCAGGTATGGCATAACCATCCGATTGTAGAGGGCCGCACCGCGCAGCCCTCCAGGCCTGCGCATCGATCCGGCCATCGCGCGTACGATCCGGCGCGGCGCCGGGCAGTGGTCTGCACCGCTGCCGGACGACCGTGTCCGGCACTGGTTTGTACCACTGCACCACCCAGCGGTTAGCCTGACGCCACTTCTCAGCCGGAACCACGGGGGCGCCATGACGCAGTCGGTCGACCGCGCGCTGACCCTGCTCGGCGCGCTCGGCGAGGCACCGCTCTCCCTCGACCAGGCCGCGACCAGCCTCGGGGTGCACAAGTCCACCGCGCTGCGGCTGTTGCGCACCCTGGAGGAGCACGGCTTCGCCCGGCGGCAGCCCGACCTGCGCTACCGGCTCGGCGGCCGGGTGCTGTCGCTGGCCCACCGGGCGCTGGAGGACTTCGACGTCCGGCAGGTGGCCGCGCCGTACCTGGCCGAGCTCAACGCCCGCTGCGGGTTCACCGTCCGGCTCGCCGTGCTGCACGACGGCGAGGTGCTGTACCTGGACGAGGTGGCCGGCCCGGCGGCCGCCGGGCCGTCCCGGATCGGGCGGCGGGCCCCGGTGACGGGCACGGCGGTGGGCCGGGTGCTGCTGGCCGGGCTGCCGGCGGACGGCGTGCCCGAGGAGCCCGAGCTGGCGGCGGTGCGCCGCCGGGGCTGGGCGGCGGAGTCGGCCGAGCACCGGGAGCCGGTGACCTGCGTGGCCGCGCCGGTCGCGGGCAGCGGCGGTCGGACGGTCGCGGCCTGCGCGCTGAGCGCCCCGGCCGCCGAGGTGCCCGCGGCCGAACTCGCCCGGATGGTGCCGGAACTGCTGTGCACGGCCGAGGCGATCTCGCTCGCGTACGGCGGTTCGCCTACTCCTCGCTGGTGCGAGAACCGTTGCGGTGCCAAGCCCGCGGGGCACGCCAGCCGTACTTCAGGGCGAGCATCCGCAGGCCGAAGGCGGTGAGCGCGGCGGCGGTGCCGGTCACGCCGGTGAGCCGGTCCGCACCGATCAGCACCGCGACCAGGGCGGCGCCCACCAGGGCCGGAACGGCGTAGATCTCCCGGTCCCAGCGCAGCAGCGAGGGGATCTCCCCCGCGAGGACGTCGCGGATCACGCCGCCGCCGGCCGCGGTGACCATGCCGAGCGCGATCGACGCGACCGCGCCGAGCCCGAAGTCGTGCGCCTTGGCGGTGCCGGTGACGCAGAACAGTCCGAGCCCGAGGGCGTCCAGGGTCTGCACGGCGCGGTTGATCCGCTCGACCTCGGGGTGCAGGAAGAACACCACCAGCGCGGCGACGAGCGGGGTCACGAAGTACCCGAGGTTGGTGAACGCGGCGACCGGGGTCGCCCCGATCACCAGGTCGCGCATGACTCCGCCGCCGAGGGCCGTGACCTCGGCCAGCACACAGATCCCGAAGATGTCCATGTTCTTGCGGACGGCGAGCAGGCCCCCGGAGAGGGCGAAGACGAAGATGCCGACGAGGTCCAGCGACTGCTGCACGTCGGAGGGGAAGATCTGCGAGGTCACCACACAACTATGACTTGTCCGGAATCCTCCCCTCCGCCTGCGGTGTCAGGAGGAGGCTTCCTCCGCTGCCGGCCCGGCGTTCTCCGGGCTGCGCCGGTCGTTCCCCTCGCTGTGCTCGGGGAAGTGACACGCCACCTGGTGCCCGGTCTTCAGCGCGGTCAGCGGCGGCTCCTGGGTGGCGCAGATCTCCTGGGCCTTCCAGCAGCGGGTGCGGAAGCGGCAGCCGCTGGGCGGGTTGATCGGCGAGGGGACGTCGCCGGTGAGCAGGATCCGCTCGCGCCCGGCGCTCTGGCGGCGGCGCGGGTCGGGGACCGGCACCGCGGACATCAGCGCGTTGGTGTACGGGTGCATCGGGGTGCGGTAGAGCGAGTCCCGGTCGGCGATCTCCACGACCTTGCCGAGGTACATCACCGCCACCCGGTCCGAGACGTGCCGGACCACCGAGAGGTCGTGCGCGATGATCAGGTAGGTCAGGCCGAGCTCCTGCTGGAGGTCGTCCAGCAGGTTGACCACCTGCGCCTGGATGGAGACGTCCAGGGCCGAGACCGGCTCGTCCGCGACGATCATCTTCGGCTTCAGCGCGAGCGCCCGGGCGATGCCGATGCGCTGGCGCTGGCCGCCGGAGAACTCGTGCGGGTAGCGGTTGTAGTGCTCGGGGCTGAGGCCGCACAGCTCCAGCAGTTCCTGGACGGCCTTCTTGAGCCCGCCCGCCGGCACCGCGTCCTGCAGCTTGAACGGCGCGCCGACGATGGTGCCGACGGTGTGCCGCGGGTTCAGCGAGGAGTACGGGTCCTGGAAGATCATCTGGATGTCGCGGCGCAGCGGTCGCATCGCCCCGACGCTCAGGTGGGTGATGTCGGTGCCCTCGAACTCGATCTTCCCGCCGGTCGGTTCGTCGAGCCTGGTGACCAGTCGGCCCATGGTCGACTTGCCGCAGCCGGACTCGCCGACGACACCGAGCGTCTCGCCGGCGTTGACGGTGAAGTCGATGCCGTCGACGGCCCGCACCGCGCCGGTCTGGCGCCGCAGCAGCCCGCTGCGGATCGGGAAGTGCCGTGCCAGGCCGGTCACCTTCAGCAGCGGCTCGCGGTCGGAGGCAGGTGCCGGCGACGGGATCGCCGCCGCCTGGCTCGCCTGAGTGTCCGTCATCGGTTCTCTCCAGAAAGGTGGTACGAGGCCGGGCTCACAGCCGGGGCGCGATCTCTTCGGCGAAGATGCGGTGCCGCTCGTCGGCCGGCAGGTGACAGGCCGCGAAGTGCCCGGGCGCCGCCTCGGCCAGCACCGGGAGGTCGCTCGTGGAGCGTCCGTCGGTCAGGGCGGCGTACGCACAGCGCGGGTGGAAGGCGCAGCCCGTCGGCACGTTGATCAGGCTGGGCGGGGTGCCCTTGACCGGGACGAGCCGGTCCTGCAGTTCCCGGTCCAGGCGCGGCATCGAGCCCAGCAGGCCCCAGGTGTAGGGGTGTTCGGGCGCGTCGAAGAGGGTCTCGGCCGGGCCGCGCTCGATGCACTTGCCGCCGTACATGACCAGGATGTCGTCGGCCAGTTCGGCGACCACCCCGAGGTCGTGGGTGATGATGATGACGGCGGAGCCGAACTCCTCCTGGAGGTCGCGGATGAGGTCCAGGATCTGCGCCTGGACGGTGACGTCCAGGGCGGTGGTGGGCTCGTCGGCGATCAGCAGGGAGGGGTCGTTGACCAGCGCCATGGCGATCATCGCGCGCTGGCGCATGCCGCCGGAGAACTGGTGCGGGTAGTCGTCCACCCGGCGGTCGGGCTGCGGGATGCCGACGCGGTCGAGCATCTCGATCGCGCGGGCCCGGGCCTTCTTCTTGTTGGCCTCGGGGTGGTGCACCCGGTAGGCCTCGACGATCTGCTGCCCCACCGTGTAGTAGGGGTGCATCGCGGTCAGCGGGTCCTGGAAGATCATCGCCAGTTCACGGCCGCGCAGTTGGCGCACCCGGTCCGGGCCGGCCGCGATCAGGTCCTCGCCGTTCAGCCGGATCTCGCCGCTGATCCGGGCCCGCTTGGAACGGTGCAGGCCCATGATGCCCAGCGAGGTGACGGACTTGCCGGAGCCGGACTCGCCGACGATGCCGAGGGTGCGTCCCTTGTGCAGGTCGAAGCTGACGCCGTCCACCGAGCGGACCAGACCGTCGTCGGTGTCGAAGTGGATCCGCAGGTCCCGCACGGACAGGAACGGGTCGCCGGACGGTGCGGGAGCGGGAGCGGCGGCTGCCGTGGTCTTCTGGAGCTCGGTCACGAGAGCCTCACCCGGGGGTCGACGAGGGCGTACAGGAGGTCGACCACGAGGTTGCAGGCGACGATGAAGAAGGCGGCGAGCAGGGTGACGCCGAGGATCTTGGGCAGGTCGTTGTCGGAGATCGCCTGGACGGCGAACTGGCCGACGCCCTGGAGCGAGAAGACCTGCTCGGTGATCAGCGCGCCGCCGAGCAGCAGCCCGAGGTCCATGCCGAAGATGGTGACGATCGGGGTGAGCGCGGCGCGCAGCCCGTGCCGGGTGACGACCTTGCGCTCGGCCAGGCCCTTGGCCCGGGCGGTGCGGATGTAGTCCTCGCTCATCGTCTCCAGCATTCCGGCGCGGGTGAGCCGGGCGTAGAGCGCGGAGTAGAGGAAGGCCAGCGAGATCCAGGGGAGGATCAGGTTGCGGGCCCACATCAGCGGGTTGTCGGTGAAGTCGACGTACTGCAGGTTGTCCAGGATCGGCCACTCGTAGCTGAACAGCGTGAGCAGCAGCGCGCCGGTGAAGAAGACCGGCAGCGAGACGCCGGCGAGGGCCACGCCCATGGAGAGCCGGTCGAAGATCGACCGCGGCTTGAGGGCGGAGACGACGCCGGTGGCGACGCCGGAGACCAGCCAGAGCACGGCCGCGCCGATGGCGAGCGAGATGGTGACCGGGATCCGCTTGGACAGCTCGGGCCAGACCTCCAGGTGGTTCTTGAAGGAGTAGCCGAAGCAGGGCACGTGGCAGGTGGCCGGTTCCGGCCCGAACTTGTACTCGGCGCCGCTGACCAGCCCCTTGAGGAAGTTCCAGTACTGGGTGTACAGCGGCTGGTCGAGGCCGAGGTTCTGCTTGACCGCGGCGATCGCCTCGGGTGAGGGGTTCTTCCCGATGTACTGGGCGGCCAGTTGGTCGGCCGTCTCGCCGGCGACGCGCGGGAGCAGGAAGAAGATCGCGAAGGTGACCGCGCTGACGACCAGCAGCAGTAGCACCGCCGCGAAGATCCTGCGGATGATGTAGGCAAACACAGTTGGGCGGCTCCGGCGGCCCGCCGCCGTCCGGGATCTTCCGGACGGCGGCGGGCGCCGCTGCCTTCACCTGCCTTCAGGGATGCGGAGCCAGGCTCTTACTTGGTGGTGCCGATGTTCAGGTAGTCGTACTCACCCGAGAACGCCGGCGTGGAGGCCAGGTTGGTGGCGTTGTCCGGGCGGTACAGGAAGACCTTGAAGTAGGTCAGCGGGACGATGACCGCCTGGTCCATGACCTTCTTGTCGATGTCGCCGTAGATCTTCTCGCGGGCCGCCTTGTCCGGGTTGACGGCGGCGTCGTCGAGCAGCTTGTTGACCGACGGGTCGTCCAGCTGGGACAGGTTGCTGTTGCCGGAGGGCTTGATCGCGCGGCCGTCGACGATCTGCTGCAGGAAGCCGTAGCCGGTCGGCCAGTCGGCACCCCACTGCATCATCATCAGACCGATGTTGTGGTCCTGGGTGAACTGCGGGGCACCGGCGCTGTCGGTCAGGTACTTGCCCTGCGGGTACTGCTGGATCTCGGCGTTGATGCCGACCTTCTTCAGCGCGGCCTGGATCGAGGTGGCCGCGGCGACCTCGGTGGCGCGCTCGGTGCGGGCCGAGATGACGGTGTTGATGCTGTCCTTGCCGCAGGCCTTCAGGGCGTCCTTGGCCTTGGCCTCGTCACCCTTGTTGTCCTTGGTCTCGAACGCGTTGAAGTCCTGGTGGCCCGGGATGTCCGGCGGGAGCACCGTGTTGGCGATCTGGCCGCGGATCGGGCCGCCCTCGGCGGTCTGCACCGAGACCTTGTCGATCGCGAACTGGACGGCCTTGCGGCAGTCGACGTTGTCGAACGGCGCGACCTTGGAGTTGATCGCCAGGTAGACCAGACGGCCGCCGTAGGCGTTGTCGGTGCTGGCCTTCAGCTTCGGGTTCTGCAGGATCTGCGCCTGGGTCTGCGGGTCGACGCCGCCGCCCACCAGGTCGACCTGGGCGTTGCCGGCCAGCAGGTCCTTGTCGATGGTGGCCTGGTCGATGTTCATCTTGAGCACGATCTTCTCCGGAAGCTGCTTCCGGATCGGGTCGGTGCTCTTGTCCCAGTTGGTGTTGGGCACCAGGACGGCCTGCTTGCCGTCCTCGTAGGACTCGAACTTGAAGGAGCCCGAGGACACGATGTGCTTCACGTAGTCGGCACCGGTGTCCTTGGCCTGCGGGACCGGCGCGGTCTGCGGGGCGCTGACCAGGTAGTCGAAGTCCGCGAACGGGTGCTTCAGGTGGAAGACGATCGTGGTGTCGTCCGGCGTCTCGATCGAGTTCAGGCCGCCGGCCTTGTCCTTGTACGGGCCCGCGTACGGCGTGTCGTTGTCGACCAGCAGGTCGTGGAAGTAGGTCGGGCCGTTGGAGTTCACGTCCGGCGCGAAGTTGGAGCGCTCGACGGCGTACTTGACGTCCTTCGAGGAGATCGGGGTGCCGTCGTCGTACTTCAGGCCCTGGCGCAGCTTGTACGTCCAGGTCAGGCCGTCCGCGCTGGGCTGGCCCATCGACTCGGCGAGGTCCGGGACGAGCTTGTTGCCGTCCTCGCCCGCGGCCGGGTTGAAGGTGGTCAGCGGGCGGGCGTACAGGCGCGAGAAGTTGTAGATGTACGCGTAGTACGTGTTGCCCGGGTCGAGCGAGTCCGGGGTGCCCTTCATCTCGAAGGTGACCGTCCCGCCCTTCTTGTCCGAGGCGTTGACGATGTTCTTGGTGGCCGCGTTGGCTCCGCCACCCGATGCGGAGGACGAGTTGTCGTCGCTCTTCTTCGGCGAGCTGGAGCAGCCGGTCACGACCAGGACCGCGGCGGCGGCCGCCGCGGTCAGGGCGACGGTACGGGACCTACGCATGGGAGAGATCAACCCCTTGGGGATGTGGAGGCGGTGGAGGGTCCTGACGCGGAGTCAGCTGCGGAGTCAGCTGTCCGGAGTCAGTTGCTCTTGGGATCGAGGGCGTCGCGCAGCCCGTCGCCGAGCAGGTTGAAGGCGAGCACGGTGATGAAGATCGCCAGACCGGGGACCACCATGTACTGGGGGTCCACCTGGTAGTACCGGATCGCGTCCTGGAGCATCCCGCCCCAGGAGGCCTGCGGGGGCTGGATGCCGACGCCGAGGAAGCTCAGTCCGGCTTCGAAGAGGATGTTGGTCGGGATCAGCAGGGTCGAGTAGACCAGGATCGGACCGACCAGGTTCGGCAGCAGCTCCTTGAACAGGATGAACGGGCCGCGGGCGCCGAGGCTGCGGGCCGCGTGCACGAACTCCCGCTCGCGCAGGGAGAGCGTCTGTCCGCGTACGATCCGGCCCATGTAGGGCCAGTTGAAGAAGCCGATGACGAAGATCAGCACCATGATGTGCAGCGGCAGACCGTGCAGGCCGAACGCACCGCCCTGCAGCGAGGTCGAGATGGCGATCGCGAACAGCAGCAGCGGGAAGGCCAGGAAGACGTCCATGATCCGGCTGATCAGCGTGTCCACCCAGCCGCCGTAGTAGCCGGCCATGATGCCGAGCACGGTGCCGATGGTGTTGGACAGCACGGTCGCGCCGAAGGCGACCAGCAGGGAGACCCAGGAGCCCTCGATCACACGGGTGAGCAGGTCCCGGCCCTGCAGCGGGTCGATGCCGAGCGGGTGGTCCCCGCTCATGCCGCCCCAGTCGCCGAGCGGCAGACCGCCGAGGTCGGCGTCCAGCAGGTCCTGGTGGAGGGCGTCCGGGTCGAGCCCGAACATCGACTCGATCGGCTTGGCCAGCACGGCGAGCAGGATCAGCAGGATCACCACGACGCCGCCGATGACGGCGGCCTTGTCGCGCTTGAAGCGCGTCCAGGCGATCTGGCCGAGGGAGCGGCCCTCGATCTTCTTGGCCGGGCTCGGGGCGGCGGCTGCCTCCGGCTCGTTCCCGGCGGTGGTCACGGATGCGGTCATGGTCAGTTGGTCCCCTCGCCGACGGTGGCCGGCCCACGGGTGCCGGTCGCCGGCTTCGGCGGTGCGGCTGCGGACGTGCGAAAGCTGTAGGAGGAGCGGGTGTTCGCGACAGTGCTTCGTGCACGGGCACTGTCGCCACGCGGCATGGGCTTCGCGTGGACGAGCGGTCGGCGTGCGCGCTCACCTTTGTGGGGTTCCAGGACGCGCGGTGCGTTGCGCAGAACTCTCTGCCATGCGAACTGGCTTGCGCCAGCCCTGACAACCGACAGATGCCCAACTGTGATCTGCAGGCATGCATCTCCCCGATCTCCGGCATATACCTCTTCACATGGCTGTAACAGGCATGTCAAGATGGCCGGACCTCATATCCGGAAATCCGTCCGGAAAGCATCGAAGCCGACTTGATGGACAATCAAGTCGGCTTCGTGGCAAGGATTTCGGGTTTGGCAATCAGCGCCCGGGGTAGCCCGGCCACGGCTGCTGGGGCTGCTGCTGCCAGCCCGGCGCAGGTGCCTGCGTGCCGTACGCCCACCCCGGCGTCGGCTGCCCCGGCATCGACGGCCCCGGGTACGCGGGCGGCGGCACCGGCGGGTACGGACCGGTCGCCGGGCGCCCGGACTCCCGGTCGAAGAACGGCCGCGAGTTGGCGCGCATCCACAGCGCCACCGGGTCGTACTCGTCCGACATCGCCACCGTGGACACCGCGAGCCCCTCCGGGGCCACCGCGATCGCCCGCTGCATCAGGGCGCGCACCGCCTCCACCGCGGGCGGAGAACTCTCGTACAGGTCCAGGCCGATCGCCAGGTACGGCTCCCCCACCGCCGGCTGCACCCAGGCCCGGCGCAGCGCCCGCACCGCGCGCACCTCACCGGCCTGCCGCTCCAGCAGCGCGAAGAACGGCTGCGCGTTGACCTGCGGCTCGCTCAGCTTCAGCGGACCGGCCGGCAGCCGGTCCAGGCCCGCGGCGATCCGCCGCAGGTCGGCCCAGGGCACGCCGACACCGCCACCGGGGGCGTGCGGGTTGAGCCACAGGCCCCAGCGGGTGCGGTACAGCGACGCGGCGATCTCCCGGCCGGAGATGACCTCGTGGGCCCGCGCCCAGCCGGACGCGGCGAGCTGCTCGGGCGAGGTGACGGCCGGCGCGTAGCCGTGGCCGCTGATCTCCATGTTCCCGTACTGCGCGTCCGGACTGCCCGGCGTGCCGTGCCAGAGCAGCATCCAGACCCGGCCGTCCGCCAGCGCGTGCAGCAGTCGCTCGTACGCGTCGTAGCGCTCCGGCGCGACCTCGCGCAGGGCGTGCTCCAACACGCCGGGGTCCGCTCCCGGGTGCCCGGCCGGGGCCTGGCCCCAGGGCCCCGGCGCCCCGCCCGCTCCCGTTCCCGCACTCATGCGCCCACCTCGCCGCGCCTCTTTCCTCGAACCCGCCGGCCCGTCGGCCGTCTGCACGCACCCTATGGCGCGGCACCGGCCACCGCCACGGCGACGTGCCTACGAACGAACCCCGCTCACACCCGCGTGTAGAAAGGCATTACCCGGGTGAGCAGCCACTCGACCACCGGGTCGTCGGCGAGGTCGAGCAGTACGAGGTGGACGCCACCCGGCAGCGGCGCGGTTCCCAGCGCTCGGCCGAGCGCGTCGTTCACCGCGGCCGGCTCGGCCGGGGCCGCCGGATCCAACTGGACGCCCACGAACATCACGGTCGGCTCGCCCTCGATGCTGGCCAGCGCCCGGCGCGCGGTCAACACCCCGGGAAGGGCCGAAAGTTCGGCCCGGCAGGCGGCCAGGAAGTGCTCCGGGTCCTCGCCCGGCACCGGCTCGCGCAACGCCACCCGGCCGCCGGTCGGCGCCGCCGGATCCTCCGTGCCCTCCCAACGGTCCTCGCGCGGACCGCGGCGCAGCTCGGCCACGCCCTGCGGCGGCACGGGGATGCCCACCGCCGCCTCCGGGTTCACCGCGATGCCCACGCCCAGCGGCAGCCCGCGGGCGAACTCCCAGACCGGCGCGATCGCGAAGGCCATCCCCGGCGCCTGCTGCAGGAACACCTCCTGCGAGGAGAACACCGGCACGTACGGGTCGCCGCCCAGCTCGATGATCGGCAGGTCCAGCGCCTGCCCCTGCGGGTCGGCCCCGGCCGGCAGCGGCACCCACACCTGGCTGCGGGCCAGCACCTCGATCACCCGCGGCGTCGCGCCCGGGTCGCCCATGGCCGCGGTCAGCACCTGCTCCAGCTCGTTGGCCGGCCACGTGCCACCCGACGGTGCCCCCTCGGGACCGCCCCACCCCTGCTGCTGCTCCACCGGGTACCCCATGCGCCGCCGATTCCGCCCTCTGCCGGTCGGCCGCCCTCTGCTGCGCCGACGCGGAGCAGTCTAGGGCCCGTGTTCGGGACGGCGCGGGGTGGTCGGGTCCGCCGTTCCCGCCCGACCCGGTCCCCTCCTCCCGTGTGACCGGGTCCCCTCTCCCTTCCCGGTCCGGGACGTGCCATGATGTGCGCGTCCGACGGCATGCGCCGCGGGCTCCACAACTCCATACCGGCCGCTCGAACCCGCGCGGGAGAGCCCGGAGTGCCGCCAGCGTGGCGGCAGAGCCGGCGCCGAAGGAGCAAGTCCTCCCCGGAATCTCTCAGGCCCCCCTACCGCACGGGTTAGGCACATCTGGAAAGCGGCGCACGGCCCTGTCGCGCGCCCACCCACGGTGCAAGCCGCCATGCTGTCCCCCAAGCTGGAAACAGCTGCGGGCCGGCGGGCGGTGAAGCTCTCAGGTTCGACGACAGATGGGGAGACCCACGCCGCCGCATGCCCGCGCGCAGGGTCGGCCCCCGAGCGGGTCCGGTCCGGCGCGTGCACCCCTGAGTGCCCCGACCGAGGAGTTCCTGGCCATGTCGTCCCTCCGCCTGACCGCGCTCGACGCGCTGCACCGCGCCCTCGGCGCGACCATGACCGACTTCGCCGGCTGGGACATGCCGCTGCGCTACGGCAGCGAGCGCGAGGAGCACCTCGCCGTCCGCACCAAGGCCGGTCTGTTCGACCTCTCCCACATGGGCGAGATCACCGTCACCGGCCCGCAGGCCGGCGAGATGCTGGACCACGCGCTGGTCGGCTTCGTCTCCGCGCTGGGCGTGCTGCGCGCCCGCTACACCATGATCTGCGCCGAGGACGGCGGCATCCTGGACGACCTGATCGTCTACCGCCTGCGCGAGGACGCCTTCCTGGTCGTCGCCAACGCCTCCAACGCCCAGCTGGTCCTCGACGAGCTGATCGCCCGCGCCAAGGGCTTCGACGCCGTCGTCACCGACGACCGCGACACCTACGCGCTGATCGCCGTCCAGGGCCCGGAGTCGACCGCCATCCTGGCCGGGACGACCGACGCCGACCTGCCCGGCCTGAAGTACTACGCGATCCTCCCGGCCCAGGTCGCCGGCCGCGAGGTGCTGCTGGCCCGCACCGGCTACACCGGCGAGGACGGCTTCGAGATCTTCTGCCGCCCGGCCGACGCCGAGGAGATCTGGCAGGCGCTGACCGCCGCCGGCGAGGGCCGCGGCCTGGTCCCGTGCGGCCTGTCCTGCCGCGACACGCTGCGCCTGGAGGCGGGCATGCCGCTGTACGGGCACGAGCTGTCCACCGACCTCACCCCGTTCGACGCGGGCCTGGGCCGGGTCGTCCGCTTCGACAAGACCACCAACGAGGGCGCCTTCGTCGGCCGGAAGGCGCTGGAGCAGGCCGCCGCCGCGGCGGAGGCCAACCCGCCGCGGGTGCTGGTCGGGCTGGTCTCCGAGGGCAAGCGCGTCCCGCGCGCCGAGTACACCGTGGTCTCCGCCGACGGTGCCCCGATCGGCCGGATCACCTCCGGCGCGCCGTCCCCGACGCTGGGGCAGCCGATCGCGATGGCCTACGTCGACGCGGCGCACGCCGCTCCGGGCAGCACCGTCGCGGTGGACGTCCGCGGCAAGCACGAGCCGGTCCGGGTCGTCGCGCTGCCGTTCTACAAGCGCGCCCGCTGACGCCCGTCCGGGCCCCCCGTTTTCCCATAGACGCAGGTCGAAGCCGTCCGCGCGGCGGCCCGCTTCGTCGTACCCGCTTCCCATCCTGGAGAATGACGCCATGAGCAACCCCGAGCACCTGAAGTACACCGAAGAGCACGAGTGGCTGACCGACGCCGAGGACGGTGTCTCCACCATCGGCATCACCGAGCACGCCGCCACCGCCCTCGGTGACATCGTCTACGTGCAGCTGCCCGAGGTGGGCGACGAGGTGACCGCCGGCGAGACCTGCGGCGAGCTGGAGTCCACCAAGTCCGTCAGCGACCTGTACTCCCCGGTGACCGGCGAGGTCGTCGAGATCAACCAGGACGTCCTGGACAACAACGGCCTGGTCAACGACGCCCCGTTCGAGGGCGGCTGGCTGTTCAAGGTGCGCGTGGCTTCCACCGGCAAGCTGCTCAGCGCGGACGAGTACAACGCCTTCATCAAGGCCTGACCCGCTCGTGACCGGGCGGGCCGCGCTTGCGTCGGCCCGCCCCCACCGGGGCCCCCTTTCCTCCTCCACCGGGAAGACACCATGACGGTTCTCAACCAGTCCCTGCACGCCCTCGACCCGGAGATCGCCGCCGCGGTCGACGCCGAGCTGCACCGCCAGCAGACCACGCTGGAAATGATCGCCTCCGAGAACTTCGCCCCGGTGGCGGTCATGGAGGCCCAGGGCTCGGTGCTCACCAACAAGTACGCCGAGGGCTACCCCGGCCGTCGCTACTACGGCGGCTGCGAGCACGTCGACGTGGTCGAGCAGATCGCGATCGACCGCATCAAGGCCCTGTTCGGCGCCGAGCACGCCAACGTGCAGCCGCACTCCGGTGCGCAGGCCAACGCCGCCGCGATGTTCGCGCTGATCCAGCCGGGCGACACCATCCTGGGCCTGAACCTGGCGCACGGTGGTCACCTGACCCACGGCATGAAGATCAACTTCTCCGGCAAGCTCTACAACGTGGTCGCGTACCACGTGGACGAGAAGACCGGCCAGGTCGACATGGCCGAGGTCGAGCGCCTCGCCAAGGAGCACCAGCCCAAGCTGATCATCGCCGGCTGGTCCGCCTACCCGCGCCAGCTGGACTTCGCCGAGTTCCGCCGGGTCGCCGACGAGGTCGGCGCGCTGCTCATGGTGGACATGGCGCACTTCGCCGGCCTGGTGGCCGCGGGCCTGCACCCGAACCCGGTGCCCTACGCCGACGTGGTCACCACCACCACCCACAAGACCCTGGGCGGCCCGCGCGGCGGCGTCATCCTGTCCAAGGCCGAGTACGCCAAGAAGATCAACTCCGCGGTCTTCCCCGGCCAGCAGGGCGGCCCGCTGGAGCACGTGATCGCCGGCAAGGCGGTCGCCTTCAAGGTCGCGGCCTCGGAGGAGTTCAAGGAGCGCCAGCAGCGCACCCTGGACGGCGCGCGCATCCTGGCCGAGCGCCTGCTGCAGGCCGACGTCGCCGAGGCCGGCGCGTCCGTCCTGTCCGGCGGCACCGACGTCCACCTGGTCCTGGTCGACCTGCGCAACAGCCAGCTCGACGGCCAGCAGGCCGAGGACCGCCTGCACGAGGTCGGCATCACGGTCAACCGCAACGCGATCCCGAACGACCCCCGCCCGCCGATGGTCACCTCCGGCCTGCGCATCGGCACCCCGGCCCTGGCCACCCGCGGCTTCCAGGCCGAGGACTTCCGCGAGGTCGCCGACATCATCGCCGAGGCGCTCAAGCCCGCCTTCGACGAGACCGTCGCCGCCGCGCTGAAGGCCCGCGTCACCGCGCTGGCCGACAAGTACCCGCTGTACCCGAACCTGGCCAACCAGGACTAGTCCGTAGCGGCCGGGAGTGGACGACCGGCCGGTGGACAGGGCCCGAGTGACCGGCCTCACCCCGCCGGTGGACCAGGGACCCCGGGGCACCGCGCACACTGGACAGTGCGCGCGGTGCCCCGTCCCGTGTCGGCTCCCGCCCGCCCACCCGAAGCAAGCAAGCCCCCACGCCCCGCCCGCAAGTCCTTCCACGAGACCAGACAAGGACGTCCTCCGTGGCCATCAGTGTCTTCGACCTCTTCTCCATCGGCATCGGCCCGTCGAGCTCCCACACCGTGGGTCCGATGCGCGCCGCCCGGATGTTCGCCCGCCGACTGCGGTCCGAAGGCCTGTTGGCCCAGGTGACGGGTGTGCGCGCCGAGCTGTACGGCTCGCTCGGTGCCACCGGCCACGGCCACGGCACCCCGAAGGCCGTCCTGCTCGGCCTGGAGAACAACTCGCCCCGCACCGTCGACGTCGACCAGGCCGACAAGGACGTCGAGCGGATCACCGCCGAGAAGCGGATCAACCTGGTCGGTGAGCACGTCATCGACTTCGACCCCGACAGCCAGCTCGTGCTGCACCGCCGCCGGTCGCTGCCCTACCACGCCAACGGCATGACCCTCTGGGCCTTCGCGGCGGACGGCTCGACGCTGCTGGAGAAGACCTACTACTCGGTCGGCGGCGGCTTCGTCGTCGACGAGGACGCCATCGGCGCGGACCGGGTCAAGCCCGACGACACCGCGCTGCGCTACCCCTTCCGCACCGGCGAGGAGCTGCTGCGGCTCACCCGCGAGACCGGCCTGTCCATCTCCGGCCTGATGCTGGAGAACGAGAAGGCCTGGCGCAGCGAGGAGGAGATCCGCACCGGCCTGCTGGAGATCTGGGCCGTGATGCAGGAGTGCGTCCGGGCCGGCATGAGCCGCGAGGGCATCCTGCCGGGCGGCCTCAAGGTCCGCCGCCGCGCCGCCGCGGGGGCCCGGGCGCTGCGCGCCGAGGGGATCGGGCCGGCCAACGCGATGGAGTGGGTGACCCTCTACGCGATGGCGGTCAACGAGGAGAACGCCTCGGGCCGCCGGGTGGTCACCGCGCCGACCAACGGCGCGGCGGGCATCATCCCGGCCGTCCTGCACTACTACCTGAACTTCATCCCGGGCGCCGACGACGACGGCATCGTCCGCTTCCTGCTCGCGGCCGGCGCGATCGGCATGCTGTTCAAGGAGAACGCCTCCATCTCCGGTGCCGAGGTCGGCTGCCAGGGCGAGGTCGGCTCCGCCTGCTCGATGGCCGCGGGCGGCCTCGCCGAGGTCCTCGGCGGCACCCCCGAGCAGGTCGAGAACGCCGCCGAGATCGGCATCGAGCACAACCTCGGCCTCACCTGCGACCCGGTCGGCGGCCTCGTCCAGATCCCCTGCATCGAGCGCAACGGCATGGCGTCGGTCAAGGCCGTCACCGCCGCCCGGATGGCGCTGCGCGGCGACGGCCGGCACCACGTCTCGCTGGACAAGGCGATCAAGACGATGAAGGAGACCGGGGCCGACATGAAGATCAAGTACAAGGAGACCTCGCGCGGCGGCCTCGCCGTGAACGTCATCGAGTGCTGATCCACGGCTGACCGGGCCCAGGCCCCCGGGCGGATTCCCCTCCGCCCGGGGGCCTTCGTCCTTCCGGTGCGCATTTTTACTGGCCGACCGACCGTCAGGAGGTCCATAATCACGGCCAGTTGGTTCACGCCAGAGGGGGAGGCGGATGACCTTCCAGCCCGGGCCGGTGCGGCCCGACGAGCCACCCGGACCACCCACGCCGCCCGACGAGCCGCCACCGTCGCCCCACGCGAAGTCCGAGGCCACCCGGCTGCTCTGCGCCGGGGTCTACCTCGACCCGGACTACCGGCGACGCGTCATCACCGAACTGGTCGAGCACGACGAGCGTTCCGTCCCGCCGTCCCTGGGCTTCGACCTGGTCACCGTCCTGGCGCACGCCCTGCGGGCCCGGGCGCTGGAGATCCGCACCGGCGCCGTGCTCGCCGCGCTCTGGTCGGGCTTCTTCCTCACCGACTACTGGGCGCTGATCCAGCACCCGCCGTCCGCCGACTACTGGAAGGCGTACGGCGAGGGGCTGACCAGCGGGTACCACGACTACGACCCGTACGGCCGGGAGTCGGTGTCCGACACCGCATGGGGTGCGATCTCCCACTACCTGCCGCCCTTCACGGCGACCTTCGCCGTCCTGTACGCCGTGGTATGTCTGCTGTCCTGGTACGCCAAGCCCCCGGAGGTCCGGCAGCACGCGCTGTACGCCCCCGTCGCTCCGGCCGACTCCCGGGCCTCCGAGCCCCGGCGCACCGCCGCCGGACTGCTCACCGCCCTCGCCGTGACCGCCCAGATCCTGTACTGGGCGCTGGCGTTGACCTCCCTGAAGGACGGGGGCTGGGAGGGCACGCTGTTCCCACTGGCGCTCGCGGTGACGGTGGGCCGGCACCGCCTCCAGGTCGCCCAGGCCCTCCGGAAGGAGCTGACCCGGGAGAACTTCCCGCGGCACCCGCGCCGGGTGCCCTTCCGGCCGCGCTACCTGGAGGTGCAGCGGGCCATTGCCCGGGAGCAGTACTCGCAGCTCGTCGTCTACGACCCGGCCGACCCCTTCCTCGGCGCCGGATTCCCCTTCAAGGCCTGGCAGTTCACCCTGGAACTGAAGCGCCGCAAGACCGGCCCGGTGGCCCCGGAGGGCAGCCTCACCGCCCGCGCCGTCCTCGACCTGGTCGCCCCGCGGCTGGCCGCCCTGCGACAGGCCACCGCCGACATCAGCCTGGACCGGCTGCGGGACCTGGAGATCGAGCACATCGTCTACCTCCCGTACGGCCCGGCGCGCGACGAGGTCCCGCGCGGACCCGAGGAGATCGCCCGGCACATCGCCGAGGCGGTGGACGAGGGCGGCGAGCGGCGCCGGCACTTCCTGCGGATCCGGGTCGGCGCATGGGACGAACAGGTGGTGCTGACCGTCCAGTTGAGGGTGCACACCCAGGGGAACCTGCTGATGGTGGAGGTCGTCCCGCACGTGCTCGGGCCGGTCCGCCGCGACTACGAGCTGCTCGCGGACGCGGTGGCCCAGCAGGGCACCCGACCGGGACGTCGCGGCCCCGCGATGTCCGCCTTCACCGCCGGCCCGGCCGCGCTCCGCTCGCTGCTGCGCCCGGGCGGCGGCCGGGCCGCCGGCGGGACGGCCGACGACGAGGACCTGCTGACCGTCGCCGCCCGGCCGATCGTCTCCCTGCGCGAGGCCGCCACCACCTCGACCATCTCGATCTTCCAGGAGCTGGACGTCAGACGGTACTTGCGGACGATCGAGCAGCGGATCATCGAGGGCGTCCGCGTCGCACTGGAACAGTCGGGGTACGAGACCGACCGCTTCGACAAGACCGTGATCCAGGTGATGCAGGGCGGTATCCACATCGGCGAGATGAGCGGCGGCGCCGTCGCCACCAACGGGGGCACGGCGCAGTCGGGCGGCACGGCGGCGGCACCGCCGTCCGGCGGGAAACCTTCGTAGCCACGCGGATCCGCCTGCACGGGTGGGGAGTTGAGCATTCGAATGAGCGAGGAGCGGAACGTGCGGGACGACGAGGAGACCACGCCCCAGCCGAGCGGCGGGGTGTCGATCGGCGCGATGACCGGCGGCGCCGTCGCCTCGGGCCACGGCGCCCGGGCGGAGGACCGCTCGCAGCGGACCGGAGCGCCCGACCCGCTGCCGGACGTGAGCGGCCTGACGGTGCCCGGGTCGGCGCCCGGCGGGGTGTCGATCGGCGCGATGACGGGCGGGGCCGTCGCCGCCGGGAAGGACTCGACGGCCGTCGACGCCTCGGTGCGCCTCACCGCCTCGGGCCGTGAACTCCTCGCGGCGGTCAACGCGTTGCGCGGCCACCTGCCGATGTTCACCCGGGCCGAGGGCAACGGTGTGGCCGAGGTGGAACAGGAGCTGGACGCCGTCGGTACGGCCCTCGAACAGACCGGCACCGCCCCGCCCACCCGGCTGGAACGACTCCGTGACCTCCTGCGGAGTTCGACCACGGTAGTGTCCGGACTCGCCTCGGCGCTGGCAGTCGTCCAGGCGATCGAGCAGTTCCTGCACTGAGCGGGGACCGGGGACAACGGGGACAACGGGGACAACGGGGGGAACGGCCGTGACGGGCACGTACTGGGACAAGAACAGCCAGCAGTGGGTGAGCCGGCCACCGGCGGGCGGCGCGGCCCCGCCGCCTCCGCCCCCTCCGCGCCAGCCTCCGTCCTACCCGCCCTTCCCGCCGCCACCGCCGGGCGAGCCGCCACTGATCACGACACCGCGCGCCCCTCGCCCGCAGCGCCCGCAGCGCCCGCCGATCACCGGGACACGGCGGGTGGTGCTGGTCGCCCTCGCCGGAGCGCTCCTCGGCGTGCTCGCGGGCGGCGGCGGCTACCTGCTGACGCGGCACGACGACGGGGGGAAGCCGAGCGGCGCGGCGACCCTGCCGGGCGCACCGACGGCCACGGCCCCCGGCTCCGCGTCCGGCCCGCCGTCAACCCCGGCCCCCACCGTCACGGCGTCGCCCTCCCCCACACCAACCGCCCCGACGCCCACGCCGACGCCGACCCCCACCGGGCTGCACCTCAACCGGGTCCAGGACCCGAACGGCTTCACCCTGCTCGTCCCGGACGGGTGGCAGCGGGTCGAGAAGAACGACTCCACCTTCTACCAGACCGCGGACGAGCACAGCCTGATCCAGGTCTTCGCGATGGGTGACAGGTCCCCCTACGAGGAGGCCTCCGGGACCGATGCCACCCTGGCGGGCGACCCGAAGACGTACCCGGGTTACCGCCGCATCCGCCTGGAACGGACGGCCGACGGCGCGGCCGAGCTGGAGTACGCCTACGACAACGTCAGGACCGGCACCGCCCGGCGAGCGGTCGACCGCGTCGTCGTCGGCCCGAACGGCACCGCCTACGCCGTCATCGTGGCCGGCCCCGAGGGCGACTGGCCCACCCTGATCCAGGGCCTCCGGGACGCGGAACTCACCGGCTTCTGCTTCGCCGCCCAGTGCCCGGCGGGCACCGGCTGACGCGCGACACCCCGCCCCACCCGCGTGGGAAGTCGGCCGGGCCGACTTCCCACGCAGCGGGGCGGCTACCGGCGGGCCGGGAGCGCGAGGAACGCCAGCCCGCCGGCCAGCACCGCCAGCCCGCACCAGGAGGCGGCCGGCAGCCGCTCCCCCAGTGCCGCCACGCCCAGGACGGCGGCGACGGCGGGCTCGGCCAGGGTCAGGGTCGTGGCGGTCTGCGCGCCGGCGTGCCGCAGGCCGTGGCCGAACAGCCGGTACGCGAGGAAGGTGGTGATCACGGCGAGGTGCAGCACGACGCCCGCGCCCCGCACCGTGAGCAGCCAGGCCACCGGCCCGAGCACCACCACCGGCAGCACCAGCAGCGCCGCCCCGCCGAACATCGCCCCCATCACCCCGGCCGACGGCCGGCCGGCCGCGATCAGCCGGCCGCCGATCAGGGAGTACACGGCGTACGAGAGCCCGGAGAGCGTCGCCAGCAGCACCCCGAGGACGTCCACCGCGGCACCGTGCCCGGCGAGTTCGGGCCCGAGCACCAGCACCGCGCAGCCGAGCACGGCCAGTGCGGTGGCCGCGGCCCAGCGTCCGCTCGGGCGCCCCTCGCGGGCGAGCCATCCGAGCAGCCCGGTGAACACGGGCGCGCTGCCCAGCGCGATCACGGTGGCCACCGCCACCCCGGTCCGGGTCACCGCCGGGTAGAAGGTGAGCGGGTACCCCGTCACCGCGACGGCGCCGGCCGCGAGCAGCCACCGCTCGCGCGGCCCGCAGGCCCGGGGCAACTCCCGTGCGGAGCGGTCGGACAGGAACAGCAGCAGTCCGCCGAGCACCAGGGCGGCGGCCCCGACACCGGCTGCCGGGGCGCCCGCCGGGACCAGTGAACTGGCGGTTCCGGTGGTGCCCCACAGCAGCGCGGCCGCGAGGATCGGCACCGGCCCGCCGAGCACGGCGGGCCGGCGGGCGGCAGGGGCGGAGCGGGCCTGGCGGGTCAGGCGGGTCGAGCGGGTGAGGCGGGTCGAGCGGGTGAGGCGGGTCGAGCGCGCACGCTCGGACAAACGATTCGGCACAGTCGTGAACTTCCGTCGTCGAAGACCGTCAGGAGGACTGGTTTCGAGAACGGGCGCACGTCACCGCCCCGCGGCGGCCCCGGCGGGCCGAACCAGGGGTCCGGGAGTCAAGCCACCGACGCGCGCCCGGTCAGGCGCTGAGGGGTGGCAGCACGACGCGCCAGTAGAGGTCCACGGGCCGATGGTACCCAGGGGGCGCCGACCGGCGTCATAGAGTTCCGCGATCATGAATATTCACAGGCAACAGCGTGAACCTATGCAAAATCCAAAGGTGAACCAGGTTACAAACCTTGGATTCCCAGCCGCCCAGTTTGCCCACATGCTGAGATCCGTGCGATAGTCAAGGCATACTTCGGCGGGCCCGACCTGGCGCTGCCGACGCCCATCGCGCGGCACGCACCCCCTTGGCCGGCGCGATGACCTGCAGGGGCCCCCACCCGCCGGACCACGGCGACTCCGGGGGCCCTGCGTGTTTTCCGGGCGGCACGACCCGCACGGCTCGGCACCGCTCGCATCGGTGCCGTTCGCATCGGTGCCGTTCGCATCGGCACCGCTCGCATCGGCACCGCTCGCATCGGCACCGCTCGCGTCAGTGCCGCTCGCGCACCTTGAGCTCGAACCAGACCCCCTTGCCCCGCGGCAGCAGGTCCGCACCCCAGCGGTCGGCGAGGTCGTCGACGATCTTCAGCCCCCGCCCGCGCTCGTTCACCGGCCGGGGCTCGGCCAGGATCATGCAGGGCAGCGCCCGGGACGAGTCGCGGACCTCGACCCGCAGCCAGCCCGGCTTGCGGCTGACGTGCAGGCCGATGGTGCGCCCGGCGGCGTGCCGCACCGCATTGGCCACCAGCTCGCTGGTGAGTAACTCGCCCGCCTCCAGGTGCTGGTGGAGGTCCCAGGACTCCAGGACGGACAGCACCAGCCTCCGGGCCACCGGGCCCGACTCGGGCCGGGACGGCAGTCGCACCTCGCTCGGCGAGGACTGATCGCACAGCCTGCCGGAATACATCTCCTCCAGCTCCTCGGAGCTGAGCCGCTCCAGCGCCGAGAGCGCTCCCTGGACGTCGATCCAGGATGCCTCGGCGACCGTGCCGGCCCCGGGAACTGATGACTGATCTGTTTCGCCCCAACCCGCCATGCGGACCATCATTGCGGAACGCAAGCAGCCGCGTACGGACAATGAGCAAACGATCTCCCCCGAGTCGGCATATGCCGGATGCAAGGAGGGGGCCACCCGGGCCGACGTCCGTCAAGCCCGGGTTGACCCCCGAGCCCTGCTACCAGGAGCCCCACGGCAGGTTCCAGCCGCTCAGCCCGTTCGACGGGTCGAGCTTCTCCTTCTTGATCGAGTTCTTGACGACCACCACGTCGCCGACGAGCGAGCCCGCGTAGAACTTGCCCATCGAGCTGGAGTCGCTGCCGCCCTCGGCGTCCTTGAGCCCGACGCAGCCGTGGCTGACGTTGTCCCCGCCGAAGATGCTGTTCTTGGCCCACCAGTTGCCGTGCACGTAGGTGCCGCTGGTGGTCAGCCGCATCGAGTGCGGCACCTGGAGGTCGTAGGGGGCTCCGGTCATGCCGGGCAGGGTGCTGGACTGCATCCGCACCGTGCCCTCCTTGGACATGACGACCATGGTGCCGTTCCAGGTCGGGTGGTCGTCCGAGCCCGAGGTGATGTCGATGTCGGAGCTCTGGCCGGCGCTGACGACCGTCATCTTGTGCGCGGCGGCGTCAACCGTCGAAACCTGGGATCGCCCGATCGTGAAGGGCTCGTCCCGGTCTCCGCCGTACACCCCCGGGGCGATCTCGACGCTCTTGAGGCGGTAGTGCACGACCACCTTGGTGCCGGGGGCCCAGTACAGCTCCGGGCGGAAGTCCAGCCGACGGTCGCCGAACCAGTGGCCCTTGACCACGGTGCCGTTGCTGGTCTCGAAGGTGATGCCCTTCGCGACCTCGTCCTTGTTCTTGACGTCCTTGCTGAAGTCCACCGAGACGATCATGCCGACGCCGTAGGTGGCGTCGTTGTCCACGTTGTCCGAGGCCTTGGCGAGGGCGGTCGGGGTCAGCGTGGTGAAGTCGCTGTCCGCCGTGGCGACCGCGCCCTCGGCGTCCGCTGCCATCGCGCTGACCTGGTAGGCGGTGCCCACCGCCAGCGCGGCGGACGGGGTCCAGGAGGCACCGTCAGCGGAGATGGTGCCGGGGACCTCCTTGCCGGTCTTGTCGCTCACCTTGACGGTGGTGAGCTTGCCGCCCGTCGCACCGACCTTGAGCGCGTTAGGCGCCACGTCCACCGAACCGGCCTTGGGCTCGATGCTCACCGCGGCCTTCGAGACCTTCGGCGCCGCGCTGGTGGGCGCCGCCGCCGCGGGCTGGGAGGCGGCCGCGCCGGCCCCGAGGTCGGCCTTGGCCGCGCTGCCGCCCCCACCGCCCCCGCTGCCCCCGCCGCAGGCGGCCGTCAGCGTCATCGCTCCGCCGACCAGGCCGACGGCCACCACTCTGCGTATCGACCTCACGTCGATTCCCTCCCTCTGGACTCCCCGGACTCCCCGTGGGCCGGCGACGGACCGTGCGACGGCCCTGCGCCGGCCCGACCGGGTATACGCACCCGGTCACCGGAAAGGTTGCGCCATGCGCGGGGCTCGCCGCCCCGGAAACCCGAGCGGCCCGACCCCAACGGGTGAGGATCGGACCGCTCGGAGAGAACTCACCGGAGTGCCCGGACTGGCCGGGCCGACCTCCGGGTAGGGCCTACCAGTTGGCCCAGTCCACGTTCCAGCCGCCGAGCCCGTTGTCCGGGGCGACGGTCTTCTCCTTGGTGTTCACGATCTTGATGGGGTCGCCGACGATCGAGTCGTTGAAGAACTTGCCGGCCACCGAGGTGTCGCTGCCGCCCTTCACGTCCTGCATCGAGATGCAGCCGTGGCTGGCGTTGGACTTGCCGAAGGGGTTCGCCCAGTAGTTGCCGTGCACGAAGGTGCCGGAGGTGGTCAGCCGCATCGCGTGCGGCACGTCCTGGATGTCGTACTCGCCGCCGAGACCGACGGTCTGCGAGTTCATCCGGGTGACCTTCTCCTTGTCCATCACCACCATGGTCCCGCCCCAGGACGGCGTGGCGTCCGCGCCCAGGGTGACCGGCACGGTGGTGCTCTGACCGCCCCGCTCGATGGTCATCTGGTGCGTCTTGGCGTCCGCGGTGGCGACCTGGGAGCGGCCGATGGTGAACGGCTCGTCCTTGTCCACGTCGCCGTAGACGCCCGGGGCGACCTCGACGTTCTTCAGCCGGTACTTGATGGTCACCTTGGTGTCCGGCGCCCAGTACTGCTCGGGGCGGAAGTCCACCCGCTTGTCGCCGAACCAGTGGCCCTTGACCGCGGTGCCGTTGCTGGTCTCGAAGGTGATGCCCTGGACGACGGCGTCCTTGTTCTTGACCGCCTTGTTGAACTCCACCGAGACGATCATGCCGACGCCGTAGGTGGCGCCGTCGCTGATGTTGTCGTTGGTGGAGATCTTCTTGTCCGGCGTCAGCGTGGTGAACGAGGTGGTGGACGCGGCCACCAGCCCCTCGGCGTCCTTGGCCTGGGCGTTCACCTTGTACGCCATGCCGACGGTGAGCGCCGCCGCGGGCTTCCAGCCGGTGCCGTCCGCGGTGATCGCGCCCGTGACCGGCTTGCCGTCCTTGTCGGTCACGTCGACCGTGGTGAGCTTGCCGTTGGAGACCGACACCTGCAGCCCGTTCGGCTGGACGTCCTGGGCGCCGTCCTTCGGCTCGACGGCGATCACCGCTGCCGAGGCCTTCGTCGTGCCCGAACCGCCCGCGCCCCCGGCGTCCGCCGAGGACGACGCGGCCGCGTTGCCCCCTCCCGAGCCGCCGGAGCCGCTGCCCTTGTCGTCGTTGCAGGCCGCGGTGAACAGCAGCACCCCACCCATGACCAACGCCATCGCACTCATCCGCCCGTAGCGGTTGCTGGTGCGTATCGCGGCGCCGGCCGTCTTACCCGTCTTCACGGTTTCTCCCCTCCCGGTATCCACTCTCTTGACGCGTTGAGTGCCCCCATGAGTTGCACCGGGCGCCGATCTTTCGCGCCGGGCTGCGGACGCGTCGGAGCAGGATAACCGGGCCGTTCGAACGGATCTCCGGGGGTCCCGGGTGGAGCGGGGGTGAACCGGCCGTGAATCGGCGGGCGGGCGGCGGGAGCGGGGCCGGCTAGCGCAGCGCGCTCCCGGCCACCCACTGGTCCCAGGGCACGTTCCAGCCGTTCAGCCCGTTCTGCGGCGGCACGACGTCCCCGGTCGAGGCCTTCACCTCCAGCACGTCCCCCGGGACGGTGTGCTCGAACAGCCAGCCCGCCGGGGAGTCCTTGCTGGTGCCGCCCTTCTCGTCGGCCAGGCCGATGCAGCCGTGGCTGGTGTTGGCGGTGCCGAACACGCCGGGGGCCGCCCAGTAGTTGCCGTGGATGAAGGTGCCGGAGGTGGTCAGCCGCATCGCGTGCGGGACGTCCTTGATGTCGTACTCGTCGCCCATGCCGACGGTCTGCGAGTTCATCCGGGTCACCTTGTACTTCTCCGACACCACCAGCACCCCCCGGTAGGTCGAGTGGTCGGGGCTGCCGCCGGAGACCTTGAGCACCTTGACCACCTTGCTGCCCTGGCCGGCCCGGACGGTCAGGGTGTGCGCGTCCAGGTCCACGGTGGAGACCTGCGCCCGGCCGACGGTGAAGTGCAGGTCCCGGCTCTGGGTACCGAACTCGCCCGGCGCGCCCTGCACGTCCTTCAGCCGCAGCACCACCGTGACCCGGGTGCCGGCCGCCCAGTACCGCTGCGGGCGGACGTCCAGCCGCTGGTTGCCGAACCAGTGCGCGGCCACCGGCACCGGCGGGTCGGCGGTGACCTGGACGGCCCGCTCCACCGCCGCCCGGTCGGCGATCGGCCGGCTGAAGCGCAGCGAGACCGGCATGCCGACGCCGACCGTCGAGCCGTCCTCCGGGGTGAAGAACGCGACGAAGGTGTGCGCCCGGGCGACGGTCGAGAACGCCGAGTGCTGGGCGGCCTTCTGCCCCTGGTCGTCCTCGGCGACGGCGTCCAGGGTGAACGCGGTGCCCAGCGGCAGCGGGCCGTCGGGCGCCCAGCCGGCGCCGTCCCGGGTGATCGTGCCGGGCACCTCGGTGCCCTTGGCGTCCGCCAGCCGCACCGACACCAGCCGGCCCTGCGCGGCACTCACCCGGACCGCGCCCTCCGGCTGCACGTCCTGCGCGCCGTCGGCCGGCAGCGCGGTCACCACCGCCCTGGACGGCGGCGGCGGAGCGGTGTACGGCACCGGCCCCACGTCGTCGGCGGCCGCCCCGACCGCCGCGTCCCCGCCCGGCGCGCCACCGCCACCGCCGCACCCCGTGAGAACGGCCAGGCAGCAGGCCACCGCCGCCGCACCCCGCGCCCACACCCGTCCTCGGCGCCGCATCCCGGGGCCTCCCACTGTTCGCGTCCGACGCCCGGAACAACGACGCCCGCGGACGGGGGGACACGCCGGACGACTCCCGGAATCCCCGCTCCCCCGGGGGCCATCCGCCGGTAAGCCCCCGTTCAGCGGCTTCCGATCTGCGCAATCCGGGAAAGAGGAAGTGAACGGGGTCCGGGACACCCCGCCCAGGGAGGGTACGGCCATGGCGTCAGGGCAGGAGCTGGAAGCCGGGGCACGGCCGGACGGCGGCCCGCACACCGCCGAGCCACCGCGGCCCGGCAGCTGGCAGCCGCTCGGCGCCCGCGTCCGCACCGACCGGCTCGGCCGCCGGGGCACCAACTTCGCGCTCTGGGCGGCCGGCGCCGAGGCCGTCGACCTCTGCCTCTTCGACGAGGAGGGTCGGGAGAGCCGGCACCGTCTCACCGAGCAGGACTTCCAGGTCTGGCACGGCTTCCTGCCCGGCGTGCGCCCCGGCACCCGCTACGGCTTCCGGGTGCACGGCCGGTGGGACCCGTGGACCGGCGCCCGCTGGAACCCGGCCAAGCTGCTGCTGGACCCGTACGCCCGCGCCGTCGACGGCTGTTACACCTCGCACGACGCCGCCTGCGCCGCCGTGCGCAACTGGCCGGAGGCGGACGTCGCCGACACCGTCCGGGACAACCGTGACTCCGCCCCCTACGTGCCCAGAGCCGTGGTCGTCCACGACGACGACGACTGGTACGACGACCACCGCCCGAAGACCCCGTGGGCCGAGACGGTGCTCTACGAACTGCACGTGCGCGGCTTCACCATGCGCCACCCGGACGTCCCTCCGCACCTGCGCGGCACCTACGCCGGCCTCGCCCACCCCGCCTCGATCGCCCACCTCACCCGCCTCGGCGTGACCGCCGTCGAGCTGCTGCCGGTCCACCAGTACGCCAGCGAGGACCACCTGCAGGCGCGCGGCCTAGTCAACTACTGGGGCTACAACACGATCGGCTACTTCGCCCCGCACGCCGGCTACTCCGCCTCCGGCTCGCGCGGCGGCCAGGTCGGCGAGTTCAAGCAGATGGTCCGCGCCCTGCACGCCGCCGGGATCGAGGTGATCCTGGACGTGGTGTTCAACCACACCGCCGAGGGCGGCGAGCTCGGCCCGATGCTCTCGCTGCGCGGCATCGACAACGCCGCCTACTACCGCCTCCCGCCCAACCGCCCGCGCGGCTACGCCGACTACACCGGCTGCGGCAACACCCTGGACACCCGCCGCCCGCAGGCGATCCGGCTGGTCACCGACTCGCTGCGCTACTGGGTCGCCGAGATGGGCGTGGACGGCTTCCGCTTCGACCTCGCCGCCGCCCTGGCCCGCGGCGGCCCGGGCGGCGGCGACGGCGTGGACATGGACCACCCCTTCCTCGCCGCCGTCGCCCAGGACCCTCTGCTCAGCCGGGTGAAGCTGATCGCCGAGCCCTGGGACGTCGGCCCGGGCGGCTACCAGGTGGGCGGCTTCCCCCCGCTGTGGGCCGAGTGGAACGACAAGTACCGCGACACCGTGCGGGACTTCTGGCGCGGCGCCCGCCCGGACGTCCGGGAGCTCGGCTACCGGCTCACCGGCTCCTCCGACCTCTACCAGCGCGGCGGGCGCCGCCCGTACGCCTCCGTCAACTACGTGACCGCGCACGACGGTTTCACCCTGCGCGACCTGGTCTCCTACGACCGCAAGCACAACGAGGCGAACGGCGAGGCCAACCGGGACGGCACCGACGACAACCGCTCGTGGAACCACGGCGCCGAGGGCGAGACCGCCGACGGGGACGTCAACGCGCTGCGGCTGCGCCAACTGCGCAACCTGACCGCCACCCTGCTGCTCTCCGCGGGTGTCCCGATGCTCACCGCCGGGGACGAGCTGGGCCGCACCCAGGGCGGCAACAACAACGCCTACTGCCAGGACAACGAGGTCAGTTGGCTGGACTGGTCGCTGCTGGCGGAGCCCGGCTGGCGGGAGCTGTCCGAGCTGACCGCCCGGCTGATCCGGCTGCGCCGCTCCCACCCGGTGCTGCGGCAGCGGGCGTTCTTCTCGGGCCGGGCCGCCACCCCCGGCGGCCAGCCCGACCTGGCCTGGTTCACCCCGCTGGGCAAGGAGATGACCGAGGCCGACTGGTTCGCGCCGACCGCCTGCCTGGGCATGCTGCTGTCCGGCACCGCGATGTCCGAACGGGACGACGCCGGGCGGCCGTTGCGCGACGACAGCTTCCTGCTGCTGCTCAACGCCGGTCACCGGACCACGGTGTTCACCCTGCCCGGAGAGCCCTGGGCGGCGCCGGAGGCCGCGTACGAGACGGTGGTCGACACGGCCGCGGCGGGGACGGGCGAGCCGCACCCGCGGGGCACCGTCGTCCTGGGCGGGCGCTCGCTGCAGCTGCTGCGCGCGCCCGCCCCGGGGGCCTAGGGCCGGAGCACGGCGGCCGGCTCAGCCGCGGGCGTGCCCGAGCTCGACGTTCTCCAGCACGCCGATCGCGTCCGGCACCAGCACCGCCGCCGAGTAGTAGGTGCTGACCAGGTACGAGGCGACGGCCTTCTCGTCGATGCCCATGAACCGGACGTTCAGCCCCGGCTCGACCTCGTCCGGGATGCCGATCTGGGTGAGCCCGACCACGCCCTGGTTGTCCTCGCCGACCCGAATCGCGATGAACGCGCTGGTCTGCTGGTCGGAGACCGGGATCTTGGTGCACGGGAAGATCGGCACCCCGCGCCAGGTCGGCCGCTGCTTGCCGAGCACGTCGACGGTGGCCGGGTAGACGCCGGCCTTGTTGCACTCCCGCTCGAAGGCGGCGATCGCCCGCGGGTGGGCGAACAGGTAGTCGGTGTCCCGGCGCATGCTCAGCAGCTCGTCCAGGTCGTCCGGGGTGGGCGCCCCGGAGCGGGTCTGGATCCGCTGGTCGAAGTCGGCGTTGTTGAGCAGGCCGAACTCCGGGTTGTTGATGATCTCGTGCTCCTGCCGCTCCCGCAGCGCCTCGACGGTCAGCCGCAGCTGCTCCTCGGTCTGGTTCATCGGCTTGTTGTAAAGGTCAGCGACCCGGGTGTGCACCTTCAGGACCGTCTGGGCGACGCTCAGCTCGTACTCGCGCGGCCTCAGCTCGTAGTCGACGAAGGCACCGGGCAGCTCGTACTCGCCCTCGTGGCCTGCCGACAGGTCGATCTCCGCCTCGCCGTGCGCGTTCTGGGCCTGCGCGGCGTCGGCGGCGAAGCCCAGCAGCTGCTCGCGCAGCGAGTCCGAGCGGTCGACCAGCTCCTGGAAGACCGACCAGGACAGCGCCATCGCGGTGCCGGAGGTCGCCGCCTTCACGGTGTACGGCCAGGTGCCGCTCGGCTCGGTGAGCGCCTCGTCGCCGAGGTGGTCGCCATCGGCGAGCGAGCCGAGCACCGCCTGCTCGCCGTACTTGCCGGTGCCGATCCGGTCCACCTTGCCGTGCGCGACCAGGAACACCTCCTCGATCGGCGCGCCCTCCTGCACCAGCACGTCGCCGACCGCGAAGTCCCGCTGCACGAACCGGCGGGCCAGCTCCTCCAGCACGGCGTCGTCCTCGTAGCCGCGCAGCGCCGGGACCTCGCGCAGCGAGGGGGCGATCACGCTCACCGCGGAGCCGGCCACGGAGAAGCCCACCCGGCCGCGGCCGGCGGCGAAGCTGAGGCGGCGGTTGACCCGGTAGGTGCCGGCGCTGACCTGCACCCAGGGCAGCATCTTCAGCAGCCAGCGGGAGGTGATCTCCTGCATCTGCGGCTTCGACTTGGTCGTCGTCGCCAGGTTGCGCGCCGCGGTCGTGCTGAGGCTGAGCTGGGCCCGCACCCGCACTGTCGCGGATCCCCGGCCGGGGGTCGGGGTCGACTCGGTCTCGACCGTCATGTCCGCACTCCTGTCACTCGGGCATCGATGAGCATCCGTCAGAAGATCCATCGGCCGATCGGCCGGGGCTCGCAAGAGGCGCACGGCGCATTCCTCCCTGCACGAACCGACGCGCGCGCCCCACCGGCCACCCGCACACGTCCCGTCCGGGTGGCCGGTTCTCGCCGCACACCGCCGACAGGGGCGAAAAACCGGATGAGAAGTGACGGGCTCTCTGCCTACCCTCACCGCGATGGCCGAGAACCGACAAGACACCGACAACCCGCCCGCCGACGGGACCGCCGAACCCGCCGCGGCGGCCACCACCGCCGCAGCCGCACCGCCGGCCGCGCCCCGCCACTCCACGGTCCGCTCGCTGCTGCGCCTGTGGCCGTACGCGCGCGCCGTCCGCGGCCGGCTGGTCGTCTCGGTGACGGCCGCCACGCTCGGCATGCTGAGCACCCTCGCCGTCCCGGTGCTCCTCGGCCGGATCGTGGACGGCCCGCTCGCCACGCACGACCTCGCCGCCCTCTGGCCGCTGATCGGCCTGGTGCTGCTGGTCGGGCTCTTCGAGGCCGGACTGTTCTTCACCCGCCGGGTGGTGCTGGCCCGCCCGCTGGCCGGGCTGGAGACGGCGATGCGCGGCGACCTCTTCGCCAAGCTCCAGCGGCTGCCGGTCTCCTTCCACGACCGCTGGGGCTCCGGCCAGCTCCTGTCCCGGGCCACCGCCGACATGTACACCATGCGGCTGTTCCTGGCCTTCCCGCTGGTGTTCCTGATCGTCAACTCGGTCATGTTCCTGGCGGGCACGGTGGTGATGTTCACCCAGGACTGGCGGCTCGCCCTGATCGCCCTGGTGCCCGTCGTCCCGCTGTTCGTCCTCACCCGGCGCTTCGAGTCCGGCTACTCCGGCGCCTCCCGCCTCGCCCAGGACCAGAACGGCGACCTCGCCACCGTGGTCGAGGAGTCCGTCCTCGGCATCCGGATCCTCAAGGCCTTCGGCCGCCACCGCTCGATGGCCGAGCGCTTCCGGGCCCAGGCCCGGGAGCTGCGCCGCACCGAGCTGCACAAGGCCCACCTGCTGGCCAACCTCTGGGCGGTGATCGTCGGCCTGCCGGAGATCGCCCTCGGCTGCGCCCTCGCCGTCGGCGCGTACCTGGTCGCCCACGACGAGCTGAGCGCCGGCGCCCTGGTCGCCTTCCTCTCCACCGCGCTCGCGCTGCGCTGGCCGGTGGAGTCGCTCGGCTGGCTGCTCGCGTACGCCAACGAAGCCGCCACCGCGACCGACCGCTTCTTCGAGGTGCTGGACGAGCCGGACACCCCCGACCCGGGCACCGCCACCGGCCTCACCACCCGGGACGGCATCCGCTTCACCGGCGTCCGCTTCCGCTACCCCGACGCCCCGGCCGGCAGCCCCGACCTGCTGACCGGCATCGACCTGCACGTCCACAGCGGCGAGACGATGGCCCTGGTCGGCGCCACCGGCAGCGGCAAGACCACGCTGACCGCCCTGCTCCCCCGGCTGTACGACGCCACCGCCGGCACCATCACGCTGGACGGCCGGGACATCCGCGACCTGCCCCGGGAGCGGCTGCGCGAACTCGTCGCGGTCGCCTTCGAGGAACCCACCCTGTTCTCCGCCACCGTCCGGGAGAACGTCCTGATGGGCGCCCCGGGCGCGAGCGGGGAGCAGCTGCGCTCCGCCCTCGCCACCGCCCAGGCCGGCTTCGTGGAGAAGCTCCCCGAAGGTGCCGACACCGAGGTCGGCGAGCAGGGCCTGAGCCTGTCCGGCGGCCAGCGCCAGCGCCTCGCCCTGGCCCGCGCGGTGGTCGGCGACCCGGCCTTCCTGGTGCTGGACGATCCGCTCTCCGCCCTGGACGTGCACACCGAGGCCCTGGTCGAGCGCGCGCTGCGCGAGGTCCTCGGCACCACCACCGCCCTGGTGGTGGCCCACCGTCCCAGCACGGTGCTGCTCGCCGACCGGGTCGCGGTCCTGGCGGACGGCCGGATCGAGGCCGTCGGCACCCACCAGGAGCTGCTCCGCGACTGCGCGCTCTACCGCGAACTGATGTCGGGCGAGGCCGCCCTCGTGCCCGAAGGAAGTGCAGCCCCGTGACCACGACCGCCGAACCCACGAAGGCCGGGCCCGCCGCGTCCGCTGCGTCCGCCGAGGAGGAACTGCCCCCGCCCCCGGCCGACGAGGAGGACATCCCCGTCCCGCCCGGCGCGCCCCGGGCGCTGCTGCGCTCGCTGCTCGGCCCGCACCGGGCCCGGATCGCCGTCGCGATGGTGGTGATCCTGGTCCAGCAGGCCGCCCTGCAGTCCGGCCCGCTGCTGGTCGCGGTGGCGATGGACCGCGCCATCCCGGCGCTGCGCGCGCACGACTCCGGCCCGCTGGTCGCGGTCATCGCCGCGTACCTGTTCTGCGCGCTGCTCAGCCCGGTGCTGCAGTGGGTGTTCATCAAGATCAGCGCCCGGATCAACCAGGACATCCTGCTGGAGCTGCGCGGCCGGATCTTCCGGCACGCCCAGCGGCTGAGCCTGGACTTCCACGAGCGCTACACCTCGGGCCGGATCATCTCCCGGGCCACCAGTGACATCGACGCGCTGCGCGAGCTGCTCTCGGAGGGCCTGCAGGAGCTGCTGACGGTCTTCCTGTCGGTCTGCTACATCTCGGTGCTGCTGCTGGTGCTGGACTGGCGGCTCGGGCTGGTCTCGCTGGTGTCCGCGGTGCCGCTGGCGCTGATCGCCCGGTCCTTCCGCAGCCGCTCGCGCCGGGTGTACCGCCGCTCCCGCACCTCGGCGGCCTCGCTGATCGTCCGCTTCACCGAGACCATGAACGGCATCCGCCCGGTGCAGGCCTTCCGCCGCGAGAAGGCCAACGACGCGGCCTTCGCGGTGGTCAACCGGCAGTCCGCCACCGCGACCGCGGACGGCCTGCTGGAGATCGCCCGCTACGTCGGCCTCTCCCGGGCCACCGCCAACCTGTGGCTCACCGGCGTGCTGCTGTTCGGCGCGTACCTGGCCGTCGACGACTCGCTGGCGCTGGGCACGCTCACCGCCTTCGTGCTCTACCTGCGCCGGCTCTACGACCCGATCGACCAGCTGGCGATGTTCCTGAACAGCTACCAGTCGGCCGCCGCCGCGCTGGAGAAGATCGCCGGCCTGCTCGCCCACGAGCCGACCGTCGCCGAACCGGCCGAGCCGAAGGAGCTGCCGCAGGCGGCCCGGAAGGGCCGGGAGGTGTCCTTCGAGGCGACCCGCTTCTCCTACCCCACCGGCAAGGAGGTGCTGCCGCCCTTCGACCTGCTGATCCCGGCCGGGCAGACCGTCGCGGTGGTCGGCGCGACCGGCGCGGGCAAGTCGACGGTCGCCAAGCTGCTGGCCCGCTTCTACGACCCGACCGAGGGCCGGATCCGGCTGGACGGCGTGGACCTGCGCGAGCTGGCCACCCCCGAGCTGCGGCGCGGGGTGGTGATGGTGACCCAGGAGTCCTTCCTGTTCTCCGGCACGGTCGCCGAGAACATCGCGATCGGCCGCCCCGGCGCCACCCGCGAGGAGGTCGAGCGGGCCGCCCGCGACATCGGCGCGTACGAGTTCATCGCCGCGCTGCCGGACGGCTTCGACACCGACGTGCGCAAGCGCGGCGGCCGGATCTCGGCCGGCCAGCGCCAGCTGGTGGCCTTCGCCCGCGCCCTGCTGGCCGACCCGGCGGTGCTGATCCTGGACGAGGCGACCAGTTCGCTGGACGTCCCGGGCGAGCAGGCCGTACAACGGGCGATGCGCACGGTGCTGGCCGGGCGGACGGCGGTGATCATCGCGCACCGGCTCTCCACCGTGGAGATCGCCGACCGCGTCCTGGTGATGGACCAGGGCCGGATCGTGGAGGACGGCTCCCCGCAGGAGCTGGTCGACGGCTCCGGCCGCTTCGCCACCCTCCACCGGGCCTGGCGGGACAGCCTGGTCTAGCCGCGGGGCGCCCGACACCCCCGGCCCCTCGATGTGCCCGTCCGGGTGCGCCGTCACGCACCCGGCCGGGCCGCTCCTCGGACGACTGCCGTCCGTCCGTCGCGGACGCACGGCAGTCGTCCGGCGCGACGTCAGCGCAGCAGCCCCGCGTCCATCCCGGCCGACTCGACGGGCAGGGCGACCAGGCCCGGCTCGGCCGGGGAGGCCAGCAGCGGGTGCGCGGGCAGCACCCGGACGGTGTAGCCGAACGGGCCGGTCCGGCACAGCTCCAGCGTGCCCTCGTAGCGGGTGCGGCCGTCCAGGTCGGGCCCGCCGACCGGCTTCAGGGCGAGCAGGCAGGCGTCCGAGATGCCGTCCGACTCGTCCACCCGGCCGGAGACCACCTGGACCTCGACGTCGCCCGGCTGCAGGGTGCCGAGCGCGACCTGCACCCGCAGCGCCAGCGAGCTGCCCAGCTCCTGGGCCTCGGTCGGGCACTCCGCCTCGACGTGCTCGACCCGGACGGCCGGCCAGGCCTCCCGGACCTTCGCCTTCCAGCCGGCCAGTTCCCGGGCGCCCGTGAACCGCCCGGTGGACCGCCCGCCCGCCTCCGCGCGCCCGGCTTCCGGCGCCGCCAGCTCCCGCTGGGCCAGCGCCGCCGGGGCGTACAGCCGTTCGACGTACTCGCGGACCATCCGCCCGGCGAGCACCTTGGGCCCGAGGGTGACCAGGGTGTGCCGGACCATGGCGATCCAGTGGTGCGGCAGGCCGTCCGCGTCGCGGTCGTAGAACCGGGCGGCGACCTGGTGCTCGATCAGGTCGTAGAGCGCGGCCGCCTCGATGTCGTCGCGCCGCTCGGCCTCGCCGCTGTCCGGGTCGAGCACTCCGCCGCCCTCGTCGGCGGTGGGGATCGCCCAGCCGTTGCGGCCGTCGTACCACTCGTCCCACCAGCCGTCCAGGACGGACAGGTTGAGGCAGCCGTTGAGCGCGGCCTTCATCCCCGAGGTGCCGCAGGCCTCCAGCGGACGCAGGGGGTTGTTGAGCCAGACGTCGCAGCCGGGGTAGAGGTGCCGGGCCATCGCCATGTCGTAGTCCGGCAGGAAGACGATCCGGTGCCGGACCGCCGGGTCGTCGGCGAAGGCGACCATCTGCTGGATCAGCCGCTTGCCGCCGTCGTCGGCCGGGTGGGCCTTGCCGGCCACCACGATCTGCACCGGCCGGGTGGGGTGCAGCAGCAGGCCGCGCAGCCGCTCCTGGTCGCGCAGCATCAGGGTGAGCCGCTTGTAGGAGGGCACCCGGCGGGCGAAGCCGATGGTGAGCACGTCGGGGTCGAGCACCGAGGAGACCCAGCCGAGCTCGGCCTCCCCGGCCCCGCGCTGGCGCCAGGAGGCGCGCAGCCGGCGGCGGGCCTCCTCCACCAGCTGGGCGCGCAGGGTGCGGCGGAGCTCCCAGATCTCGGTGGTGCCGATCGCCTCCAGGCCGGTCCAGCGGGTGGCCTCGCCGGTGGTCATCGCCTCCTCGGCGCGCTCGGCGCCGATCTCGGCGGCGCCGAGCCGCACGACCGCTGGGTCGATCCAGGTGGCGGCGTGCACGCCGTTGGTGACCGAGGTGATCGGCACCTCGGAGGGGTCGAAGCCGGGCCAGAGGCCGTTGAACATCGAGCGGCTGACCTCGCCGTGCAGGGTGGAGACCCCGTTGGCGCGCTGGGCCAGCCGCAGGCCCATGGCGGCCATGTTGAACAGCTTCGGGTCCCCGCCGGGCCAGGTCTCGGCGCCGAGCGCGAGCACCCGGTCGACCGGGACGCCGGGCAGCGCGGCGTCGCCGCCGAAGTGGCGGGCGACGAGGTCGCGGTCGAAGCGGTCGATGCCGGCCGGGACCGGCGTGTGGGTGGTGAAGAGGGTGCCGGCCCGGACGGACTCCAGGGCGGCGGCGAAGTCCGGACCGTCCGGCTCCTCGGCGACGAGTTCGCGGATCCGTTCGACGCCGAGGAAGCCGGCGTGGCCCTCGTTGGTGTGGAAGACCTCCGGGGCGGGGTGCCCGGTGAGCCGGCAGTAGACGCGCACGGCCCGGACGCCGCCGATGCCGAGCAGCATCTCCTGCAGCAGCCGGTGCTCGCTGCCGCCGCCGTAGAGCCGGTCGGTGACGTCGCGTTCGGCCGGCGAGTTGGCCTCGATGTCGGAGTCGAGCAGCAGCAGCGGGACCCGCCCGACCTGGGCCTTCCAGATCCGGGCGGCCAGGGTGCGGCCGCCGGGCAGGGCGAGGTCGACCCGGCTGGGGGTGCCGTCGGCCTCCCGGAGCGGGCTGACCGCCAGCTCGTCCGGGTCGAGCAGCGGGTAGCGCTCCTGCTGCCAGCCGTCCCGGCCGAGGGACTGCCGGAAGTAGCCGTGCCGGTAGAACAGCCCGACGCCGATGACCGGGACGCCGAGGTCGCTGGCGGCCTTGAGGTGGTCGCCGGCCAGGATGCCGAGCCCGCCGGAGTACTGGGGCAGCGCGGCGGCGATGCCGTACTCGGGCGAGAAGTAGGCGATCGCGGCGGGCAGCGGGGCGGCCTCGGCCTCCTGCTGCCGGGTCTGGTACCAGCGCGGGCCGGTCAGGTAGTCGCGCAGGTCGTCGGCGAGGTCGCCGAGTCTGCGCAGGAACCGCCGGTCGGCGGCGAGCGCGGCGAGCCGGCCGGCCGGGACCTCCCCGAGCAGCCGCACCGGGTCCTCGCCGGTCGCGGCCCAGACCTCCGGGTCCACGGACCGGAACAGGTCCCTGGTCTCGGGGTGCCAGGACCAGCGCAGGTTGAGGGCCAGCTCGTGCAACGGCTGGAGTTGTTCGGGCAGGACGGTGCGGACGGTGAATCTGCGGATTGCCTTCACGGCGTGAAGCGTAGCCGTGGCGGCCGGTCCGACAGTGCGTCAAGTGGGCTATTGGGCATCCGTTCGGGCTATTGATGAGATCGCATTCGGCGCATTGGACTGCACGGGGGGCGCGCGAGGCGCACATTTCGAGGAGCCGCGCTACCAATACGTGAACTCTTCGGTACGGATCCATTTCCGATGGCGCATCCGCTCGGGAGAAGACCCGAAACTACTGTCGTACTGCTGCAAAAACCTTGTCGCCGGTGCGAGGATGACCGAAGGTCGTTGATGCTGTGGGGAGTGCGGCGACGGGTGGCGTCCCCCTTGAAGCAGCACGTCCGAATCCTTTTCGCGTTGGCCGTTCCCGTTCTTCTTAGCCCATTCGGCGCTCACCGCGCACCGACACGTGTCCTCGCGCCCGGCCCGCTCGTTCACGGGTGGACCGGACCGCCCAGGGGCGCGCCCCCGGAGGCGTGCGCCGGGACGCGCACGGGCTCGGGGGCGTCCTGCCACCGGCTCGGCGGGCGCCGGGCAGGTTGCCGGGGACAGCGGCGCGGGCAGGCTCCGGTCGCACGTCCTCCCCACCCAGCAGTCCTCCCGGTACTCCCCTGGCCCGATCCCCCGGCCCGCGGGAGCTGCCGCCGATCTCGGGCAGGAGCTTGGCATGCACGGCGACACGCGGGACCAGTCCACACCGGTGGCCGAAGCCCTCGACTCAGCGGTCGCGGAATCCGCCGGACGGATGGATTCTGACACTCGGACAGATCCGGCGATGCCTGCGCCCAGGGCGTCCGGCGCGGTCAGTACCGGATCCTCCGAATCCCGACCCCCCGCGGACCGGCCCTCGACGGCGCGGTCCTCCGAAACGGCCCGACGACCCGGGACCGAGGAGGACCGGACCGCGGCACCCCGCAGGCGCACCACCACGCGCCGCACCACCGCCACCGCGTCGGCCGCCACCCCGAAGGCCGGAGCCGGGGCCGAGCCCGCGCCCCGCAAGACCGCCACGAGGAAGGCGGCCGCCCCGAAGGCGCCCGCCGCGAAGACCGCCGCCGAACCGGCGGCCGGGCCAGCCCGCAAGACCGCCGCCAAGCCCTCCGCCCGCAAGACAGAGAGCGACACCGTGATCGGCCGCATCCCCGTCCTGGACGTCAGTCCCCTCGTCGACGCCGGCCGCCGCCCGGCCAAGGCCGTCGTCGGCGAGACCTTCCTGGTCACCGCGACCGTCTTCCGGGAGGGCCACGACGCCGTCAACGCCAACGTGGTGCTGCGCGACCCGCGCGGCCGCAGCGGCCCGTGGACCCCGATGCGCGAGCTCGCCGAGGGCACCGACCGCTGGGGCGCGTACGTCACCCCGACCGCGCCCGGCCGTTGGTCGTACCTGGTGGAGGCGTGGAGCGACCCGGTGGCCACCTGGCGCAGGACCGCCTCGGTGAAGCTGCCCGCCGGGATCGACACCGCGCTGGTCCTGGAGGAGGGGGCCCGGCTGTTCGAGCAGGCCGCGGCCGGCGTGCCGAAGAAGGAGGGCCGCGCCGACGTCCTGGCCGCCGCCGAGGCGCTGCGCGACCCGACCATGCCGCCGCTGTCCCGGCTGGCCGCCGCCCTCGCCCCCGAGGTGCTGGAGCTGCTGGCCCGGTACCCGCTGCGCGAGCTGCTCAGCGCCTCCCGCCCGCTGCCGCTGCAGGTGGACCGCGAGCGGGCGCTGTTCGGCTCCTGGTACGAGTTCTTCCCCCGTTCGGAGGGGGCCGTGGTGGACCCGAGCGGCGTCGAGCCGCCGCGCTCGGGCACTCTGCGCACCGCCGCCGAACGGCTGCCGGCGGTCGCCGCGATGGGCTTCGACGTGGTCTACCTGCCGCCGGTCCACCCGATCGGCCGAGCCTTCCGCAAGGGCCCGGACAACACCCTGACGGCCGGTCTGCACGACGTCGGCTCGCCCTGGGCGATCGGCTCCCCGGAGGGCGGCCACGACGCCGTCCACCCGGACCTCGGCACCATCGAGGACTTCGACCACTTCGTCTCCGAGGCCCGGGAGCTGAACCTGGAGGTGGCGCTCGACTTCGCCCTCCAGTGCTCGCCGGACCACCCCTGGGTGAACAAGCACCCGGAATGGTTCAGCCACCGCGCGGACGGCACCATCGCCTACGCCGAGAACCCGCCGAAGAAGTACCAGGACATCTACCCGGTCAACTTCGACCAGGACATGGACGGAATCGTCAAGGAAACCGTCCGAATCCTTCGGTTCTGGATGTCACACGGCGTGCGGATCTTCCGGGTCGACAACCCGCACACCAAACCGGTGGTGTTCTGGGAGAAGGTGCTCTCCGACATCGCCCGCACTGACCCCGATGTCGTTTTCCTGGCGGAGGCCTTCACCCGCCCCGCGATGATGCACACCCTGGCGAAGATCGGTTTCCACCAGTCGTACACGTACTTCACCTGGCGCACCACCAAACCGGAACTCACCGAGTACCTCACCGAACTCACCGGTGACGCAGCCGCCTACATGCGCCCCAACTTCTTCGCCAACACCCCGGACATCCTGCACGCCTACCTGCAGCACGGCGGCCGCGCCGCCTTCGCGGTCCGCGCGGTGCTCGCCGCCACCCTCTCCCCCAGCTACGGCGTCTACGCCGGCTACGAGCTCCACGAGAACGAGCCGGCCCACCCGGGCTCCGAGGAGTACCTGCACTCGGAGAAGTACGAGCTGCGCCCGCGCGACTGGAACCGCACCGACACCCTCGCCCCGCTGCTGACCGTGCTCAACCGGCTGCGCCGGCGCCACCCCGCCCTGCAGCAGCTGCGCGACCTGCGCTTCCACCCCACCGACAACGACCAGGTGCTCGCCTACTCCAAGACCGCGACCACCCCCGAGGGCCTCACCGACCAGGTCATCACCGTGGTGAACCTCGACCCGCACCACGTCCAGGAGGCCACCGTCAGCCTCGACGGCGACGGCCCGTACGCGGTGCACGACGAGCTCACCGGCGCCGTCTACACCTGGGGCCGGCACAACTACGTCCGGCTCGATCCCTCAGCCGAGCCGGCTCACCTCCTCACGGTTCGGAGGAACCCAGCGTGACAGTGAACGAGCCCGTCCCCGACACCTTCCCCGAGACCTCGAAGAAGAACCTGGACCCCGAGTGGTTCAAGCGTGCGGTCTTCTACGAGGTGCTGGTGCGGTCCTTCCAGGACAGCAACGGCGACGGGGTCGGGGACCTCAAGGGGCTCACGGCCAAGCTCGACTACCTCCAGTGGCTCGGGATCGACTGCCTCTGGCTCCCCCCGTTCTTCGCCTCGCCGCTGCGCGACGGCGGCTACGACGTGTCCGACTACACCTCGGTGCTGCCGGAGTTCGGCGACCTCGCCGACTTCATGGAGTTCACCGACGCCGCGCACGCCCGCGGCATGCGCGTGATCATCGACTTCGTCATGAACCACACCAGCGACCAGCACCCGTGGTTCCAGGCCTCCCGGGAGGACCCGGACGGGCCCTACGGCGACTTCTACATGTGGGCCGACGACGACAAGCAGTACCCGGACGCCCGGATCATCTTCGTCGACACCGAGACCTCCAACTGGACCTACGACCCGGTCCGCAAGCAGTACTACTGGCACCGCTTCTTCTCGCACCAGCCGGACCTCAACTACGACAACCCCCGGGTCCAGGACGAGATGATCGCCGGGCTGCGGTTCTGGCTCGACCTCGGCATCGACGGTTTCCGGCTGGACGCGGTGCCGTACCTCTTCGCCCGCGAGGGCACCAACTGCGAGAACCTGCCGGAGACCCACGAGTTCCTCAAGCGGGTCCGCAAGGAGATCGACGCCGACTACCCCGACACCGTGCTGCTCGCCGAGGCCAACCAGTGGCCGGAGGACGTCGTCGACTACTTCGGCGACTTCACCTCGGGCGGCGACGAGTGCCACATGGCGTTCCACTTCCCGGTGATGCCGCGGATCTTCATGGCGGTGCGCCGCGAGTCCCGCTACCCGGTGTCCGAGATCCTCGCCAAGACCCCGCGCATCCCCAACGGCTGCCAGTGGGGCATCTTCCTGCGCAACCACGACGAGCTGACCCTGGAGATGGTCACCGACGAGGAGCGCGACTACATGTACGCGGAGTACGCCAAGGACCCCCGGATGCGCGCCAACGTGGGCATCCGCCGCCGGCTCGCCCCGCTGCTGGAGAACGACCGCAACCAGATCGAGCTGTTCACCGCCCTGCTGCTCTCCCTGCCCGGCTCGCCGGTGCTCTACTACGGGGACGAGATCGGCATGGGCGACAACATCTGGCTCGGCGACCGGGACGGCGTGCGCACGCCGATGCAGTGGACCCCGGACCGCAACGCGGGTTTCTCCTCCGCCGACCCGGGCAGGCTCAGTCTGCCGCCCATCATGGACCCGGTGTACGGCTTCCAGGTGACCAACGTCGAGGCGCAGCAGAGCAGTTCGAGTTCGCTGCTGCACTGGACGCGTCGCATGATCGAGATCCGCAAGCTCAACCCGGCGTTCGGCCTCGGCAGCTACGCCGAACTGCCGTCCAGCAACCCCGCCGTGCTGGCCTTCGTGCGCGAGCACGAGGGGGACCTGGTCATGTGCGTGAACAACTTCTCGCGGTTCGCTCAGCCGACCGAGCTGGACCTGCGGCAGTACGGCGGGCGGTACCCGGTCGAGCTGATCGGCGGGGTGCGTTTCCCGTCGATCGGTGAGTGGCCCTACCTGCTCACCCTGGCCGGGCACGGCTTCTACTGGTTCCAGCTCCGGCAGCCCCCGCGTCTGAGCGGGACCAGGCGGTCGAAGTAACGATCCGCCACGGCCGCACCGCCACACCGGCACCACCAGACCCTCCGGGGGCGCCAGTTGAACCCCAGCGCCCCCGGAGTTCTCTGCACCACCGCGTACGGAGAACAGCCCAACGGCCACCCACACGAAGGCGTGACACCCGAGCCACGCTCGCGTGCCGCGACCGCCGCGCCGCCGCAATCCGGAAGACTGACGGACCCGGCCACGACCCGTCGGGCAGTCCGCGTGCTTCCGGGGAAAGGGAGTCATGTCCGAAACCTCCCGTTCTCAAGCCCATGTGCAGCACGACGCCCCGGCCGGCTCCACCACGCCGACCGGCGCGCGGGGCTCCGGGGTCCGGAGAACCGCCCTGGGGGTCAGCGAGCTCGTCCAGGCGGCGCTGCCGCTGATCGCGGCGTGGCTGCCCACCCAGCGCTGGTACGCCGGGAAGGGACGGCCCATCACCGGTCTCACCCCGGTGGTCGGCACCCCGCTGCAGGTCGGCGACCCGGCCCTGCTGCACCTGCTGCTGCGGGTCGAGCACGCCACCACGGCCGGCGCGCCGCACGGCGACATCTACCAGCTGCTGCTCGGCATCCGCTCGCAGGGACTCGGGGACATCGGGCCCGGCGCGGTGCTCGGCCGGCTCAGCCAGGGACCGTACGACGGCGCGACCCTCTACGACGCGGTGCACGACCCCGAACTCACCGGGCGCCTGCTGGAACACCTCGCCACCGGCGACCGCTTCGGCTCGCTGTCCTTCCGCCGCACCCCCGGCTCCGGACTGCCCGCCAACCTCCCCGGCCGCGCCTCCACCGCCGAGCAGTCCAACAGCTCGGTCATCTACGGCACCTCGTACATCCTCAAGCTGTTCCGCCGCATCCACCCCGGCACCAACCCCGACCTCGAACTCTCGCTCGCCCTCTCCCGGGCCGGCTCCACCCGCATCCCGCGGGTCGCCGCCTGGTTCGAGAGCCGGATGGAACGCGCCGAACCGGCCACCCTCGGCCTGCTCCAGCGCTACCTGCCGGACGCCGAGGACGGCTGGGAGCTCGCCCTCGACCAGGTCGGCCGGCTCAAGGGCGACCGCTCGCCGGGCAACTTCGCCATCGAGGCGCACCGGCTCGGCCGGGCCACCGCCGAGGTGCACCGGGTGCTGGCCCGGTCGATGCCGGTCGCCCGGCTCGACCGCACCCAGACCGGACGGCTCGCCACCGCGATGGCCGACCGGCTGGACAGCGCCGTCGCCGCCGTCCCCGGACTGCTGCGCTTCCGGGCCGCGCTGCGCACCGCCTTCCAGCAACTCGCCGACGCCCACCCGGACGGGCTGCCGGTCCAGCGCATCCACGGCGACCTGCACCTCGGGCAGGCCATGCGGACCCCGCACGGCTGGGTCCTGCTGGACTTCGAGGGCGAGCCCGCCAAGTCGGTCAACGAGCGGCGCGAACCGCAGCCCGCCCTGCGCGACGTCGCCGCCATGCTCCGCTCCTTCGACTACGCCGCAGCCCACCTGCTGGCCGGCGGCCCGGTCGACCCGGAACTGGCGCACCTGGCCGCCGCCTGGGCCCAGCGCAACCGCACCGCCTTCAGCGCCGGCTACACGGCCGGGGGCGGCGCCGACCCGGCGGCCTCGCCGGAGCTGATGCGGGCGCTGGAGATCGACAAGGCGGTGTACGAGGTGGTGTACGAGGCCCGGCACCGGCCGAGCTGGCTGCCGATCCCGCTGGCCGCGATCAACCGGCTCGCCCTGTCCGTCTGACTCCCCCGACCCCCGCGCCCGCCACCCGCACCGCCGCCACCCGCGCCGCCGCTTCCCGTACCGCCCGCAGGAGTTCGCCCACCCCCGCCGCAGGAGGACCACGCCGTGACGCCGCTCGACCCGACCGGCCGCCCCGACCGCACCGTTCCGGCCACCTTCCTGGCCGGCGCCGCCGACCCGCCCCGAGCCGAAGGGCTCGCCGACGCCGACGGCGGAGCGGGCCGAGCGACCGACGAAGGAGGGGGTGCCGCAGCGGCGGGCGCCGGCGCCGGGCCCGAGCGCCCGGCGCCGCGCGGGCGGACCACGCCGCGCGCGGCCTCCGTTCCCGCGGGCGTTCCGGCGGACGCCCCCGTCGGGGCCCTGCGCCTGCCCGAGGCGCCGCTGCCGCCGTCCGAGGTGGACCGGCTGGTGAGCGGGCAGCACCACGACCCGCACGCCCTGCTCGGCGCGCACCCGGTGCACGGCGGCACCGCGGTCCGGGTGCTGCGCCCGTTCGCCGAGCGGGTGGTCGTCGAGACCCCGCAGGGCCCCGCCGAACTCACCCACCAGCAGAGCGGGCTGTTCACCGGGCTGGTGGCCGGCGGCGAACTGCGGGACTACTCACTGCTGGTGACCTACCCGGACGGCGAGCCGCTGCGCCAGCAGGACGGCTACCGCACCGCGCCCACCCTCGGCGAGCTGGACCTGCACCTGATCTCCGAGGGCCGGCACGAGCAGTTGTGGCGGGCGCTCGGCTCGCACGTGCGCACCGTCGACGGCGTGGCCGGCACGGCGTTCGCGGTCTGGGCGCCGAACGCGGTCGGAGTGCGGCTGATCGGCGACTTCAACCACTGGAACGGCACCGGGCACCCGATGCGCTCGCTCGGCTCCTCCGGCATCTGGGAGCTGTTCGTCCCGGGCCTGGCCGAGGGCACCACGTACAAGTACGAGGTGCACACCCGGCAGGGCTGGGTGCTCGACAAGGCCGACCCGCTGGCCCGGGCCGCCCAGTGCCCGCCCGGCACCGCCTCGGTGGTCACCTCCTCCGCCTACGCGTGGCAGGACGGCGAGTGGATGGCCCGCCGGGCCCGCGCCCCGCACCACCGGGCGCCGATGTCGGTGTACGAGCTGCACCTGCCCTCGTGGCGCCCCGACCTCACCGACTACCGCGCAATCGCCGAGGAACTCCCGCGCTACCTCAAGGAGTTGAACTTCACCCACGTGGAGTTCATGCCGGTGATGGAGCACCCCTTCGGCGGCTCCTGGGGCTACCAGGTGTCCGGCTACTACGCCCCCACCGCCCGGCTCGGCGGGCCGGACGACTTCCGGTACCTGGTGGACACCCTGCACCGGCACGGCATCGGCGTGATCGTCGACTGGGTGCCCGCGCACTTCCCCAAGGACGACTTCGCGCTCGCCCGCTTCGACGGCGAGCCGCTGTACGAGCCCGCCGACCCGCTGCGCGCCGAGCACCCCGACTGGGGGACGCTGGAGTTCGACTACGGCCGCAAGGAGGTGCGCAACTTCCTGGTCGCCAACGCGGTCTACTGGTGCGAGGAGTTCCACATCGACGGCCTGCGGGTCGACGCCGTCGCCTCGATGCTCTACCTCGACTACTCCCGCGAGGGCGGCGCCTGGACGCCCAACCAGTACGGCGGCCGGGAGAACCTGGACGCGGCCTCCTTCCTGCAGGAGATGAACGCCACCGTCTACCGGCGCTGCCCCGGTGTGATCACCATCGCCGAGGAGTCCACCGCCTGGGACGGGGTCACCCGCCCCACCGACGCCGGCGGCCTCGGCTTCGGGCTCAAGTGGAACATGGGCTGGATGCACGACTCGCTGGTCTACATCTCCAAGGAGCCGGTGCACCGCAAGTACCACCACAACGAGATCACCTTCTCGATGGTGTACGCCTACTCGGAGAACTACATCCTGCCGATCTCGCACGACGAGGTCGTCCACGGCAAGCAGGCCCTGGTCTCCAAGATGCCCGGCGACTGGTGGCAGCAGCGCGCCAACCACCGCGCCTACCTGGGCTTCATGTGGTCCCACCCGGGCAAGCAACTGCTCTACATGGGGCAGGAGTTCGCCCAGGGCGCGGAATGGGACCACGAGCACGGCCCGCAGTGGTGGGTGCTCGACGAGCAGTGGCCGGCCCACGAGGACCACCGCGGGGTGCGCCGCCTGGTCCGCGACCTCAACCGGCACTACCGCGACACCCCGGCGCTGTGGGAGCTGGACACCACCCCGGACGGCTTCCGCTGGCTCGACGGCGGCGCCGCGGACGACAACCTGCTCTCCTACGTCCGGTACGCGGCCGACGGCACCCCGCTGGTCGCGGTCTGCAACTTCTCCCCGGTCGTCCGGCACGGCCGCCGGGTCGGCCTGCCCCGCCTGGCGGGCCGCGACCAGCTGTGGGAGGAGGTGCTGAACACCGACGCCGAGGAGTACGGCGGCAGCGGCATCGGCAACTCCCACCCGGTCAAGGCCGAAGCGGTGGAGTGGGACGGCCAGCCCCGCTCCGCGGAACTGGTCCTCCCCCCGCTCGCCACGCTCTGGCTCCGCCCGGCGTGATCGCCTAGGCTCCCCGCCTGAGACAGATCGTCAGCAGGCGGGGGGCTTGCGCGTATTGCTGTGGACGTTCTTGAAATGGATCTACCTGCTGGCGCCCTTCGTCGGCTGGGCGGCGCTGGTGCGGACCCGGGCGGTCGGGGCCGCGGTCTTCGCCGTCCTGGTGGGCCTGGCCGCGGCCATCGTCGGCCCGGAGTACGGGTGGTTCTTCATCTGGCCCAAGGCCGACCTGCAGGCCGGGTACCCGTTCGTGGCGGCCCTGGTGATCCTGGCGGGCGTGCTGGGCGAGCGGTGGCTGCGCGGCCCGCGGCCGGAGAACAGGTTCGTCGACCCCGAGAGCGGGGCCGCCGTCGCGTTCTGCATCCACGCGCTCGCCGGAGGGGCCCTCGTGTTGATGTACCAGTTCTTCGCCTACGACGCCTTCTTCCCGAACCTCGCCGAGGTGCCGCTGCCGCCCGGGCTGACCATCGAGCACGTCACCGGCACCGAGGGCGCCTGCGGCTCGAACTTCTGCTCCCGGACCCTCACCATCGGCAGCCCCGCCGGCGTGACGGCCGACCAGGTGGAGGCCCGCCTGCGGGCCGCGCTCGCCGCCGACGGCTGGACCCCGGGCCGCAACGGCACCCTCGTGCACCCGCACGGCTGGCTGGTGGACCCGCGCGTGTCGGAGGTCTTCGTCAGCGGGCGCACGGTGGAGCTGTCCGGCTCGGACGGCTCCACCGCCCGCTGACCACCGGCGCCCCCGGCAGGACCTTCGTCCCTTGCCGGTCCGGCCCGCCTCTGCTCGCGGACAGTCGTTCGGGGTGCGAAGGTATGGTCGATATGACCACCTTCCGAGACGACGGGACGGAGAAACCCACGTGGCGCGCAGCGTGTACGTGACCGGGATCGACCGGGGGGACGGCCGGCAGGCGGTCGAACTCGGGGTCATGGAACTGCTCACCCGCCAGGTGGACCGGGTCGGGCTCTTCCGCCCGCTGGTGCACGCCTCCGCCCCCGGTGAGCCGGGCTCGGACCACGTCGTCGAGCTGCTGCACGGCCGCTACCGGATCGACCTGCCGAGCACCGAGCTGTACGGCCTCACCTACGAGGAGGCCGCCGCGCTGCAGGCCGCCCAGGGGCAGGACGAGCTGGTCTCCGTCCTGGTCGACCGGTTCCGCGCGATGGAACGGCGCTGCCAGGCGGTGCTGGTGCTCGGCACCGACTTCGCCGACACCAACATCCCGGACGAACTGGCCTTCAACGCCCGCCTCGCCAACGAGTTCGGCGCCGCCGTGCTGCCGGTGGTGGGCGGTCAGGGCAAGGGCCCGGAGGCCGTGATCGCCGAGGTGCGCAACGCCCACCGGGCGTACACCGACCTCGGCTGCGAGACCCTGGCGATGATCGCCAACCGGACCGCCGCCGGCGCCAAGCAGCGGATCCAGCGCAAGCTCACCGAGAAGCTGCCGATCCCCGCCTACGTCATCCCGGAGGAGCCGGCCCTGGCCGCGCCGACCGTCGCCCAGCTGGTCGAGGCGACCGGCGCCGAGGTGCTGCTCGGCGACGCGGCCGGCCTGGCCCGCGACGTGCGCGGCTACGTCTTCGGCGGCGCCATGCTGCCGACCTTCCTGGACGCGCTGACCGAGGGCGCGCTCGTCGTCACCCCCGGGGACCGCGCCGACCTGGTGATCGGCTCGCTGGCCGCGCACGCCGCCGGCGCCCCGCCGATCGCCGGCGTGCTGCTGACGCTCGGCCAGCACCCCGGCCCGAACGTGATGGCGCTCGCCGCCCGGCTCGCCCCGGGCACCCCGGTCGCCGTCGTCCCCGAGGGCAGTTGGCCGACCGCCGCCGCCCTGACCCACCTGGAGGGCAAGCTCACCGCGGCCAGTCCCCGGAAGGCCGAGATCGCCCTCGGCCTGTTCGAACTGCACGTCGACACCGTCGAGTTGACCAACCTGATCGAGGTCGACCGGTCCGAGCGGGTCACCCCGATGATGTTCGAGCACGAGCTGCTGGAGCGGGCCCGGGCCGGCCGCCGGCACGTCGTGCTGCCCGAGGGCACCGAGGAGCGGGTGCTGCGCGCGGCCGAGATCCTGCTGCGCCGCAACATCTGCGACCTCACCCTGCTCGGTGATCCGGACGCGGTGCGCCGCAAGGCCGCCGGCCTCGGCATCGAGCTGCCGCTGGAGGCGCCGGGCGCCGACCGTGCCCAGGTCCGGCTCGTCGACCCGACCACCAGCCCGCTGCGCCGCCAGTTCGCCGAGCTGTACGCGCGGCTGCGGGCCCACAAGGGGATGACCGTCGAGCTGGCGCTGGACGTCGTCACGGACGTCTCCTACTTCGGCACCCTGATGGTCCAGGAGGGCATCGCGGACGGCATGGTGTCCGGCGCGGTGCACTCCACCGCGGCGACCATCCGGCCGGCCTTCGAGGTGATCAAGACCTCGCCGGGCGCCGCGATCGTCTCCTCCGTCTTCTTCATGTGCCTGGCCGACAAGGTGCTGGTGTACGGCGACTGCGCGGTCAACCCCGACCCGGACGCCCAGCAGCTGGCCGACATCGCGATCCAGGCCGCCGCCACCGCCGCCCAGTTCGGGGTGGAGCCGCGGGTCGCGATGCTCTCGTACTCGACCGGCACCTCGGGCTCCGGCGCCGACGTCGACAAGGTGCGCAAGGCCACCGAGCTCGTCCGCGAGCTGCGGCCGGACATCCTGGTCGAGGGCCCGATCCAGTACGACGCGGCGGTGGACGAGCACGTCGCGGCCACCAAGCTGCCGGGCTCCCCGGTGGCCGGGCGGGCGACCGTGCTGATCTTCCCGGACCTCAACACCGGCAACAACACCTACAAGGCGGTCCAGCGCTCGGCCGGCGCGGTCGCGGTCGGCCCGGTGCTGCAGGGGCTGCGCAAGCCCGTCAACGACCTCTCCCGCGGGGCGCTGGTGCAGGACATCGTCAACACCGTGGCGATCACCGCCATCCAGTCCCAGGACGACAAGGAGCACCGGGCATGAGCGAAGGAACCCGCGTTCTCGTGCTGAACGCCGGCTCCTCGTCGGTGAAGTACCAGCTGATCGAGATGCTGGACGGCACCCGACTGGCCTCCGGGCTGGTCGAGCGGATCGGCGAGTCGGGCGGGCGCCTGGTGCACACCCCCCGCGCCGGCGAGCCGCGCGAGGCGCTGCAGCCGTTCCCCGACCACTCGGCCGCGCTGAAGGCCGTCGCCGAGGAGCTGGCCGCCGACGGCCTCGGGCTGGACTCCCCCGAGCTGGCCGCGATCGGCCACCGGGTGGTCCACGGCGGCAAGCGGTTCACCGAGCCGACCGTGATCACCGAGGAGGTGCTCGGGGAGATCCGCCGGCTCATCCCGGTGGCCCCGCTGCACAACCCGGCCAACATCACCGGCATCGAGGTGGCCCGGGCGCTGCGCCCCGACCTCCCGCAGGTGGCCGTCTTCGACACCGCCTTCCACGCCTCGATGCCCGAGTACGCGGCGCGGTACGCGATCGACAAGGACGTCGCCGACGAGCACCGGGTGCGCCGCTACGGCTTCCACGGCACCTCGCACCAGTACGTCTCGCGGGCGACCGCCCGGCTGCTCGGCAAGGACCCGGCCGAGGTCAACGTGATCGTGCTGCACCTGGGCAACGGCGCCTCCGCCTCGGCGGTCAGCGGCGGACGCTGCGTCGACACCTCGATGGGCCTGACCCCGCTGGAGGGCCTGGTCATGGGCACCCGCTCGGGCGACATCGACGCCGGTGTGGTGTTCCACCTGCACCGGGTCGGCGGACTGTCGATCGACGAGATCGACGACCTGCTCAACCGCCGCAGCGGCCTGCGCGGCCTGTGCGGCGAGAACGACATGCGCGAGATCATGCGCCGCGCCGACGAGGGGGACGCGGACGCCAGGCTCGCCTTCGACAGCTACGTCCACCGGCTGCGCAAGTACATCGGCGGCTACTACGGGGTGCTCGGCCGGGTGGACGCGATCGCCTTCACCGCGGGCGTCGGGGAGAACGCGGCGCCGGTGCGCGCGGCGGCCACCGCAGGGCTGGACGAGCTGGGCATCGCCGTGGACCCGGAGCTGAACTCGGTGCGCTCGGGCGCGGCCCGGATCATCTCGCCCGCGTACGCCCGGGTGGCGGTCGCGGTGGTGCCCACCGACGAGGAGCTGGAGATCGCCCGGCAGGCCTTCGCACTGGTGCACCGGGAACCTCACATGTCCGAGGACTGACACAAAATCGTCTCACTCCTCGGAATCATTCGTCGGCGATTCCTCCCGGTCCGTGCCGAATGCACCCATAACCCGAACGGATAGACTGATCGATATGCGCCGAGCGAAAATTGTCTGCACCCTGGGTCCGGCGACGGACTCCTACGAACAGCTGAAGGCCATCGTCGAGGCGGGCATGAACGTCGCCCGACTGAACATGAGCCACGGCAACCACGCGGACCACGAGGAGCGGTACCGCAAGGTCCGCCAGGTCTCGGAGGACACCGGCAAGGCCATCGGCGTCCTGGCCGACCTCCAGGGTCCGAAGATCCGTCTGGCGACCTTCGCCAACGGCCCGGTGACCGTCGACAACGGCGACGAGTTCACCATCACCACCGAGGACGTCCCCGGTGACCAGTACATCTGCGGCACCACCTACAAGGGCCTGCCCGGCGACGTGAAGCCCGGCGACCCGATCCTGATCAACGACGGCGTCATCGCCCTGGAGGTCGTCAGCGTCGACGGCCCGCGGGTGAAGACCGTGGTGGTCGAGGGCGGCGTGCTCTCGAACAACAAGGGCATCAACCTGCCCGGCGCGGCCGTGAACGTGCCCGCCCTGTCCGAGAAGGACAAGGACGACCTGCGCTTCGCCCTGCGCCTGGGCGTCGACATGATCGCCCTGTCCTTCGTCCGCAACGCGGACGACATCAAGGACGTCCACGAGGTCATGGACGAGGTCGGCATCCGGGTGCCGGTCATCGCCAAGATCGAGAAGCCGCAGGCCGTCGAGGCCATGGAGGAGATCGTCCTCGCCTTCGACGCCATCATGGTCGCCCGCGGCGACCTCGCCGTGGAGTACCCGCTGGAGCGGGTGCCGCTGGTCCAGAAGCAGCTGGTCACGCTGGCCCGCCGCAACGCCAAGCCGGTCATCGTCGCCACCCAGATGATGGAGTCGATGATCCACGCCTCGCGCCCGACCCGCGCCGAGGTCTCCGACGTCGCCAACGCCATCCTGGACGGCGCCGACGCGGTCATGCTCTCCGCCGAGTCCAGCGTCGGCAAGTACCCGGTCGAGACCGTCCGCACCATGAGCCGGATCTGCGAGAAGGCCGAGGAGGAGCTGGTCTCCCAGGGCCTGCAGCCGCTCAACCCGGGCCGCAAGCCGCGCACCCAGGGCGGCTCGGTCGCCCGCGCCGCGTGCGAGCTGGGCGACTTCCTCGACGGCAAGGCGCTGGTCGCCTTCACCAAGTCCGGCGACACCGCCCGCCGGCTGTCCCGCTACCGCTCGCCGATCCCGGTGATCGCGTTCACCCCGGACTCCGCGACCCGCAACCAGCTCTCGCTGAGCTGGGGCGTCGAGGCGTACGTGACCGAGCAGGTCGCCACCACCGACGCCATGGTCGCCCAGGTCGACCGTGAGCTGCTGCGGATGGGCCGGCTCGCCGAGGGCGACACCGTCATCGTCACCGCCGGTGTCCCGGTCGGCATCCCCGGCACCACCAACATGGTGCAGGTGCACCACCTGGGCACCCGGGGCGAGTGAGCCCCAGGACCTGAGAACGCCCGTGGGGCGGTCCTCCCGTACGGAGGGCCGCCCCACGGGCGTCAGTGCGTCCGGCGCGCGTCGCTCACTCGTTGCTGTAGGGCGCGTCGTCGTTGAACATGTGCATCCCCGGGATGTGCAGGGTGCCGCCGAACTGACCGGCCTGCTTGGCGGTGACGCCGGTCAGCTCCAGGTCCAGCGGGATCGGGATGGCGCCGATCAGGTCGTACAGCCAGCGCGGCAGGGTGTCCGGGGTGAGGGTGATCTCGCCCAGGTCGATCGGGATCGGCAGGCCGAGCACCTTGGAGAGGTGGCCGGACAGCCGCTCCACGTACATGGTGACCGGGCCGTTGCGCATGGTCGAGGTGGAGCCCTTGGCGCCCTGGACGTGGAAGGTGACGCCGTTCCCCTCCAGTGTCGACATGTCGAGATTGTCGATGTCCACGCTGTCGACCACGAACTTCAGCACCCGCTTGCTGCCGGTCGGGGTCTTCACGTCGTAGACGCCGTGGAAGGCCGCGCCGTGCAGGGCCAGACGGCTGGTCAGCAGCGTCCAGTTCTGCTCCGGGACGACGTGGCCGGTCGTGGCCGCGCCCGCGGTCAGGCCCCGGGTGTCCACGTCGCAGTTGGGGTTGTCGGTGGGCGTGGCGGACGGGGTGCCGGTGGCGCCCGCGGTCGGCGAGGCGGTGCCGGAGGCGACGGCCGAGGGCGTCGCCCTGGGGCTCGCCTTCCCGCTCGGCGTCGCGGCCGGCGAGGGCGCGCCGCCGGAGGACGGGGTCGTCGTCGGCGTGGCGTCCGGGGTCGCGCCGTGGGCCTGCGGCTGGGCGGGCGCGGGCTGGGCCGGCGTGCCGGCCCGCGGGGCCGGGGCGGTCGGGGCGGTCGGGGTGGTGGCCGCCGGCGCGGGGGTGGTGCCCGGCTTGGGCGCCTGGGTCGGGGCCGCGGTCGGGCTGGGCGAAGCCGTCGGGTTCAGCAGGTGGTTGATGCCGCCGACGATGTCGTCGATCAGCCCGGCCTGGGTCGCCGTGCCAGGACCGCTGCCGACGCCCGGCCGGTCCGTGCCCGGCGCGACCGCCCCGGTGGTGGCGGCGCCGGCCTGCGGCTGCGCGGCCGCCCGGGCGGCGGGCGGCAGGGTGCCGGGCTCCGCCGCGGCCGGCGGCTTGACCGGCGCGACGGTCGGCGCCTGGCCGGTCGGCTGGGTCGGCACCGAGCTCGGGCCGGTCGAGGGCCCGTTCGAGGGCCCGGGGGTGGGCGCGCTGGTGGGCGCGGTCGGCGGCGCGGTCGGCGGGGTGGTCGGGCCCGCGGTCGGGCCCGTCGTCGGGTCGGCGGTCGGGCCCGGCGGCGGCTCGGGCAGCTCGCTCTTGGGGACGGGCGTCTCGATCGGCGCGACGTCCGGCACCGTGGCCGGCGCGGCACCGCAGGGCTTGCCCGCCGCCGCCTCGGCGATCGCCGGGTTGGGCGTGTAGGCGGCGGCCATCAGGAGCGCGGTCGGCACCGCGGCCATCGCCAGTGCGCGGCCTCTGAGTCTGACCCGTACGGGCGTGCGCGGGGCCGCGTGCCGACCGGAGCGCCGCGCCGGCACGGCCGCGTCGTCGGCTTGCTCGGCCGGCCCGGTCACCGCGCGGCCTCCGGGTCGGTGGCGCCGGCCTGCTTCGGGACGGACGCCTCGGCGGCGGGCTGGGCGGCCGGCTCCTGCGGCTCGCCCTGCGCGGGCAGTTGGGCGGTGGGCGCCTCGGCGGCAGCCGCGGCGGTGGTCTCCGCGGCAGCCTCGGCGGCCGGCTCGGTGGCGACGCTCTGCGCCACGGCCTCACCGGTCCCGGTGTCCGCGGCCGCCGCGGCCTCGGCGCCCTTGCGGCGGCCACGGCGACGGCCCTCGGCCGCGGTCTTCGGCTCCGGCAGCGGGGCCCAGGAGACCATCAGCCCGCCGCCGATCAGGCCCGGCAGCAGCGCCAGTCCGAAGCCCGCCAGGTTGGAGACCGGGATCGAGACCAGGGTCAGCAGGATGGTGGCGATGCCGCCGAAGACCCGCACCGCGGGCTGGAACCAGGCGGTCAGACCGAGGATGATCATCAGCACGCCGATGATCAGCGACCCCGCGCCGGCCGTGGTCGACATCGCGATGGTCAGGCCACCGAACGTCAGGTGCGCGTAGGGGAAGTAGAGGATCGGGACGCCGGCGATCATGGCCAGCAGGCCGCCCCAGAAGGGCCTGGTGCGGCGGAAATCACGGAAGTGCCGCCAGAGCCACCCGATCGGGTTCTGGTGGCCGGTCCGGGGTTCGACCGTTGCGCTGGACATGGTGCAGCTCCTCGATGTCGCTACGAGGGGAGAACAATGGGGGTGGGCCGGGGGCGGCGATGCTCCGCCGTCCCCGGCCCCGGGTGGACCCGTCGTCGGGGCGCGTCGCCCGGCAGGCCGTCAGGCGTGCCGGGCGGGCGTCCCGGTCAAAGCGAGACTCAGAAGCACTCGTTGCCCGCGCCGTCGCCGCTCTTCAGCGCGAGGTTCAGGCCGTTCAGCTTGAACGTGCCGGCCGAGGTGGCCCGGGCGACCTGCTGAACGCCGCTCAGGTCCGCCGCCTTGGCGGCCTGGGCGAAACCGGTCGCGCCGGAGGGCAGACCGGCGCCGCCGCCGGCCTTGGTGACGCCCGGGTGCGGGGTCCAGCCCTGGGTGGCCGAGCCGGAGAGGGTGGAGGCGTCCTGACCGATGTTGATGTTGGTGAAGGTCGCGTCCGCCTTCAGCTGCTCCAGGTCGATCAGCAGGTTGTCGGCCTGAACCGGCTTGCCCGCCTCGGTACCGGCGTGCAGCTGCAGGGTGATCTTGCCCAGACCGAAGCCGGTCAGGTCCGTCACCACCGACTGGCACAGGTTGGTGATGTCGGCGTGGTCGAAGGCCGAGACCGCGACCGGGTGCGGCTTGCCGTTCGCCTCGATGTCGACCGAGCCGAACTGGGCGAAGTTGGTGCCGTGCAGCTGGTCGGTGCTGACCTTGAACTGCTGGCCGGAAATGCTGAACGAAGCGGCGAGCGCGCTGTTGGCGATCGAGACGCCGACCATCGCGGTGGCCGCGACGCTCGGAACCATCACCAGGGCGAAGCGCTTCCAGCGGGTCTTGCCGTAGGTCTTGGACATGCGAGTCCTCCTTCTAGGACGTACATCTCCGGCTCCCCGGCGGCGTGGCGCGCGCCGGTGGGGGCCTGGGATGGGAGAGAGCTACGTCCTCGGTAGCGGAGAGCGCCTTGGGCGTCGTCGGACGCGGGAGCGGCCTGCGTAGAGCGGCCCTCCCGGCCGAGCACCGACCGACCTTGTGGGGCGGCGGGCAGGACCGACGACATCGGCGATCACCCCCGAGCGACAACCAGCGACCGCGCAGGGCCGCGCGGCCGGTCGAAGGACAGGAACCGCCGTGGGACCGCGGATACCCCCCTGCCCTCCCTACCGCCGACCGGGGCCGGCGGATCACCCGGTGGGGATCCCGCGCTCCGCTTGGCCGACGGCTGTCGGAGGGTGTGGAGTCTGGGACCGGGCGACGCCGATGCTGCTTGAATCCCGGGCGAAGCACAAGGGGTGCCTTACTGACGGGTAATCCAACATTCGGTGGCGTCGATCATGAACTGGACGCGACGAGCACCGTACGTGACGGCTTGAAGGAACGGTGACGGCGAAATCTGCCGGAAACACCGCCGAAACACCCGTGGGTGGTCACGGATAGTGACCACCCACGGGTG